>BOBG01000049.1 GCA_026002265.1 Spirochaetia bacterium
GACACAGATACACTTATTTTTGAATCAAGCTGTGGTTCCGGCTCCGCAGCCTGGGGTATATGGCAATGTAAAGATCGTAGTGATGGAAATTTTAACTCTACCATTGTCCAGCCGGGTGGTTCCATCGAGGTTACAGTAGTTAAAAATGCCAACCGACCGGTGGCTGTGTCAATCGGTGGGGACATACTGTTGAAACACTTGATATGGCAAGGCAGAGTCTCTTGAGAAACCGGCTAGAAAATCAGGAAAAGGCTGCTCAACAGTAGCTGGTTTTTGGAAATACTTGACAAAAAGTGGAAGGGATTTTATACTATTTTTCGTCTGTTATAGTATGAATGAAATACACTTTAAGTGTAGGTGGTGGTGGGAGATAGCCCCTCGGAGTTCGTTTGGACTCTGTGTATTGCTTGGACAAGAAACGTAAAGCTATTTTTTCTAACAAAATAGTATCGGAACCGGTGATGTTTAACACAATTTTGACGATGATGCCTTCAACATTGATGATCGTAGCCCCTATTCTCATAGCTGCAACTGGCGGGCTTATTTGTGAGCGTTCCGGTGTAGTAAACATTGCCCTGGAAGGGCTTATGACCATCGGTGCGATGGCTGCGGCGACAGCTCATGTGCTCCTTGAATCAAAAATCGGCTTTTCTCTTCCTCTTGCGTTGGTACTTGCGGCCGTGGCCGGATGCATCTTTTCGATTATCCATGCAGTTGCGTCCATCACCCTCCAAGCCGATCAAGTTGTTTCCGGTACCGGAATCAACCTCCTCGCAAATGGCATCACGGTGTTTTTCACCCAGCTCCTGTTTCAGATGGACCGGACGATGAATTACAAACTCGGTATGATGCCCGGTCCGCTCAGAATCTACCCGACAATCTGGATCGCGCTTATCATTCTCGCCATCACATGGTTCATTTTATACCGGCGCCCTGCGGGGTTGAGGCTCCGTGCCGCGGGAGAACATCCGGACGCGCTCGCATCGGCTGGCGTCAATGTCATCAAAATCCGTTATATTGCGGTTTTAATCTCCGGTGCGCTCGCCGGACTCGCAGGCGGCTGTATCGTCCTGACTCAAGATATTCAATTCACCGTCAGCACGATCAATGGGAAAGGATTCATCGCGCTTGCAGCACTGTCCTTTGGACGCTGGCTCCCCCTCGGCATTCTCGGCTCTTCATTCCTTTTTGGTGCGTCCTCGGCCCTTGCGGTCAACATCATCAACATTAAATCTCTCCAATTTCTTCCGCCGGAATTTTTCAACATACTCCCCTACCTCATCACCCTTATAACGTTAGCTTTATTCAGTGGAAAAGATTATGCCCCGCGTGCATCCGGACAGCCCTACGGAAACTAAGGTTTATATCCGGAATCTATCCTTTCACTATGATCGCAGCGATTCCCCGGTTTTGCAAAAGCTCTGCATGAAAATTGACCGGGGTGAGTATCTTGGGCTTCTCGGCGCCAACGGATCCGGAAAATCAACGCTCCTTTCCTGTATCAACGGACTCCTGACTCCGCCGTCCGGCACGGTGCAGATTTTTGACCGGAGTGGTAGGTCCTTTGATCCGGCTCAACCTGCCGATCTCGAAAGGATCCGGCGCATAACCGGTACACTCATGCAGAATCCGGACGATCAAATCGTAGGTACTACTGTTGAGGACGATGTTGGCTTTGGTCCCCAGAATCTCGAGCTTGACGAGCAGAAAATCCAGCAGCGGGTTGATCATGCACTTGCACTGGTGCAGCTTGAATCCTTCAAAAACCGCGCGCCCCACCAGCTTTCCGGCGGTGAACGTCAGCGCCTTGCACTTGCCGGCGTGCTTGCCCTTGAAAGTGATTGCCTGCTTTTGGACGAGGCCCTTTCCATGATCGATCCAGCACACCGCAGCGATTTTCTTGACATCCTTGATCGCCTAAACTCTGCCGGTACCACAATTATCCATGCGACTCACAGTCTTGAGGAGGCCTTCCGCTGCCAGCGCTGCATTGTCCTTGAGCGCGGTCAGGTGCTTTTTGACGGCACTCCGGCGCAGTTGATTACGAATCCGGATCTTGAACAATGGGCATTCTCTATACCGGAATCGATAAAAACGATCCGGCTGATCAAGAAACAATTCCCGGACCGAGAGATTCATTCTTTAAATCCGGAAGAAATAGCAAAAGTAGGGGGGAAGCTATTCCGGTCGCGGCGGGATCAACCCGGTTCCGGCACAAAAAATGACGCGTTCCCCCCTGCCTCCAAAGCCTGCGGCTTTTCCGTCACCCCCCTGGCGCCCTCCGTCTCCTTCGCAAAGGTCTCCTACCATTATCCGGAAAGTGAAGCCGGACTCTCCGCCATCAACGTAGCAATTCCGGCCGGTTCATCGGTCGCGCTTATCGGTCCGAGCGGTTCCGGAAAATCAACTTTTTTATACCATATTAATGCCCTGCTTTTGCCTTCTTCCGGCGTGGTGCAGGTCAATGCTCAGGCAACAACTGACAAAAATGTTCCCCTGTTCCGGATCCGCCGGGGTGCAGCGCTTGCGATTCAACAGCCGGAACGGGCATTGTGTGAATATTATGTGGCCGATGATGTTGCCTTAGGGCCTCGTGGAGTGGGAATCCGGGGGGAAGCTCTGAAGGAATGTGTCCGGAGTGCGATGGAAGCGTGCGGGCTGCCCTTTGATGAATTTGCGGACCGGCCCACTGCCGCACTCTCCGGTGGCGAAAAACGGAAGGTTGCGCTGGCCGGAGCGCTTGCATTGAAAAGCCGGATTTTGCTGCTTGATGAACCGACTTCTGCACTTGACGGCCGGAGCAGCGTTCAGATTCTCCGCTTAATTCAAGCGCAATGTGCTACCGGACAAACAATTATCGCCACGACTCATGACATAGAATTTGCCACACATTTTGATTTTATCGGAGTTTTGGATCGGGGCCGGCTCCTTGCCTTTGGATCTCCGGAATCAGTTTTTGGAGACTCGGCATGGGATTTAGAGTTACCGTGGACCGTCGCTGCTGCCCGGGCTGCGGGTTTAGCAGCGGTTCCGCTCAGCGCAGAAGCATTACTCGCCGCATTTTCCGATCAGGAAATTCCGGAATTCTCACTTTCTGAGGCAAAAAATTTCCAGAATGTGCCTGTAGAAGTGATCACAAAAATTCGCAGAAAAACCGGACTCGAATGGTTTCATACGAGCCGGTTCGGTGCTTTTCAACCCGGTGATTCAGTTTTTCACCGGTTCAGTCCCGGCAAAAAGTTGGGATTTTTGCTGTTGTGTGCAACTATTGCTCTTATGTTACCATGGCCGGCTGCAACCTTTGGGTGTACCGCCGGCATACTCCTTGCTGGTATTTTTGCGGCCAAGGTTCCGGGATGCCGTTTGATCCGTCCCCTCATCACGGCTGCACCTTTTCTCGGAATCCTTGTACTGTTTCAAGCGCTTTTTTCATGGGCCGGTGACAACAGCCGGATTCTCTGCACGGTGTGGCGTTTTTCTTTGACAGAAACAGAGTTACTCCATTCCCTTTCTCTGATCGGCCGGTTTTTTGCGCTCGCGACTCTCCTTTCTCTTTACACCGCGGTGACTACTCTTCACGAAAGCCTTCACGCGGTTCAAACAAGCCTGAAAATTTTTTCCCGGTTTGGAATTCCGGTGCGGGATATTTCATTAGCGCTGGGAATCGCGTTTCGTTTTGTGCCGGTGCTGATTGAAGAAGCTGCAAACATTGTCAGCGCGCATTTATCCCGTGGCATTAACCGAAGCCGGCTCCGGAGCGCGCTGTCTCTGATCATTCCATTGTTTATCCGTTCTTTGGAACGCTCGGTTCGCCTCACCAATGCAATTCTCCTCCGGCTCTACCGTACAGGAAAATAGGTCGGGGTCTGTCCCCACCGGCCGGTGTATCGGTAGCCGTTCCAGCACCCACTCCGGCGCGGGTTTTACGATCCGGGTAATCCCGGCTTGGTGGTGATGCAATCCACCCCACAGCCAGTCTTCCGGCTTTTCCACAATACCTGCTTTTACCGGGTTCTGATCAATATAATTATAAACTGTTATGAAGTCTTCATCGTCTATAATTTCCCGTGAAAAGAATCGATCTCCCCATAAGTGACCCGTTTTCCCATATTTATGATTCCACCGAATAGCGAGAACCATTTTGATCCATTTCATTATTACTGAAAGACTTTGTCTCAATTCCGGTGTGATCAAAAAGTGAAAATGATTGTCCATGATGCAAAAATTGTGAAGTTCGAATTTGTAATGTTTCTTGGTTTTTGCTTCCTCGATCACTTTTAAAAACATCTCCTTGTCTTCATTATCCTGTAGATCAAAGGCTTTCCGGTTGATCTCCGAAGCAACATGATAGGTTTTTCCCTTGCTTGTATCCCCACGGTCTGGACGTGCCATAGCTTCCTCCTTGATCGCTTTGCGCGATCAATTAAAGTACGGGATGAAGCTGTAGTTTTGATTCAGTTTTCCGGAATTTTTTTAAATTTTGGGGACAGACCTCCGGTATCTATTTTCAATATATATAATTACAAAAATATATCTTGGACATTCCGGCCAGACAATCCGGCGCCAATCGCTGTGGTGTATTCCGCAGAATCCGGGTGGCAAAATTTAATTGCGTACATTTCTGATATGATCTGTAGGATCCGGACTCCGATAGGATTGTTGCCTCCATTTCCGGTGACGATAACAGTGTCAATATTCCGGCTCCGGGCAGCAAAAACTGACAACATTCCAATCACTTGATATACCATATTGACAATACCGAGGGCAATATCGGCAAGTGCAGCCGAATCGAGCATTTTGGCAAAATTTGACGCGGTTGATTCTTTATTCAAAAAAGAGAGATCGCTGTTCATAATATCGCCGAGGAGGAGATCAACTGTTGCCAAATTTCCGGATTCTGCAAGCGCCATGATTTCATTGAAATTTGACATACCAAGGAGTTTTTTTGACAACCCTAAAATGGTTCCGCCGCCGACACCGGATCCGCCGATATGAACAATTTTATTCCGGTGTGCCTCGATAATTGCAGTTCCTGTCCCGACATTACTTATAATAATATTTTCCCGGCCGGAAAGGAATATTCCCCCAATACCGATAGCTGTTATTTCGCCGACATTTTCTGTGGAGATTCCAAACAGCGTGTCCGGAATTTTCCCGGCACCAGCGCCAGTGATCATGATTCGCTCAATATCTTTCATGCCGATATTATTTTCGATTAACATTTTTCCGAATGCACCGGCAGCGGATGTCACTGCATCCATTGCTTTTGTTTTAACCTGCCGCGTCACGACACCTGCCTCGACAGAAACTGCTTTTGTAATCGTTGAACCAATATCAATGCCGATAATCATATTTTTACCTCTATCAAAATAATTTTTTAGTAGGAAAATTGCCTCGAACCCAAGTCTTTAGCCTTGGATAGCTGACTTAGCTATACTTGAAAAAAGGCATCCGGAATGTTACTATGAATCGAGAAAAGTAAACAGGATCCGCCGGAATATGCCGAAAAGATCGAAGGAGATTATATGTTTAGAATCGCGACAAATATGCCGAGTGATGATATGCAATACCGGCTGCGCCGGCAGGAAGAGGGTCTTGCCCGGATTCAATCTCAAATCGCCGGACATTCAAAAGTGCAGAACCTACGCGATGCACCACTCGCGGCATCTCATGCGGTCCGCTACGATTCCTATCTTGCACGCCTCAACCGGTTTGAAAATAATACACTGTATGCACATGAGCATCTGATTCAAACTGACGCATATATGCAGCACACCACGGATGTGTTACAGCGGATTCGGGAAATCGCAGTAACTGGTGCCAACGGTGTTTATACGCCGGAAGACATGCGTTACATGGCTGTTGAAGTAAATGAACTTTTGAAGGAATTAACCGCGGCCGGCAATGCACGGGGTCCGGATGGAACGCAGCTTTTTGGGGGAGATAAGGGACAGACAGAGCCGTTCCGGCTTGTTGAAGGGACAGGCGTCGGCGGTGAAAATATGGTTGTGAGGGTTGAATACCGGGGGGCAGGCGCGTCCAGGCGGACCGAAATTGCAGATGGAACCTATATAAATCTTGATATCAGCGGTGGCGAGGCTTTTTGGGCGGAGCAGATGCAAATTCTCTCTCCGGTTGACGCTTCCTCGTTCCGGGTGACTGCCAACGGATCTTTTTTTGTAGATGGTGAAGAGATTAGCGTCCGGCCCGGCGATACAGTCGGCTCGGTTATCGCCAAAATTAACGATTCACCGGCACCGGTGAAGGCCTTTTTGGATCCGGTTTCCCATGGAATTTTCTTGCAGGGAACGACTCCGCACCTGATTCGTCTTGAAGATGCAGCCGGTTCATCTGTTTTGCAGGATCTTGGTTTGATCATTCCTAATGCTGATTCCGGCGCGCCGAATTGGAATCCAGCGGCTCGGGTATCCGGAGGATCTGCATTCGACATGGTGATTCAGCTCCGCGATGCTCTGTTCCGGGGCGATTCGTCTTTTGTGGGCGGTCAGGGAATTAATGGAATCGATATGGCCCTGAATAATATTCAGACCCGGCTGGTGGATCTGGGGAGCCGGACCGAGCGGGCGGAATATGCATGGCAGCGGCTCAACACGGAAATTCCTCAAGTGACTGGAGCTCTTGACCGGGAGGCCGGTTTGGATATGTCGACCGCGGCAGTTGACCTCGGCATGATGGATTTTGCTTACAAAGCGACCTTGCAGACGGCTGCAAAAATCGTTCCTCAGACACTGCTGGATTTTCTCCGGTGAACATTGGTACCAAAGCCTTTGGGTTGATTGAAGTTGACGATCATCAACGGGTAAATTTTCCCCAAGGGCTTGTAGGTTTTGAATCGTACAAAAATTATGTTCTTTTGGACGCGGATACACCGCCGTTTTATTGGTTGCAATCCCTTGACACGGCGGAACTTGCATTTCTTGTCATAAATCCTTTTCTATTCCGGCCGGATTATGAGGCGCATATTAATAACGAAGAATTGGAAGATATTGGTATTTCAATTCCGGAAAAAGCCCTTGTACTGGCAGTAGTTACGATTTCGGCTAACGGTAACAGTGTGACGGCCAATTTACAGGGACCCTTAATTATTAATCAAGAAACTCATACCGGAAAACAAGTTGTGCTCAGCGGCCCCCAGTGGAAAACCAGACACAATATTTTAGAAGAGCTGGCGGCATTGTCATGCTAATTTTGTCCCGGAAAGCTAACGAAAAAATCATGATCGGCGATGATATTTCCCTCGTGATAGTTGAAGTACGGGGCGATCAGGTCCGGATCGGCGTCGAAGCTCCAAAAATCGTAAAAGTATACCGGCAAGAAGTTTACGATGCGATCAAAGCAGAAAATGAAGCTGCTGCGGAATCTACATTCCGGCTGAGCGAAGGTCTCCGGTTGGAGCAACTGAAAGAACGCTAACTAGAATCGGAATAAAAATCAGTCTGCCCCATTAGATTCCCCTTTAAAAAATAAAATATTATTATTTTGATAAAAAATTGACCGCGGTTCCCCTGTCAAACGCATCGAGTGCAGCAAGCCCAAGAGTATCCGGAATGTCAACTGTAGCGATTGCATTATTTAAAAAGGCACCGGCTCCGATGGATGTAATTCCGGACTCAAACGTGGCGGCTGTTAATTGATTATTGTGAAAGGCCCGTTCCCCAACAGAACTTACTCCGGAAGGGATATGCACTAGTTTTAATAAATTATTTGCGAAGGCACCCGCGCCGATTGTTGTCACAGTCCGCGGAAGATTAACTTCGGTTAACCGGTTATCAGAAAAGACTCCGTCCGCGATTATACTCATTGATTCCGGAATCGTGATTCTCTGTAACTGATTGCCGGAAAAGGCGCTGTCGCCGATTCTTTTAACACTTAAAGGGATAACAAGACTGGTCAACTGGTTATTGGCAAAGGCACTCTCACCGATAAATTCAACCGTGGAGGGAATATTAATCCGATTGATCTGCATATCTGCAAATGCCGCATAGTCAATGCCCACAACAGTACGTCCGTTAATTGTTGAGTTTATATTCAACTCTTTTGCAGTTCCCCGGTATCTAACGATGACAATATTAGCTCCTTCATTTCTTGTGATAAAATCACGTTCCGGAACCTGCGGTACGGACGGAGGAGCTGTCTCCTCATTTTTTGTAACGGGATCACGTTCCAGAGCAGCTGACACCGCTGGAGGACTCAGCTCAAACATTATTTTCGACCAATCCGGATTATCATCTCCCAATGCGCTCGAATTTCTACCTGATTGTCCCCACATCAGCACTGCTTGAGCGATCAACAAAGAGAGTAATAAAAATTTTTTCACGATTTTCTCCCCAGTTCTAGTAGTATAGAGCTTTCCCCATGAAAAAAAAAGAGGGCTTTCCGGCACCCCTTCCTGTACTCTCAGCAGGGGCGGTTCTAATAAAGCCTTTATTTTCAAAAAATACCCGTTTAATATGTATCATCTATATTAATCAGCGTATACCCGCAGACATTCTGTTTCTGCAATCGAAGTTTAGTAATTTTAACAGCCATCGCAGATTGATCAATACCAATCCAATGCCGGTTTAATCTTTCCGCAACAGCAATAGTTGTACCACTACCCACAAAAGGATCTAACACAGTATCCCCTTCATTACTAGCGCACTGGATAATTCTTTCAAGCAATTTTTCCGGTTTTTGCGTAGGATAGCCGATGCGCTCTTTACTGCTCCGGATTGCAAGTGCAATATCAACCCACCATGTTTCCGGCACTTTTCCTTTTTGATATTCATGAGGATTCAACCGTTTTCCTGTTTTTTCAATAAAACCGCCGTGGTGAGGCGAACCATCTTTATAAGGAATAATAATATCATTCCGGTTAAAAACCCATTCATTTCCCTTTGAGTACCAAAAAATACTGTCATGTTTCCGGTTAAATTGCCGCATATTCGGAGAGCCGGGTCCAGTGTAACACCAAATAATTTCATTCCGGAATTTATTCATTCCAAATAATTTATCTAAAATATCAACTTTAATATAATGGCTTGCATGCCAGTCGCAGTGTAGAAAAAGAGATCCAGTCGGCTTCAAGAGCCGGTACATTTCTTTTATCCGTTCTTTTAACCACCCGATATAATGGTCAATTCCTTCTTCCCACCTATCTTTAAAACTACAAACTTCGCCTGCATCTCCCCACATAACCTCATAATTCCGGTTACTAAAAAACGGCGGATCGAGATACATAAGATCAATCGACTCTGATTCCAAAGTTTTTAGAATTTTAAGATTATCGCCAAGGATAATTTTATTTACTGACATCGTTTTTTTATCCATATATTTTCTAAAAAAGATGCGTTTGATTCTTAAAAAAAATGCGTTTGATTTTCAATTTATTTTTTATTCCTTTTTAATTCTTAAAGAGCCGTAAATGATCTATGATCACCGGCTATTAATATCTTAGTTGATGACGCTAACTTTCGCACTTTCTAACGATTTTGTAATATGAGCGCTGGCAACACGTACTTCCTGAACTCCTTTTGTCAACTCTTGTGCAGTAGCTACCAATTTTTCTATCTCCTGCCGGATTAAATCACTTTCTTGATATATAGATGCAGCTCCGTCCCGTACTTGTGCGGTCGTTTCTTGTATTCCCTTTAAAGCTACAAGAATCTGAGTACCGCCGACTGCTTGCTCATCTACCGCAGTATTAACAATTCCAAATGACGAAGATAAATCACTTATATTTTTAAAAACATTATCCATAATTTTAACTGTTTCATCTGAAGATAGACTCAGTGTATCGATTGCTGTATCCATATTCTTTATTTCAGAGGAAATAGCACTGGATTCCCGTGAAGAACTTTCTGCTAATTTACGGATCTCTCCGGCAACTACTGCAAAACCTTTTCCAGCTTCTCCCGCATGTGCAGCTTCAATGGCTGCATTCATCGCTAAGATATTAGTTTGCGCTGCAATATTTGCAATAGTTGCATTATTATTTTCCAAAATATCAGCGCGTTCATGAATCTTCTGTAATTCTTTAACAAGTTTAGTCAACGTTTTCCGTCCGCTTTCTGAAGATATGAGCAATGTACCGGTTATTTTTCCAGTATCAGCGGCTACATTACGTATAGACGCAATATTTGCCACCATTTGTTCGATGGCTGCTGAAGATTCCGTAATATTTGCAGATTGATTCTGTACTGCATTATTCAATATACCGATATTTTGCGTAATACCGTCAATGACAGATGCAGTCTGATCAGCAGATTTAACCTGAGTGTTTGCCTTATCCTGAATAGAATTCATTGTGCCGGCTATAAGCTGCAAATCGCCGGCGGAATCTTTTATAGTTGCATTAAGACTTTCACTGGTACTGGTTAATTTTTCAAGATGAATATGTAATGCTTCGATGTTTTGTTTTAGATTATCACGTATTTTCAACAAAGCGCGTTGCATAATTCCGATTTCATCCTGTCGGAATTTGTTAATATTAACATCAAAATCCATATTTGAAAGAGACTCTGCGATATGTTCACTTTCCAAAATAGGTTTTGTGATGGAAGAAGCGATATAAAATGCAGCAATTCCGGCGCCAACTAATGCCACTACTAGAGACATAACAAAGGTAATAAGCGCTTCATATTCAAGATTTCTTGTGAAAGACAGTTCATAATCCACTCCCAAAATACCGATGATTTTACCGTCTTTGACAATGGGGAGGAATGCTGATATAAAAGTCCCCCATTGATCAGTATAGGGTTCTTCCGCTATAGACAGAGCTTTCGTACTGTTAAGCACGGCTTCATCTGCGGGAGCAATATCATAAAATTCCAGAAAACCAGTCGTATCCCCGGTAAACACTGAAGATGCAATAAAACGGTATTTATCCTGAACTTTTTGCAGGTAATAAATATAAGCAATATCAAATGTTTCTGCAATTTCTGAAAGTGCTTTGTTTATTACAAAAAAATCATCAGACTGTAGTGCTCCTTCCTGTACAATGTAATCCGGATCATGTAAAACTGGAAATTGTTTTTCTACCAGAGTAGCAACACGCGTCAGTGTATCTTTATAAGTCTCTTTGATATAGTTATTGTATTGAATATACATAACCATTCCTGCACCGAAAGCAATAAGAAATGCTAATCCAGTAAAAAACAGAAAAAACTGCATCTTTAAACTTTTCATACAAATATTTCCTCCTTCTTTCTGTATGATAGTCATATTATTGCTATAAACAAATTTTGTAAATTTAAGTGGATCAGGCTGAATAGTTACCCCATTTTTTAAATTTAGATACAATTAGCCGGTACGTTTCACTGCACCGTTGACTTTGAGCCGGATAAATTCTATATCTTCCAAGCCATCATTGTCAACAACTTTGACTGCAATGCAATAAGAACCAGCAGAATATGAGCGCACTTGACGGCCTTCTTTATCAAAAAGCGGTCGGTGAATCTTTACCCTGAGCACAGTCGAAGGGTGCCGAGCCATTTCTTTCCAATTCATTGATATGAATAACAATAGACGGCTTTACGGCAATCTGAATAATTTCCTCGCCGATTTGCTCAACACCGGTGTATGTTGAATTAGAAGCGTCTGTTACTTGTTCTGTGCGATCAATAATATCTATTACTTGTTCCTTGGCATGGGCAGCCCAATAGCCGCATTCATTGCCAAGAGATTAGTTTGACCGGCAACACTATCGATCATTTTATTAATCTTGACCAATGATTTTATAGCGATACCGATACAAAGTCCAGTAAATAGTATAGAGAAAAAAATATTTGTATATAGATTACATTATTCTTCTTCCGTATATGTTTTCAAAAAATACCGTATCTTATTTAAAAATAATACGCTTAATTTTTATACAATTCTTGATCATTTTATAATCCGCGTTAATCAATGAAGACTCGCGGACACTCTATTTTTAAATGTGATTTTAGTTTCTAGTCGTACGGTGTTCATCAAAATTACGAGAGAATTGGTGACGGCCAGATGATGGATCGAGAAGACGGTAAAAAAGGTAAATATGATTTTCCGGATAAAAGGCAGCATTGAGGGCAACTGCCCCTGGCGCCCCGATTGGTCCGGGCGGAAGTCCGGTATGTTGGTAGGTATTGTAAGGATTATCGATCCGTAAATTCGCATAGGTAATGCGCTCCGGATGAGGCAATCCCTGAATTTCTGTGATAATATATTCAATTGTAGCATCAACTTGTAAACGCATATTGATGTTCAACCGGTTGTAGAGAACTCCAGCGATCAGCGGTGCTTCTTCCGGAACCCGACACTCCCGTTCTACAATCGAAGCGATGATCACTTTTTGGTAGATTTCTGCGGGTGAATACTCCTCAGATTGAATGTCCTGTAACCGGTTGATAAAGGTATCAAGCATCACGGTGATCACAAGATCCGGCGGAAAAGGCGCAGGAAAAAAATAGGTATCCGGGTACAAAAAACCTTCAACTGTCGGTCCTATAATATGATACTGGGAGAGAATATTCGGATCGGTTGTTGCAGTTAAAAAAGAATCTTCTTCACAAATTCCGGCTTCAGAAAGAATGCGGGCAACTTTTTTGAGTGTTGATCCTTCGGGAATCGTGATCTTGAATTGCTGTCCTTTCGTGAGAAGCTGGTGAATTTCGCGTTGTGTTAAAAACGGAGGAATCTGATATGAACCGGCTTTGATCGTTTCCGGATTTACTCTACACAGAATGTACCATACATAACGATTCCGGATGACTCCCGCTTCAAAAAGATTGTCCCCTACTGAACGGGCGCTTTGACCGCGGCGTACTTCAAAAAAATGCGGATGTTCAGCGCTCGTGGGTTTGTTCCCTTCGACAAGAATAATGTAAGTTCCGGCCGCTGCCGCCACCACAAGAACGAGGAGCGCACTCAGAATCCGGAACCATTTTGTTTTCACAAAATGATCTCCATACCTTCAATTGCAAGATTCAATATCATTTTTTTACGGTTCAAAAGATCCCGGTATAGTTCAGCCGAGCGGAGATTCTGAGCGAGTTTTTCATCGCTGTACATCGGATCGTGGTGAAAGAGAATCACCTGTTTAATATCCCACCGGTCAGCAAAATCGACCACGAGACCAAATGAGCTATGACCCCAATGAGCTTTGAGCAAAGCTTCATCCAACGTGTACTGAGAATCTATTACCGCTACATCGATATTACTGAAAAATTTTTTATTTTCTTCTGTGTTAGCAAAATCGTCAGTAGATAATTCAATATCTGTCATATACAAAAACCGGTGCGCGCCGTCATCAACCCGGTATGCGTAGGCAACTCCCGGATGGTTTACCTGTTTAAAAGAAATAGTAGCCGGACCAATAGTGACATCGCCTGACAGATGGTGAAAGCTCCGGATCCCACCCATCGCTTCCATAGGAGTCGGGAAAAATGGATAGATCATCTGCGCGCTGAGAATTGCAGACACTTCAACTTCAGGAGAATAGAGATCCAGATGAACATGCGGATTATAAGCCGGACCGAAAAAAGGAAAACCCATGAGATGATCCCAGTGAAAATGGGAAAAGAAAAGATGATAGTGGGGAACTTGAATCGTTGCACCCAATTCCCGGATTCCGGAGCCGGAATCAAACACAACAAGTGAGTTCGGCTCCTCCGGAAATGAAACACTGACGCAGGATGTATTCGCGCCGGTTGTCCCGAAAATCCAGTCCGGTAGACGTTCAAGAAACCGGCGTTTGGTGTCCGCATTTTTGAGATCAGTACTTTGAATCCGGTCCAGTACCGCGGTGATTTTAGCTTGAACCCGTTCTGCGGTTAGCGGCGCCGGCAGGGATCCGCGAACTCCCCAAAAGTGTATCTTCATCTACCGGTTCCTATACAAGGAGGATTCACTACGCTGTTGCTGGAGCCACGATTCAATTGTTGATGCTGTATGTACCTGACCCCTTCCTATACCCGGACATTCTGATGCCATAGACTCCCAACTTTCAGCAGATGCTAGAATAGACGGCCAAAATGGAAAGGCCCGGCATTGAAGGGGCCGTGAGGCATACACTGAACAGCCGTCACTCCACAATATACAGTCAAATGATTCGGTTTCTTTTAATGAAAGCCGTCCCTCACTCACATTTTCTGTAACCCACCGGCAGTACCGTGCTATGAATTCGTTCTCATGCAATCCAGTCGCGGCACATAAAGCGGCAAGATCCGCCTGTGACAAAAAGACAAAACCGCTTTCACCGCGGCAACAACAAGAACAGCGAGTACAAAAAAATCGCAAACCATTACGATAAAAAGGCATAACTACCGCCGCTAAAACAGTATCCATGATGAGAATTGACTTAGGATAATGCACTATGGACAATCCGTCAAGCTAATGTGAGTTGTTGCATCGTAGTGTTGATTGCAGACTCACATGAACGCATCGCGAGGATCGTTTGCTGGATCAAGGTATCCAGATCCCATTCAAGCATTGACGTACCTTTTTCGATAACTGTCCGCGAACAGCCGGCCGCGAAATTCAATGTCTTGAATTTTTTTTTAACAGACTTGAGTTCCAAATCCTGAACACTTCGTGACGGGCGCATAATCGCGGTAGCCCAAATCAGGCCGGAAAGTTCATCAGCCGCGTACAAAACCTTCTCCATTTTATGTTCCGGTTTTATATCAACTGTCAGCTCGTAGCCATGACTACACACAGCATGGATGAGATCCGCTCCGGCGCCTTGTAGTAATTCCGGCGCTTTAAGACAATGCTGGTCCGGGAATTGCTCAAAATCAATGTCATGCAGCAAGCCCACGATCCCCCAAAAATCAGCTTCCTCTGTGTAGCCTAAATCGCAGGCATACCAGCGCATAATCCCCTCGACTGTGAGCGCATGCTGGACGTGAAAGGG
>BOBG01000050.1 GCA_026002265.1 Spirochaetia bacterium
ACTTCACACTCCTGTGAAAAGCAAGCGTAGCGGTTAATAGGACCGTTGCGCTTGACTTTAATTCACACGTATCTTTTAGAGGAGGTTCTTTTATGAAAAAGAACACTACATTGGCTTTTGTCGGATTGTTGGCACTTGCGCTGACATTTGGATTGACTGGTTGTCCGGAAGAAAAGGGTGGCGGTGACGATAATAAACCCACCGTTACGAGTGCCGCCTACGATGTAGGAACGGGCGTCTTGACTATTACCGGAACGAATTTTACTGTTGATGGAACATCTCCTGTCGATGGTCTTGAGCTGACCAAGATCACACTTGGAGGGATACCATTGACCGCAGCTACCACAGTCAGCACTTCAACCGCTACTGCAATCTCGATCACTGTAGCCGGTACTGATAAAACTGCAGTCGATGGGTCAACAGGTTTTGATACAAATGGTGTTAAAACCGATGCTTTGGCGCTGGCAGACGGATGGTACACTGGTGCTGATGCAGTAGCCGCTAAAGATGTTACTGTATCTGGATATGGAATTGCTATAACAGCTGCGGTAGGCGAGGTGGTACGGCTCACCAAAGTCGGCACGGACGCAGTAAAATACCTGAATGCTGGTGCTACAGGAATCGGTGATGAACCGGTAGCGCTTACAACCGCTCTTAACGGATCAAAAGAGATCACCGGTATTGCCTCAACTGAAAAATGGGCAGTTGAAGTTCTTCCTGCCGCTACAATAAAAACATCCAGTGGTAGTGGCGCAATTACGATTAACTCCTCTACTGCCGATGATATTGTCCGTATCACAAAATTCTCTGATGGTTCAGTGGTGTACTCCAACGCTGGCGGAACTGGTACTGTCGCATATCCGGTGAAGATGAATGACAGTGTTACAGCTGTGACTTCAGGTGCGAATAACGCTAAATTTCTTGTTGAAGTATTCGAAGATACAGGTTCCGCCGGTGTTTACTCTATCGTAACGAATGCCTCCACGGTTTCCCACACCTTAACTACTACTGAGGGATCAGCATTGCGCTCAACGGTAGTAACAACTGCAGGTACCGCTTACCAGTATGTAGCTCCTGGTGACACTGCAACAGCGCTTCAGGCTACTCTAGTCCTACAAAGTGCGACTGCTAACACAACTTATACTGGAAACAGTACTGATAACTACTTGACTGAAAAGATTCCTGCCGCGAAGTTCTTAGAAGTAGTAAGAAGCTTCTAATTAATTTCATGCGAACCGGTTAATTCCGGTTAGCGGGTGCCTCCGGTGTATAACCGGGGGCATTTTTTTTTGCAAAAGGGCTTGATATATTTGACAATCCGGAAATTCCGGTAGAAAATAGACAGATCTGAAAAATAAGGAACGATAATGGAAATATTACGAAATACCGGCGAGGTAAAGGATCAGCTCTTTGCATTACTTTTAACACGTAAATTAACTGAAAAAAAAATACTGGAATTGCGGGAAGAACTCGCAAAATGGCAGAATCGGGTCGAGCTTGCCCGGAGTGCCGGTAAAGAATCATTGCAGAAACAAGCCGAGTCTGAGACTGATAACATCAAAGCTCAACTGGAAATACTCACCTCAGAATGTGCCGCATTAAAAAAAGAAATTGAAGATGTGCAGCATAGTGCAGCCGGAATTGCGGCTCGTGAACGGAGTGTGGATCCGGATCTGTTGGAACAGGAACTGATTATGGCTGCGGGATATTTGCCGGGTGATGAGGAAAAAGCTGCGATGGACCGGCAATTCGCGGAACAGGAAAAAAACTCCTTTGCCCAATCAGCTCTGGAATCACTCAAAGCAAAGCTGAAACGATCATGACTCCCCTTCTGCCGGATCGCAGCCGGCCCTTAGTTTTTGCACACCGGGGCTGTTCAAGTCTTGCACCGGAAAATACCTTTGCCTCATTCAAAAAAGCGCGCTCTATTGGTAGTCCTGGTATAGAATTAGATGTTCATGTGTGTGCATCCGGAGAACTGGTCGTTGCCCATGACGATACATTTCAGCGGACAGCATCTGATCCTCGGGTCCTTGCAGCTCTTACACTCGAAGAAATCCGGAACATTGATGTAGGATCTTTTTTTGATTCTCTTTTCTGCAATGAGTCTCCGCCGCTTCTACAGGAAGTGCTGGAAGAATTTTGCCCGGCTATGTACATTGATATTGAGCTGAAAACCCGGAAAACAAAGGATGATCCCCTCCCAAAACTCGTAGCCGATACACTGAATGCGTTTGGGGACAAGGTGTTGCAGGCAGTAACGATTTCTTCTTTTAATCCCATCGCGCTTATCGCATTCAAACGTCTGTGTCCAACAGTGCCGACTGCCGTCATTTGGAGTGCAGACACAGAAGTACCGCAGTTTCTCCGTTATGGGTTTGGCGCTGTTCTTTCCGGCTGCGATTACCTCAAGCCGGTGCATACACAGGTGAATTTTCTCTTTCCTATCCGCATTGCCCGGCCTATAGTTCCGTGGACAGTGGATGATACGGATCGGGCGCGGCGGGTGCTCGATATGGGCTGTGCCGGCATTATAACAAACCGGCCCCAACTTTACTGCCAGGGGTCAGCTATCCACATCTAACCGGATACACAGATGCTCCAGCAAAATACGAAAAAATATTTGACTAATTCTTAAGTACCTCTATACTGAATTTGATGGGTAATGTTATATTTCACTTTCAAGGAGTTTCTATGAAATCACGTTTCTCAAAAGTAGCGGTTTTGCTGGCTGCGATGTCATTTGGGATTGTCGGTACTGTTGCAGCGGCTGATCCGACCTTCTATTTTGACCTTGTTAATGAGGTCTTTGGTTATGGACAGGACACAACAACGATCATTATCGATTCTCCTGTGCCTGTGAGCGGAGGCAGTGTTAGTAAAAGTACTTTTTCGGTATGGACAAAGAATGTACTCCCCGGCTTCACTGAAGCGGTGGACGGTGCGGATGGAATTAACGTGATCTACGAAGGAGCGCGTCAGATCACTGATGTTTTTGTCAGCGAAAGTAACCGGTGGAATGAGCTGAAGCCGGCCGCGTACGGACGCTATATTATTATCAAATTGGAATACGGCAAACAGCGGGTAGCCGCGGGCGATGATGCTTCTGCATTTCCGGGAGTTGCCGGAGCGAGTACCATGGCCTATGTTAAGCTCGCCGGTTCAGCCGGTCAGTATAACTATTTGCTCGATCTTCAATATCAATTGAATCAGAAATCACCGTTTACCCTTGCTTCCGGTCAAGTTATTAAGGCAGGAAAGTTCGTAAAACGCGGAGAAATTAATCCATTGGTGGAAGAATTTGATGCTGGGGTATACGATGGACTTTACTATCAATGCTATACACCAAAAAATGTTACCGGAAAATTGCCGTTAGTGGTATGGCTTCATGGAAGCGGAGAGCGTACCACACCGTTTGGAATACAGAATCAGAATCTGCTCAGAGCGAATGAGGAAGGCGTTGCATGGATAACACCGGAGAGTCAAGCAGCTCGTCCGGCTTATATCCTGCTGCCGCAATCTCCGATTCCGGGTTGGACTGATGATGCCGGCCGGCAAAAAGTTAAAGCTCTTATCGATCAGATTCTGGCGACAGCTAACATTGACGAGAGCCGTGTGTACCTAGCCGGCGATTCAATGGGCGGACGCGGTACATGGACCATGCTCCGGGAATATCCGGATCTTTTTGCGGCTGCAATTACCGCGCCTTCCGGAGATTCGTATGATGATCCTACAGTATTAGAACCTATCAAAAATATTCCGATCTGGCAGTTGAATATTGCCGGGGATTCACTTGAAGGTACTGAAGCCACCTACAAAACGATGCGCTCAATCAACGCCAATATCCGGCGGACTCATTATCCGACCGTTCGGGATGTTGACACATGGAATCAGCCGCACTGGGTCTGGGTGCCGACTCTCCAAAACATTCCCACAACATCAGATCAGTACATTGTTGATCAAAATCCGTTGGATATCCCCGGCCAGCATATTTTAGATTGGCTCTTCTCCCAGCAGAAAAAATCCAATTGACTGCCGGAGTTTGAAGTACTCAATGCTCCACCGGACAGGAACAACGATCCTGTCCCGGCATCTGTTCTGCCACAGAATAGAAACAGCCAGCTTGGTGTTCAGCGGAATGAAGCTATTGACCCGGAACGGAATAGGAGATTTTCAAAAGATCTGACCAATCATCTGGTGTCAATGAACCTTTCTCTCGGTGAAGAAAAGCGCGGTTAACAAAAAGAGGGGCCACGGCTCCTCTTTTTTTGTATTGTGTGCTAATCTATTTCCATGTATTATCTTGATAACATTGCATCGGAGCGGATTCTCGTAATTGATGGGGCAATGGGATCCCTCATTCAACAGCTCCATTTTGACGAAAAAGCCTACCGCGGTACCCGGTTTGCCGGTTGGAGTAGGCAGCTTTCTGGCTGTGCTGAAGTGCTCTGTTTGAGCAATCCGGATTCTATAACGAATATCCATGAACGTTATCTCAAGGCCGGTGCTGATCTTACAAAAACGTGCAGCTTTAATGCGAATGCAGTTTCTCTGGCTGATTATGGGCTTGAGACGTATGCCTACGAGATTAGTTACGCTGCTGCACATCTGGCTAGAGATGCGGCGGATCGCTTTTCTTCGCCGGATCGTCCCCGGTTTGTGGCCGGAAGCATGGGACCTACTGCAAAAAGTACGAGTATTTCACCGGATATGGGAGATCCGGGCGCGAGATCCATTTCATTTGATACATTGGAGTTAGCTTATTATGATAATGCCCGCGGATTGTTGGACGGCGGTGCGGATATATTTTTGGTTGAAACGATTTTTGACACATTAAATGCAAAAGCCGCTATTGCTGCACTAGCCCGGATCCAAGAAGAACGCGGAATAAAGGTTCCGGTGATGCTTTCTGCAACCATTGCCTCGGCTGCCTCGGACCGGCTCCTTGCCGGACAAACACTTGAAGCTTTTCTTGTGTCGATTTTACACGCGGATCCATGGGCAGTCGGCTTGAATTGCTCGTTTGGTCCAGAGTATTTAAAACCTTTTATTAAAATAATATCCAAAACTGCGCCTTGTTTGATCAGTGTGCACCCGAATGCCGGTTTACCCAATCAGCTGGGAGCCTACGATGAAAGTCCGGAGTCTTTTGCAAATAGTCTGGAAGGATATATGCGTGAGACTTTGGTCAATATTGTCGGGGGCTGTTGCGGGACGACTCCGGATCACATTGCCCTGCTTGCGCGCAAAGCCGCCCATTACCAGCCCCGATCAAAAAAAGGGGACAGACCTCATGCACTTTCCGGCTGGGAGGCTCTTCCTCTGGATGCCGGTTTTGTGAACATTGGCGAACGGACCAATGTGGCCGGCTCCAAACAATTTCTCCGGTTAATCCGTGAGGAAAAATATCCGGAGGCTATTGCTTTCGGCCGGAAGCAATTGGAACAGGGGGCAGCCATGCTCGATGTGTGCATGGACGATTCGCTCATCGAGCCGGAACCCGCAATGACCCGGTTTCTCTGCCTCGCACAGTCGGATCCGGCATTCGCAAAAGCACCGGTTATGGTGGACAGTTCTCATTGGTCTGTCATCGAATCCGCACTTAAAATTTTGCCCGGAAAATCTCTGGTCAACTCGATCAGTTTAAAAGACGGAGATACGGAATTTGTGCGGCGGCTTCAGTTGGTACATCGGTATGGGGCAATGGTTGTGGTGATGCTCTGTGACGAATCCGGGCAGGCTGTAGGCTATGATCGGAAAATTGCAATTGCAGCGCGTGCGTACCATTTGATTCAGGAATCCGGTTTTCCTGTCGCTGATGTCGTTTTTGATCCGGGGGTGCTGGCCCTTGGTACCGGGATTCCCAAACATGATTCGAGCGCGGTGGATGTGATCAGTGCCTGTCAATGGATTCACGAGCATTGTCCGGAAACGCACCTCGTGGGGGGTATTTCCAATTTATCGTTCAGTTTCCGGGGAAAAAATCAGATCCGTGCCGCACTACACAGCGTGTTTTTGCAGCATGCAGTTCCGGCCGGTATGACCATGGCGATTGTGAATCCGGCTGTCCCTTATGATTCGCTGGATCCGGCTCTTCGTGATGTGTGTGAGGATTTGATCCTGTGCCGTGATCCGCACGCAGCCGATCGACTCGTAGAAATGGGATCGAGGTCTGACCCCATAGAGACTATCTCTTTACAACATAATGAAATATCGAGGTCTGTCCCCATAGAGGAACGGATCCGGAATGCGGTGATTCATGGAAATGATGATTCTCTGGAATCTGATATCCGGGCAGCTACTTTCGCGTACGAAAATCCTCTTGATCTTGTTGAAACAATGCTGCTTCCGGCAATGGCGGTTGTCGGGGAACGTTTTGAAAAGGGGACATTATTTTTACCGCAGGTGATCCGGAGCGCATGGGTGATGAAAACTGCGGTCGCCATACTCGAATCGTTGGCGCACCGTCCCGCGGACGGAAAGGGACTGCTCCTGTTGGCAACAGTCAAAGGCGATGTGCATGATATTGGTAAAAATATCGTGGCAACGGTGCTCGGCTGTTCCGGCTACCGGATTCTCGATCTCGGCGTCATGATTCCGGCTGAACATATCATCGAAACGGCACTCCATGAAAATGTTTTGATGATCGGGCTTTCCGGGCTTGTCAGTCCTTCGTTAGATGAAATGATCACCGTGGCCAGGGAAATGGAAAAACGCGGGATCCAGATTCCCCTGCTCATCGGCGGAGCTGCAACGAGTCTCGCGCATACTGCACTTCGGATTGTCCCGGAATACTCCGGCCCGGTCGTCTATGTTCCAGATGCAGCTCATGCTGTGACGGTTGTACGGGCATTGCTGTCAGAGCAGGAACGGCCGCATTTTTTGGAAAAGCTTGATCAAAACTATGAATCCGCCCGGATCCGGCACAAGAAAATCATCAGCCGGAAGCGCCTTTCTCTGGAAGAGGCACGGGCAAATAAAGTACGAATCGATTGGAATCAGTGCCGTCCGCCGGAGCCGAAACAAAAGGATCTCATTGTGCTGGACGATTATCCTTTAGAAAAGGTTATTCCGTATATTGATTGGGAATCTTTTGCCCGGCAGTGGGATATTCATGGTACCGGAACAGAACATTTTATTAGCGATGCACAGAATCTGATGAACCGGATTGTCTCAGAGCAATTGTTAAAACTCCAGGGGATTATTGGTTTTTTCCCGGCCCATTCTGAAAATGAAGATGTTATTGTTTTTGATTCCGGCTCCCTGTCGCCCCGTGTCCGGTTTTCCTTTCCCCGGAATTGCGAGCAAAAAGCGGCTGGCGCCTACAACCCCTGCCTTGCGGATTTTTTTGCGCCGGATTCTGATTGGATTGGTTTTTTTGTGTTGAGCGCTAGGGGAGATACTGAAGATTTGTTCATTTCGAGTGCGGCAAACGCGCTTGTCGAGGGGTTTTCGGAGGAGATTCACCGGCAGGTACAGCACGAGTGGTGGGGTTACGGCGAGGGGGGAATCCGGCCTGCATTCGGCTATCCGGCCTGTCCGCGTCATCAGGATAAGAAGCTCGTGTTTGATCTGTTGCAGATTCCGGAATCATGGGGGCTGTCCCTCACTGAATCCGGCATGATCATTCCCGCTGCGAGTGTCTGCGGAATCTACATTGGGAACCGTTCCGCATACTATTTTAATTCGGGGACAGACCTTTGTATTTAATTATGTGTAAAAGAGATAGTAAAAAACTCTGTAAAATGGAGAAAACGCAAAACGTAAAAATTTTACCAAAAGCACCTCTGTTGGGGAAAAAAGCATATCTGTACGCTCTAGCTCAAAACGCACTTTTATGTTATTATATTTGTGGAGGAATTATGCTGAAACTATGTGTTCTGTTTTTTTTGATCAGCGGCACTATCTGGTCACAGGATATTGTTACGGCTGAACGTTATCTTGATATGGTTGCCCAACGCTACGGTAGTATCCGGGACTATGAAGCTCGGATTGCCATACGATCCGGTACGACTGATATGACCGGCACTCTACTCAACCTCTCGCCATCCTTCCTCCGGATTGATTTTACCCGGCCCTCCGGGCAGGTGATTGTGTTTAACGGTGACCAGCTCACGATATATCTGCCGGAGTACCGGGCTGTTCTGATTCAAGCAGTGACGGAGAGCAGTCAGAATACGAGTGCAGGGATCGCAAGCGCCCAGGGCCTCACTATGTTGAAGAGAAATTATACGCCCGCATACGTGAGCAGTCCGGATCCTCAACCCTTGGAAACCGGTTCACGGGAATTGGTTGTCCAGTTGCACCTGACTCGGCGGACCACATCCGAGGGCTTCCGGGAGCTGACTCTGTCTATTGAACCGGAAACCAAATTGATCCGGCGAATCGAGGGACGTACGATTACCAATGCAATCGTACGCTTTGATTTTACGTCGATCAAGATCAACCAGGGGACTCCGGAACAGCGTTTTATCTACGATCCTCCGACTTCAGCTAATCTGTACAATAATTTTATTTTCCGGGACAGTGATTAATTTTGGAGGAAGAAGACGGTGGAATCTCTCGGTGAAAAGCTCAAAAATGCCCGCAAGGCTAAAGGTTACACGTATGAACAGGTGAGTCGGGAGACGCATATTAGCTGCATCTATCTCGAAGCTTTTGAAACAGAAGATTTTTCTTGTTTTCCGGGTGAGTCCTATCTCCAGGGTTTTCTCCGGACTTATGGCGAATACCTTGGACTCGATGTGCCGGATTTACTCTCCTCGTACCGGGCATTGAAAATTGAGCGGCAGCCGGTTCCAGTAGATGTTTTGATTGGCCAACACCGGCCGGCTCCGGCTAAAATAGTGGTGTGGATTCTTGCCGCAGTGATGACTGTGTCTATTATTATTGCCGGTGTATATATTTACAAGAAACAACCCGAACCGGAAGCTCCATTGATTGAAGTGCTGGCGCCGGCATCTTACCCGCTGACACTCGGATCCATGGATCAGCGCCTTGTGGCCGGGGAATCTGTGATCGTTCAAGATGGATCTGACCGGTATACGGTGGAGCTTGCCGAAATTGCTGATATGGTGAGCATACGGGTACCGGGTGGTGAGATTTTTCAGATGGATAGGGAACAAGAGGTGAAAGTAGACATGAACGGCGATGGTTTTGAGGAATTATCCATTACAGTGCTTGATTTTATTGAAAATGATCCGGAAGAAGGAGTCCTTTTTCATTTTGAATTGAGTGAACAGCCGGTTCAGGAAAATACGGTAGGCTCAGCGGGTCCGGATCTTCCTCCGCCGGTACGATCAGCAGAGCAGTTGGTTTTATTTTCCGGCCCCAATCCTTACCCATTCACCTTGCAGATCCAGTTTCAAGGACCCTGTATGTTCCGGTGGGATATTTTGGCTGAAGCGGGCCGGGGCCGGCAGGAGCAGTACTTTCAACGAGGCAGTGAGATCAGCATTCAGGCGCAAAATGGAGTCCGACTCTGGGCATCCAACGCCGGAACCACGAAGATTCAAGTCATCGGCGGCGGCCGGAACAACACCGTGGAACTCGGCAGTGCGGGTGAAGTCGGTGTTTCCGACATCCGGTGGATACGCGGAGCACCCACACAGTACCAACTCGTTGTTGCAAAACTCGATTAATAGCCGTCAGACAGGGACCGGTTCACATCCCGCTGGTACAATTCTTGGTAAATGAAACTCCTCGTTTTCAATTTTTCTTTTATCTCTTGTGAGAACGGTATATAGCGCCAGAAAATACCCCGGAGATCCCGTTCCAAACGGGGAATGCCTTCACTTTCTTTTGTTATCCACAGAGTATAATCCTGAATGAAAAATTCCTTGAGATCGCCTTTTAATTTTTTCTCTATATACATTTGGTAGTAATTTCCGGTGAGACCTTCGTCCATCCAATGGTAGCCGGCTTTTTCCTTGGCAACCTGCCACCGGAGATCAGCGACCGCGGAGAGCACTGCTTCCTGAAGATTCCGGGGATAGAGTGGAATCGCGATTCTCCCCCGGCTCGTCGCCCGGTTAAATCTATCAAAAGGCTCCCAACAGACGCCGGAATCCCCATAACTGGGAACTAAGATCACGTAGGGAATGATCCGGTTCATTTGATTTTTATAAACCCGGCAAAAAGCTTCTGGATCGATGGATTCAATCTTTGCCAAGATCGTCAACACATTTTCCCGGTACGCAATCTCGTTAGGCAGGCACCGGAAATATTCACTTGTTATGATGGGGAAATGGTTTCCCTGCCGGCCCACGGTCATCTTTGCCATCTGCCGGACGACATTAAATTCCGAATCCAAGACTTTTAGGTTTGCACCGTTTGTCTCAGCCAATTCCTCGACCCGGAGCCGCTCTTTTAACTCGTTTACATCACGCCGCGCCTGCTCATACTCCTTAAAAAGGGTAGCCGTCTCACGGTCGATTCTGAGCAAGTCCTTAAATATATCCTGTGTATCGACAATAGATTGGCGCTGCATTTCATTGTAGACCATCGAAACACCGGGAATATCATCAAAACTTGTATGCGACAGAATCAATTTGAAGTAACGGTCCAACTGAGATTCTTTTATAGCCCGTTCCTCACTTTTCATGCTCAAAAGATTGCGGGCGCCGTCAAATTTACCGTTTGCGCGCTCAATAAGCCCCCGGATCTGGCTTGAACCGGAACTCTTTACCTGCACTTCATCTGTCGATGAATTTTTAACCTGCCCGGTGCCGATCAATTGAAACCATTCATCAATGTAGTGAACCGGTTGACTGTACTCATTTTCCACAATCAATTTAGAAAAAAATTCTCTAGCTTCTGCGTTGAGAAGATTGGGGTGGATAATGCCGAACCGGAGCAGATTTTTTTGAGGCGCAGAAATTTTTCCGGCCGTGTGCCGTGCGACTCCTATGAGAAAATCCCAGTACACCGGAATCAACTGCTGACGGAATACACCACGGTCCTTTATATCTGTGGCGTTAGCGTATTTTTGCAAAAGCGTATTGATACGCGCAGTTATTTCGCCGGGTACCGTCAATATATCTTTGTAATAATTGGGATCGCTAAAAGTTTTGACAGGAGTATCCGCAAAACGTTTTGTTATTTCCGGTAACTTTTCGAGTGCTGAAAGAGTAGGCCTTTCCTTCTGAACTAGTTCCGGCTGATCAAGGTCTTCGTCTTCGTCAAAAAACTCCTCATCCGGAAGCTCTTCTGCCAACTCGTCTTCTTCATCCGGAAAATCCGTACCCAAAAGGGCAGCAAATTCAGGATCATCTTCTGGTAGATCGTAAGCCATAATCCTATTGTAGCATTTTTTAGTTTTGTGTCAATTCCGGTTTTGCATTTTTCCGGCCACAAGTAATAAGAAAAAAATGGTCCATGAATAAGAAACATATCCATCGTTGTGCTGACTTTCAACTTTGCCCGGAGGACCGGCCGCGACTAATACGAAAAAAACGGTCCACGAATGTACACGAATGAGCACGAATAAATATTTTCAATGGGGACAGACCTCGACCTGTTTTTTGAATAGCAACTGAAATGGTCCACGAATGTCCATGAATAAGAAACATATCCATCGTTGTGCGGATTTTCAACTTTGCCCGGAGGACCGGCCGCGATTAATACGAAAAAAAACGGTCCACGAATGTACACGAATGAGCACGAATAAATATTTTCAATGGGGACAGACCTCCATATCTATTTTTAACATATATAATTACATGGGGACAGACCTCGACCCGTTTTTTAATAGCAACTGAAATGATCCACGAATGTCCATGAATAAGAAACATATCCATCGTTGTGCTGACTTTCAACTTTGCCCGGAGGACCGGCCGCGAGTAATAAGAAAAAAATGGTCCATGAATGTACACGAATGAGCACGAATAAATATTTTCAATGGGGACAGACCTCCATATCTATTTTTAACATATATAATTACATGGGGACAGACCTCGACCTGTTTTTTAATAGCAACTGAAATGATCCACGAATGTACACGAATAAGAGAAATTAATTAGTGAATATTTGTGGACATCTTCCGGTGTTCCCTTCGACAGGTTCAGGGAACGCTTTCAATTAGGAGGGGGGTGCCGGCATCACGACAGGCTCGATGACCGGTTATCGAGCCTGTCGTGATAGAGGCAGGGGGAAGACACCCCCTCATGATTCCGGAATTATCGAAATTAAACGATTTCGTTCACTTTTGCACGGAAGAGCTTTAGATCTTCCCAGGTGGGACGCCTCAAGCTATCGTCACGGAGAATCGCACTTGGGTGGTATATGGGGAAAAAGGGAATATTCCGGTATAGCGTCCATTGACCATGGGCTTTTCCAATTACTTCAGTCGTATGGAGTAAGCCATGCATGGCAACTCTCCCTACACAGAGAATCGCACGGGGCCGGAGGAGATCGATCTGCCGGTCAAGAAAAGGTACACACGCACTGATTTCAGCCGGACGCGGGTCCCGGTTTTCCGGCGGCCGGCACTTGAGCATATTAGCAATGAAACAATTTGTTTCGCGGGACAAGTCGATTGCTGCGAGCATTTTGTCTAAAAGCTGCCCGGCACGCCCCACAAAGGGCTGTCCGGTCCTATCCTCGTCCGCACCCGGCGCCTCGCCAATCACTATCACCAATGGGTTTGTGACGCCCTCACCCGGAACCGCCTTGGTACGGGTCGAGCAGAGCTGGCAGGCCGCACATTTATGTATTTCCGCGGCAAGCAGTTCCAGTCCATCCAACCGGGGTGATTCTGCTAAAAATTCCGGCGCCATGCTTATGTCTTTCTTTTCACCTGACGATTCCGGCGTTTTTTCAATGTGAGAAGCATGATCCGGAGTCGGTGAATCATCAATAAACAAATAGTCCGGCCGGTCCTTCCGGTGGCCATCACGCAACACATCTTCCGCTGTATCAAGGAAAAATGCTATTTTTTGTTTTTCTTCACTCGTCATTTTCAGCCCCACAAGCCGCGTTTATGATTCCGTGCTTCTTGTTCCGCAGCCCGGAATTCGTCCCGGAACCGGAATGAAAACCGGGTATAGGCATGACCGTAGCCATTGGTGATCACTGTTTTGTTAAAACAATCGCCATCTTCAGTGTAAATATAGCAGAGGAGCCGGCCGTAGCTGTCGCGGAGATCCCAATCGAATGCAAGGTACACTCGTTTGCCCAGCAACCGCGCTTTGGTAAAGTCGCTCGCCTCGATGCCAAAATACTCGACATCTTTAGTCGGATGAACGGTTTCCGGTGTATCAACCCCTAACATCCGGATCGTTTCAAGCGCCTTGAGTTCCGGGGGTGGATTCACCATTGTTACCTTTACGGTATCCCCGTCAACATGATGGACCACCTCAGCTTGCACCATTTTACTGAGATCAGCTCTGACGGATGATGCAACATTTTCACGGTTGACCCGGTAGAGTTCCGCAGAAATCTTTGATTCCGGAGTCAACTGGAGAGATAAAACCGGCGGATGGCAATTCGCGCATGGACCATAACCGGAACGGACAGCATCCTCCAGAGACATGGCAATTTTTGATCTGCTCAGCGAAGAACATCCATCGAGATGATATTTTTTTCCGGATTTTGTGACGTACACCACGGTGGATTCAGCAAGAAAATTCTGTTCATCCGGACCCGGCACATCGTCATCATTTGTTGCACTGATAAAAAGAAAAGCACCAGCCGCGATCACAGCACTGAGTGCCGAGATCACAAAAGTACGTTTTATGTTCATAGGTCCTACTTCTGCATCGTCAAGGTGATGACCGATTCATGGATACTTTGAATCCCATGCGCGCCAAGCCGGATCCGGTTCAACCTCAACGTTTGTGTATCCGGAAATGTAGCCGCATACAGCTCCCGCGCACCGGAATCAGGACGCAGCTCCAGAACTTGCTCCGAATCAATGCTAAAAAATGCATACCGGCCCCGCAGGACATTTGAACCGGAAATTTGTTCGTAAGTACCATCAGCAGAAAAATTTAATCGTCCAATCGCGCCCTGGTAGCGTGCATTTACAACAGAAGGAATCGCAGCAATAGATTCAACGTGTACCGCCTGCGTTGCTGTCCGCCGGTACAAACCATCCCATGCCGGTAGACGCATCCGGAGTTTTGCATCTTCGGTGACTCGGACCCGGATACTATCAACCGAGACGAATTCAATCTCCAAAGATCGCGCCAATGTTCTCACTGAAATATTGCTGCTGAATAAAGAAAGCCCGGTACGGGTACTCGTTGAAGTCTGCCATACAAAAATCTGCTCAACATCATCTCCAAAAAAAATAATTTCGCGGCTTGATGGATCAAAGGAAAGATATTGCTCACCCATCGTTCCTGCCTGATCGTAATTCCACAGACCTGCAAGAAAGGTCTCGGCCGCCGCATGCCCGCCGTTTAATACTGCCTGTAACTGGAGTTGTTCAGTACGCTCGCCGGGAATTTTTACGCGGGAGTCCTGTTCATACCGGTTTAGCGAAGCATTGTACCGGTACCGTGTTTCGATTTGATCGAGCGGAGATAGCGCCTCCGGATCCGGTCCCCTGATATTAATATCAATTAATTGTCCATTCCGGCTAAGGGCCGGGGAAGCAGTCGCGGGAATATTTCCAATCAACGTCCAGTCAGTCCGTTCCGGATTACTTTTATAAATAGTAAGGATCCGGTTTCCGGTACTAGTAGTCCCGGTGAGAAGAATACACATTGTTCCATCGCCGGTAAGTTCACGGGCTTCAGCAGTTACATTCGGACGAATCAAATCCGTCATAACGGTCCATTGACGACTATAGAGTTGTTCTATTTCAT
The DNA here is from genome assembly GCA_026002265.1 of Spirochaetia bacterium. Taxonomy (GTDB): domain Bacteria; phylum Spirochaetota; class Spirochaetia; order Treponematales; family Breznakiellaceae; genus BOBG01. The sequence goes on from BOBG01000050.1 coordinate 14,811, forward strand.
CAAAATCAACGTACGCAAGATAGACCGGAGCATCATAGGCATAATTTTGGATATCTTT
>BOBG01000051.1 GCA_026002265.1 Spirochaetia bacterium
CAAAAAGACCATTGCGGAAGTCGATGTATTGCTGGAGAATGGGGACTATGTGCTGGCTGTGGAAGTGAAGGCTGCGCCTGTGATTGAAGATGTGCGGGATCATATCAAACGGATGGAAGCCCTGCGTGGCTATGCGGACGCGCATCAGGATAAACGAGTATATCTTGGAGCGGTAGCTGGCGGGATAATCAGCGAGGATATGAAGAATTTCATATTCAAGTCCGGGTTTTATGTGCTAGAGCAGAGTGGAGATACGATGCAGATTAGCACCGCGCCGGCGCAGTGGAAGCCCAAGGCGTGGTGAAGTGAGTGCGCCATTCAGCAGATCCTAGAATTCTAGGGTCTGCTGAATGGGTGGGGAAGAAATCTTTATCACTCGGATCGTGAGTTCCGATTCAATCACATAGTGCATAATAAGTTCGTCCTTTGAAAAGATCATAGTTTTTGAAAAACCACTGGCTCTGACTGATCGGGTATAAACAGTGATGTGACGATCTTTGAGAGAATATGCCGTTGAATCAGCTTGGGTCGGATTGTTAAGTATGACTTTTTCCAATCTGACAAAACAATCTACCAAGCCGGGCATCTTTGCTAGTATGGATTTTCTTTCATCCCGCGCAGACGGGCTGTATTCCAGACGTACCGCCGGTGTACATCTCCTCAAGAATATCGTGTATTTCTTTTTGCTCTGAAGTAGTGAGTTCCCGGGTACTCCTATCAATAACTTCTAATGAGTAGGTAGAAGTTATGGGGATAATCTCTCCCTGTTCTGTATACTCCCAAGCCTTATTATGGGTAGCTTCTGACAAGGACTGCGCGGACATTGATGTTATCCTCTCCGCGACTTCGTTGATAATAGCAAGCGCTTCAGGGGGAAACACCGAATAATCAGGTTTGACTAACGCCACATGGCTCTTCTTCTTGTGAGGCCCTTTCTCTTCCTTTTGTACTTCAATTGTATCGAGTTCCATATTTTTGATAATATTCCGTGCTTCGGGTTCGGGAACTGGCCCATATTTGTCTTTCACATACTGAATTCCGGTTAAGGTTCTATGAAACAATGAGTAATAATAGGCATCAATCATCAAAAGCCCCTTATTCACATGAATACTACCTAAGCCGGGTGCGGCCTTCAATAAGGCAAGCACGGTATTCTCAAGCACCCGTTTGTCCATACCATTGCCTCCTGTTTTAAGTATCAGGTTCTTGGAAGCTAGTGTCAATACAATTCCACTTTTTCCTACTTTCTTCTAGGAATATCCATTCCGCAGATTCAGACTACGCCGCCACGACGCAGTCCATGTTTCACTCCTTCAAAAATTGAAGCATTTCTGGAGCCGGAGTGTAGTCAGCACCAACACCCACGCCTGCCGGAACGCCTCGTCTCGTTTCATACCGGCCGCGAACCGGTTCCCGGTCCGCATGATTTCCCGGAGTACCGCACGCGTCACACCGGCACCCTGCCGATTCCACTTCGGACGCCTCGGTACTTCTTCCCCTGCCGGCACCGGACAGCCCCATAAATCTAATTCAACCCGCACCGGTTCCATTTTTAACTTCATCATTATCATTGCATCGGCTAAAAATTTTTTTTATTCCCCGCAGCGGAGAATAAATCCTATCCTCGACCGTCCCATCCTCAGTAAAATGGAATGTTTGGGGAACATCTAGGGCTTCTACGTTTTCAACGCAGAAGTTAAATATGCGGGTTAGTTCCGAAACCGGAACATCCGCATGAACCCATGCTTTCAACGTGGGGTTTTGGGGATCGCCTCCCTCCGGGAGGCTAAAATATACGAAGACAAAGTCCTCGTAAAAATCTAAAATCTTTACCAATTCTGGAAGATCCGCAAATTTCATTTTTCAACTCCTATGCCGGCCTATTTCAGCCGGCCACTCGTTATCTCGTTATTCAGCAGCGACCGGCTCTGTCGCCGCCGCCGCATCCGATTGCCAGCCGAAATCATCAGACTGCATCTTCGCAATCCGATCCCTCGCCAGTATCTCTACGGTTGCCAGCAGATCCGGCAGCGGCGTTTTGCCTTCCCGGATCAGATTGCGAAATTCCTCCTTGTCTTCTTCCGGGAATACTGGCACGCCGAGATATTTGGTTTCAGCGACTTCCCCTATCAACGCCAGCAACCGCTCCCGCTCCGGGTCACCCTTCGGCTTCGCCGGCAACGCCGCACTCGCAAGCTCGCCTGCCGCCGGCACCGGCGGCGTCACATTGTGCATTTCCATTTCGGACACTTCATCCGTAGTGTAGGGAATCCCTCCAAGCTCATCACTAAAACACAGCCGCATCCCCTGTGCAATTGCCACCTTTTTGGTCATAAACCGCGGCTGTTTTGCCCAAAACTGGTTCGGCATACCATCTTTCTTCCGCTGACACGCTTCTTCGTAAAACACCTCATGCACAAACGGCATCTCCCAATCCTTCCGGTGAATCTCAATCACCGCCTTGAGGTCCTTCCCACTCCCCTCAGTCCACGCCTTCCACCCGGACAGTTTCCCGGACCGCTCTGCACGCTTAAGGTAGACTTCATAGCCGACAATGATGCTACATTGCCGGTACTGCCCCTCGCCAAAGGCCGTGATATAAATCTCACGCTTGAAAGGATTCAAGCCGAACTCCCGCGCGATATTCAAAAAGTGAGCGGACTCATCCGGCAACAATTTCTGTTTGTTACCGGTTAGTGCAAGGTACTCCAGCACCGACTTTTCATTGAACGGCTCTTGCCGTACCGCAACCGCATTTTCCATACATTCCTCCTCTTTCATTTGACCATCACTCCTTGTGATGATCCTTTAACGTGGTGATAACATTTATCGCAATAATTCACCGCACACTCACGCAGTGATTCCTGCACCGTGAACATGGTTTTCACCAACTCACGATTATGGAAAAACTCCACTCCGCATCCGGCGCATCGGACATTCACATACTTCCGCCGGTCCCAATCCGCTCCAATCATAAAACCTCCATAAGACATAACATATTACCCGGCTGCTCATTGAGCCTGTCGAAGTGCCGTGCTGTAACCATCAATGCCTACGCAGCCAGACGGTACCTGACCACTACCATGCCTTCGCTGACAAAGGGGTGGTACACTTCTGCACTCAACGGCAACTGATTGACGAAGTCCATTGCCTCGTTAATCCCCAAGAAATACTGTTCCTTAAAGTAGCCCTTCCCCTTATCTTGACGTTTCAAGCTCATTCTAGTAGTATCATTATTCATATGTATTTCCTTTGCCGGGTTATCTCCACCCGGCATTTTTATTTTTTGACCCGGCACCGCCGGGCTTGGTTTCAACGCCATTCCGGATAGTCATCCGGATAGGGGTATTTCCCGGTCGCGTAATATGCGGCCTCGATCCTGCGGAACTTTTCATGTTCCATGCTGATAGCATCCCACATGAGCAGAATCTCCTCTTCCATCTGCTCAATAGTGTCCGGAGAGATCCGCTCCAGATCGTCAAGGAAACCTTTCGGCCAACTCTCGTAGCCGGTAAACCACTTTTGCCCCCTCTTGGCATGATACCCGGAGGCAAGACTCATACCGCCGACCCACATGTCATGCCGGTGAAAATTTTCCAGAATCCACTCAACCGCGGCCTCGTCATCGTCACGCGGCTGCCGGTAGTGCCGCTCTACACTCCGCGGATGGTGGAAGTCATACCATGTCTGATATGAAATCCCAATTTCCCCGGTATATACCGGGCTCATCAACGCCCTGGAGATCTCCGCATCAGCGTGCCGGAGAATTTCCTGACATGCTTCCCAGCCTTCTTTGTGCCGGGCTTGCAAGTCCCGGAACCACTCTTTCGCCTGAATCCCGCTCTCTTCTTTCATACACTCCTCCATCGATATTTCGCCGGACGCCTCACAAGCCCAGCACTGAAGTCCCCTCAAGAACCTTATAAATAGAGTATACAGTGAACTATTCACCTTGTCAAGATAATTATTCATTTTTTTAGAAAATTTGTAAAATTTTTCACAGAAATTTAAAAAAATTCCGGAATCCGGGAAAGGTGGGTCTTGGAAGATTCAGCGCGATTGACACGTATACAAGAATGTATTACTCTTATAATAATGGAAGAGCGACGGATTGTATGGGATACAAATAAAAACATGGAAAACAAGCTGAAACATGGGATCGGCTTTGAGGTTGCTCAGTACGTTTTTTCGGACCCTGAACGGATATGGCGACTTGACCAGAGTGAAGGCAACAAATCAGGAGAAGATCGCTGGCAGACCATAGGCAAGGTCGGATCACTCTTTTTTGTGGTGTATGCAGAGTGTGAAATGGAAAATGTGAACATAACCCGCTTAATATCAGCACGGGAAGCGAAAAAAAATGAAAGGAGAAGTTACAATGGGTACTATGGAATCGACAATCAGGGTTGGACAAAAGATACCTAAAGAGGTATTGGAACTTGCTCGGCAACAGGTGAAGGAAGCGCGGAAATTGCCCCCGGTGGATGATCCTGAGTGTCCGCCCGCAAGTCCGGAAGCTTTAGCTGAATTTGCGGCTATGGCACGGGAAATACGAAAAAACAAGCGGAAGCCCCGGGTAGTAGTTGCTGTGCGTTTAGAGCCGGAAGCGTTGGCAACATATAAAGCACTGGGAACAGGCTACACGAGTATCATGGCAGATATTCTGAACTATGTAGCTGACAATCCGGAAATCCTGTCAGCTTTCGAGCCACGAGCCTAACCGGAAGAAAGCAGCAGCCGGCGTAGGTGAACCCACCACTAGCAGCGAACGTTTTCCGGTTAAGAAAAAATTCCGGAATCCGGGAAGATTTTTTGAGGAGAGGAGCCTTTGGAGCAGCTAGATATTTATATTTATGGAAGAAATTCCCATGTCAATTCTGCGTCCTCTGGATGTCCGGTTATATCCAATAACCGCATATCACCGGGGGGCAATTTCTGGCAGGATGCCTTATATTTTGACAAGAGGTATGCGCCGGGTGAGAGCCAACCCTACATTGAAAACGCTTAAAAAACTTGAGCGGATTTTTGGCAAGGAACTGGTTATGGTGTGATAAAAGCCCCGGCTGGTGACCGGGGTTTATGCTAATCCAGTTTTACAGATTTAGGGTCAATGCCGAACTGCCGGCAGATGCGTTCCTTGGTGGCATTCTGTGCAAGGATCACCCATTTGAACAGAGTCAGCATCCACTCCTTATCCTGTGCTGACAGCCGGTCGAACTTCTCACAAAATTCTTCTTTCAATGCAACATCCGGCTTTTCCTCCACAACTTCCCACTCACCGGTGGCTTTCCGAATCAGTTCTGCCATGCTACACCTTCCTCGTTCACAGCAGGAAACTTCGCCAGACCGAACCCATTATGAGACTTATTCCACTGGTCACGCAGGAACATCATCCCGGTTGGCGTCACCGTACCCCGGAAACCGGTGTACCCGTTCTTGCACACGACAGCTTTCACATTGAAGTAACCGGCTTTCTGGTACTCCGCATACGGAATCCAGTTCTGGTCCGCGTCCCGGTAGAGGAACTTGCCATCAGCCCAGATGAAAAATTGCCGCTCCGGAATCTGAGCCGCGTTGCAAAACTGCCGATAACTCGCATGCTTCCCGGAGTGCACAAACGCTTCCCACGCATCAGCCTTCGGCATCAGTTCGACAACCTGCGCCTCAAGCCCGATGGTATACTCGGTCTCCTCGATCCATTTTTTAGCACGTTCAACCGGATTCATAATCTGATAGGAAGGATCGCGAGCGTAAGGCACTGCATTGTACGAGCCGGTGGTTGCAACTTCGGTGAGTACTTTCAAAGCCCATCGGTGAAATGACCGGCATACCGGAGACTTTCCACGAATCCCTACCTCGAAAATTGCTTCAAGATTATAGTGCTTTACTTCGTAATTTTTGCCGTCAGAAGCAGTATGTAAGCGGCACTTTACAACTGATTCCGGATCAAGAATACCTTCAGAAAAGGCGTTTTTCAGGTGATAGATGACATTTTGGACAGTTGTTTGGTACAATTCTGCGATCTGGGCTTGGGAAAGCCAGATCGTCCCGGAACCGGGATCAATAGTAACATCAATCTTGATGCCACCATTCTCGAAAGTCTTGATAAGTTCGTTTTTCATACGAACCTCCTTTCAATTTTTTTCGCGTACCGGCTTAAATAAAAAAGCCGGACTGTCCGCGAAGCGCCTTGAAAGTGGCGTCCCGATCCGATTAAAGACCGGAAACAATCCAGCTAAATAACTGGGTTAATATAGTAGATCGACTCATGGAGTGAGCAGATCATGCAGTCTCTCTGTCAATATCCTACTGATGAGGATACAAAAAAATCCATTTATACGGTTGGATTCCGCTTTCAAATACAGCTTCGCGGGCTGTACTCTTATTATCGAAAATTTACCCGGAAAAGTCAAGCTGTTTTTTCAGGTTTTTCTGAATATTTCATCGGACCACTCCGCCGAGCCGGTCTGCTTGCTTCTCAGGGAGCCGGTTGTAGTACCACCGGCTCCGGTCGGCACTTGTCCACTTCTTGTGGAACAGTCTATCCCACAAATTGTTAAACACAGCCGAAGGGATGCCGATGACCAGCAGGTAAAGCGGCCCCAGCATCAAAGACTGCCGTGTGTGGCCGTACTCATGTTTAACAGTCGTTTCGTTATACCGATTGGCAAGAAGAATAAACTCGCCGAGCGACACTCCCCAGCCCGTATCCATCGTATACCAGTAGACCGGAATGCCTTTGTAGTATTCTTTTTTGACCGGCACCCGCCGCATCTTGAGGAAGACAATAACAATTCCGGCGAGGAGTACCTGTGGTAACTGCCAAAGGCACAAAAGTATTTTCATTTTTTCCTTGCTAAAATCACTACTAACACTATGCTACCTATCGCTAAAATCAGGAGCCCGATCCGGTACCATTTAATCCTCGACTGTAGGTTCTGCGCCAAGGCCGTCTGTGACTCCAGCGCGTTTCGCAAGCTCGCATAGGATTCTTTCAAGTTCTGCAAGTCCCCGGTCGCTTGCGTCAACAAGGTCGAGGCTTGCTCCAAGTCCACGCGCAAGCTCGCCGCTGTAGCCTGTTGCGCTGACAAGTCCTGCCGCAGCTCCCTCAACTGTCCCGACACTCTGTCCAAGTCCGTCTGCAATCGCTGCCGCGCCAGTTCCGCCCCGGTCAACGATGTCCGCAGCTGCCTGTTGATCTCGGTCAACCCGGTCAAAAGCTGCTGCGCCCGGGTCAACAGTTCCATGTCCGTTGGCGGTCCGGCAGCCGATAGATGCAAAACCGATAAGAATAGCAACGCTAATCCACATAAGCGTTTCATTCATTGATTTTTTTAAGCAGTTTTGCTTCGACAAATGCGCCGATAACTGCAACCACGCACGCAACGGCCACGCCGGTAACTCTTCCGGCGAATTCACCACCGAGTGCCTTCCCAATACAATAGCCGATAAAGCCAGCCGCACCCGCGCAGGCCAGCCAGATCAAGCCGATCTTCAGTGACGGTAAAAAGTATTTCCAATTAACCATGAAATCCTCCTTAATTTCTCACGCGTTTAATGAAAGATTTATATACATTTGGCTGTCTAACAAATAACCGCGGACAGTCTTTCCACCCCACGATCTCATTATGAGTTATCATAACAGCTTGTGGATATTTCGCGACTAATTCTTTACATAATAACATGCAACTGTCTAGTGTCCTTTGCTCTATACTGCCATCACTATCAGTGCAACACATCTCGATTCCGATGCTGCAAAAGTTCGGTGACGTATTTCCGGTAACATATTGAGGGAAATAATAGCGTGCCATGTCAGTGTAAATCTTGCCGGAAGCAGGGTCTTGTAATGAACTGCCACAATGCCATGCAACCTCGTTTTCCGGTATGCACCGGATAATACTGCCGTCTAAATCGACAATATAATGAGCCGATCCGTATTGGCTCGACATAGTGTTAAAATAATTCCGGGTATGTATTGCTCGCTGCATTGGAGCCGCGGTCCAGTGTACCACAATAGCCAGCACTTCTTTCATCGGAGCGCCGGATCTACTGTATGAATTTAACCGGATAATATTATCAGTTACCGTAACCATTTTTACTCCTTGCCAACATTGACGTTTATTTTTGCTTTTTCGATCAGCTTATCGCCCCACTGTAACAGTTTGTCGCCGAGAACATAAATGACCGATAATCCGCCGGCAATAAGCACAATATACTCTACTGCTTTTGAGTCACTATCTTTCATAATAGACACAAAGGCCATGATGACCCAGACTGCGGTAAAAACAAAAGGTCGACTGCTATATTTGATCCAGTGGTATGTCCAACTCCACTTTTCTTTTTGTGCGTCTTCTTGGCTCATTGCGTTACCGTGTAGTACTTTTTTTCCGGTTCCGGATACTTCTATTCGCACATAACTCGTCCAAACGGTCGTGGACACGCTCTAGGCTAGCATTGAATGATAGTCTGAGACACTGCACATCTTCTTTAATTTGGGCTAGTGCATTTAACTTCTCTTTAATTTGAATCATTTGTTCATTTAGATTCGTTATTTGCGCTTTATATTCACTCTGCTGACTCGTGATATTTTCGACACGCTCTGACAATGATTTGACGACCGGACTGCCGCTTTCCTCCAGCCGTTTGAGTTTTTCCTTTTGGTCATTGTCCGACACCTCTAGCTTAATGATCCGTTCACGGATCATCATATACGCGGAAAAAACGCTGACAATGACACTGCCGCCGATGGTCACGATCTGATTTATATCCATGTTATATGTTTCCCCTTCTATTTTGAAATTTTCATCTCCCTAATTTGTTCCAGTGTATAGCCGGCGTCAATTAATTCTTGATCGTCAAAAACACTAATTGATCGTTTCGATTCTGAATAATGTCTCCGCAAGCCTTCAATCGGGTACTCCATCGCTATTTCGTAGAGTAACCCGATTTGCCAATCATCGAGATCGGTAATACCTTTATCAACTGGAGAGATCCCCAAATGCTCCGCGGTCCACAGCCGCATCAAGGCCCGGTGTGGCAGGTATCGGCGAATCTCCTCGTGTCTGTCCCGTTTCAAAGCTTGTTTCAACCGTGTTACGAAACTCACTCGCTTTGTCATACACCTCGCGCAGGAATTTCCGATCCGGCACCAGCGTCCAGTCCCAGTTACTAACACTTTGCTTTGCACGTTTATACCACGGCGGGCCGTCAGTAACTATCACGTCCAGCGTAGACGTGAGCATATTGACTGTTTCAAAAGCCGAGTCAAAACTTTCAATCGGATAATTATTCCTACGAAAAGACATGAGTCGCCCAATCGCTAATGTGTCTTTTTCTTTTGGATACTTAACCTCAAAGGTACCGCGACTCGTTTCAATACTCGTGGTCACATCTTTCCCCATCACCAACTTTACGAAAAAGTCCTCGCGTTCTTCGGCGTGTAACGGGTCTAATTCTCGACTCGGCTCGATGCTATCAACAACCTTTATTTTTCCCATATATCACCTCTTTGTCCCACGATCAGGATTGACGCCTTTCGGAACGTCTAGCGCACGCATCTGCACATTACTGCGAATATATGTGTTCCCTTCCGCCTGCGTTCCGGCCGAAGTGACAATGACCCCACGGAACGCCGCAATCACAACCCCATTGGTCTTATCCACAAAATCCATAAACGGAATCTTTATCATCCCGTTATCAGCCATAAAATCTTCGCGGTACGGCAGCCATTGGTGAACATAATGCTGATTCGCTCCATCGTATAACTGCTCGCTGAGAATCGGCACCAGCGAGGCAATAGTAATCGAACAGGTATATCCCTGCGGGTCAATGGAAATCGGCCCCAAGTAGCCTATCACGGTCGCGTCTTGCACCTGAAAATCCTCCGAAGCATCAAATGACGTTACCAATGCAACCTCGTCCGATTTCCCAAGACTTTCGCTTTTTCCCATGCGTAAAATGCACCGGTATCCGGTCGCCAGCGTTCTTTTTTCTGTATTCGGTAATCCCATAGTTCACCCCCCTTTTAGACCGTTATTGTCGTTTGCGATTCATATACCATATTGTTAGACGTAATGAAGAAGAAGTTTTGCGGCGCAACTAAATACCGGTTAAACGTAATATATGTCTTGTCGCCGGTTTTTCGTATCACAATGCCCCAGACATTATTGCCCTCATCATCCGGTATAATCAAACCCTGCGCTCGCCAATCGCTCGCGGCTATCATCAATGCAGTCCGTTCGCTGGTTCCACTTACGTCCACACCCGGCTCGCCAACACCGCTACTCACGATCCTGCGGAAGTCACGATTCATATACAAATCCTCGCGCACCATAGACCGTTCACATAACTGCAACTTGTTCCCTTGATAGGTTGTCAAGGAACGCATAACCGCTAACCGGTTGTCATCGGTTTGCCCGCCAACCAATACACCGCCACGGATTAACCGCTCCATAGCACTGGTACTGAGCCGTTTGCCCCAATCCAAAACATCAATACTTTTCCACGTCAATGTGGCATTAACACTCATCGCTATTTCCATTCCAAGACATTTACACGCAAAATATGAAGCCGGCATCGTTTTCGCTATACCAGTGAGCGGCGAGATCGCTTTAATAGATGGGTAACAATATGACCCAAGCTCTGAATTTAAAGTATGAGCGCGGTCAAGAGCCTCTTCTATAGTTTCGTTGATGTCGCCGCCAAGAAACCACGTCCGCTCTCGCCGGTTGACCACATTTGACATCGTTTCACAGTGAATCTTGATCAACGCATGCACTGCCGGGTCGGTCGACGGTGTGGAAACGACTTGAATATCCTCGCCTTCCAAAACTGCCAGCGCATCATTCCAATCTGCTACCGTATACGTGCCGGCACTCCCGCCGGTAAAATACTTGAACTCGGAAACATCCGGCATCTTATTTTCACCGCCAACCGGCTTTTCCACATTACCGGGGCCAACTGACAGTGACTGTTCGAGCACATGAAATAATGCGTAAAAGTTACTGGCAAAAAGTGCCGGGGTGCTACTCGGTATAGTTACAGAACCATTGGCAAGATTTAAGGACGAAGCATCGCTATCACTATTATACACGACAGCAGCCAGAAAACCGGTATCATTCAACTGCCCGACAAGCGTGCCCAGTGTGGGGAAACTTGCAAACGGAATCGTGATATTTTCTTCAGTAATTCCCGAAGTGATAGTCATTTGCGTGCCGGTGATACTGATACCAACGTCCGATCCGGGGCCGGTATACCTGATGCTAAATGATTTTGCACCGCCAAAACTGACCGTATCAGCCCCAAGTGCCACATTGGAAACTTCAGTCAAGTTTAACGAGGATGCTCCCGTGTCCGCGCCGGTAACAGCTGCAGCAAGGTAACCTGTCCCGTTCAAGTATCCAACCAACTCGCTTAATGTCGGATAATCGGCCAAATCCACGCTAAAACTTTCGCCATCAACATCAGAGCTAACTGAAAAAGCACCACCGGCAATAGTGGCCGTAACCGCTATCCCGATTCCGGTATAAGCCAACGTTATCGACTTTGTATTTTCAACTGAAGTCGGCGGACTGCCAATGATTGAAACATCGGTAACAGCGTCCAATTCAGTACTCGGCATAGCTTCGTCAGTCCCCGTGAATGACGCTAGTAATACACTAGAATCATTCAACCGGTTGACAAGCTCCCCGACAGTCGGAAAGTCGGCAAAGGCTACGCTGAAACTCTCGCCGCCAACATTCGATGTGAAAGTTGCTTGCTCGCCGTCAATCGTGAGCGTTGCAGTCGTACCTAACCCGGTATATTCCAATGAAAAAGCCCGCACTCCTATATTGGATATAGTCTCGCTAACTCCACGGAACATAAAATCAGCCCGGAATGTCCCACCCTGCTCTGCTGATAACCGCATCTTTAGCTGATTCGTGTGGCTGCCCCAGTCCCATGATTTCAGAATCATAACCGGACTGCCGCCAGAAAGTAACTGTAATTCCGATTGCGTCCCCGGATTGACACGCATAGCGCGTACCGACTGCGGAGAATAGCCGCCACCCGGATAAAAAGCATGAGCAACGCCTTCGAGTAATTCACCGTCAGTCAGATCGTCAATCGCCTCTGCCAAGGTGCTATAAACCCGTAACGTTTGAGGTTTGCCGCCCGTTGATTTACCGAGAATAACTCCATTGCCGGCAGAGACGCCACCACCGCCTGCCGGAACAGCCGCACTTCGCGAGTACGCTCCCGGCAAATAATGTTCCGACCGTTTCCCGGCAGAACTAAATACAGCAGGACCAACTCCCATAACTGCCTCCTCTTTTTAGAGACAGTGTAGCATACCCACAATTTCCTGAATCGCACTATTTTAGCACTATTTTAGCACTTTCCCAAAAACCTCTCGATTCATAGAATTTTATAAAGTACGGCGTACTCACTCCTAGAGTGGCTAGCATACTAACCCCGGCAAACGCCGGGGTTTCTTGTATAGACAAAACTGAATGAGTATAGCAAAATCAATCTATGCTATACGCACGTATAGCAAATCTATACTTTACTATACGAGGTCATTATGAAGAAAATATGTTTCCATATCCAAAAGGGCGGTTCGTCTAAATCAGTATCTCCTAAAACCGGCGTTCGTTATTTTGTTCATTCTTAAAAAGAATACGCAGGAGCGTACCAGCCGAGACTCCCCGGTTCTGTGCCATTGCTTGCAAAGATTCATAGTCATCCGGCTCTAGCCTTACCATTACCATAGAAGTTTTCTTTACTTTTTCTGGTTTATCTACATTTGCCGGTCCCATAAGTGGACTGTTTTGCAAGCGTTGTGCCACATCCGGTCTTTTGTTATTCGCCATCATGCTCTCCAGTAATCAGATCGATCAACTGCTCGAATGCTGGGATGCACCGCGCCTTCGGATCGTATTCCCAGATGCTCTTTTGTGCGCCCTGACACTCCGCTAGTTTCCGGTCCTGTGGTATGGTAACAATATGATAGTTCAACTGCTGAAGCGATTCTGAAAATGCCCGGTGGGTAGCGAAGGACTTATTCAGCATATTCAAAACGATCTTATCGTTTTTGATCTTTCGCCGGTTGTTGCGTTCCAGCCCTTGCAAAATGTTACTAAAGATTTCGATACCATCTACGCTGAAGAACTCCGGCGACAATGGATTGATCACCTCGTCAGAGGCGCACACAATAGCTTTTTCCAAAAGCGAGAATGAGGGACTGCAATCAAGAATCGCATAGTCAAAACCCATTTTCGACAAATCATCTAAAAGAAATTCAAATGCACGCGGAGATTCCGCAAGCCGAGTCTCAGACCAATTTTTGAGCTCTCCATCAATCGAAAAAACCGGAATCAATGAAAGATTATCATTTATTGGTACAGAAACTTCATCAATGGATCTGCCCCGGAAAATATCCGTGAAGTCATACCGGAACTGTTTCGTGCATACCCAGCTTGTCGTGTTAGCCTGCGGATCACAATCCAGTAGCACAACCCGGCACCCCCTGCGTGCAAGTCCCCACGCAACCGTGCAAGAAATAGTCGTCTTGCCGACCCCACCCTTCTGGATGTGGAAACATATTTTCTTCACTCGATTCTCCGATTGTATAGTAAAGTATAGATTTGCTATACGTGCGTATAGCATAGATTGATTTTGCTATACTCATTCAATTTTGTCTATACAAGAAACCCCGGCGTTTGCCGGGGCTAGTATGCTAGCCACTCTAGGAGTGAGTACGCCGTACTTTATAAAATTCTATGAATCGAGAGGTTTTTGGGAAAGTGCTAAAATAGTGCTAAAATAGTGCGATTCAGGAAATTGTAGGTATGCTACACTGTCTCTCTATGGTAGCGGATTCCATTTGTCTACAAGTGAAATTAAGCAAAAGTATCCTCGGCAAGGACAAGCATGGGAATTTCATGTTTGAAGTAGAGGCTTCAAATGAAAATCTTGACTTGGAACAGCAGCGAGTATTGCAACGTGCGTTACTTAATTCTAAAGAGTACTTTCTCACAAATGGTGTAGTGTCGAAGGATCATCTGCATCGCCGGCAAGACGAGTCTGGTCATTTAATTGTAGACGATTCGATGGTTATCGGTGAGCCGGTATCGGTATATACAAAAGGACTGCGGACCTTTGTACGAGGTATCCTCTACAAAAGTAATACATACGCGCGAGAATTTATAAAATTGTTGCAAGACGGTTCGACCCGTGTAAAAGCATCAGTCGGTGGGCTGTATCCGGTCGTAAAACGAGGCATTGACGGTGCTGGCGAAGTGGTAAAAGTGTTATGGAATGATCTAGCGTTGACAGTTGCGCCGGTGAATCCGACTGTTGCGCCGGCGATGATGACAAAGAGTCTGAATAGTCTTGAATTAGTGCGGTTATTGAAGAAGGCGGATTCGGGCTTTGAGCAGCCGCGGGACGAGAGTGGGAAATTTGCCGGCGGAGGAAATAATC
>BOBG01000052.1 GCA_026002265.1 Spirochaetia bacterium
TTATTGAGATTTTTAAATGACTTCTTCTATCCTTTTTAAGAAAATCAATATTTTTATTTCCACGCAGATGATCAATTAATATACATGAATCTATCAAATAGTTCAATTTTTTACCCAAGCTTTTGCCCGTAATGTTTCTTTGTTTATGTCATAATCTTTCCATAAGCCAAAAACAGCCTGGAGCGGATCATCTTCTTCAGCATCTTTATCTGGTATAGCATATAAATCTTCTATTTTTTTTAAAAGGATCATCCTTTCCTTTTCATTGAGTCCATTAACCTCAGAAATAATCCTGTTTATTTCTTTCAATGCCATAATAACCTCCATATCTCTATTATATATGACTTTCAAAAAATATTCAACCCCCGAATTTGGTTTTTTATGAATTTACACCAAATCTAATGTCTATTTTTATATAAACTATACCACAGTACATTTTTTCAATAGTTTAGAAAATTTTTGCCCCATTTCGCATAACTGCTTTTTGTGCAAGCATTGTCGTTTGATATATTTTCGCTGCGACTTATATCCCAAATCTAAAGAATTGGGTTTTATGCCGACCTTTTGTAATGTTTACCGGTCTTTCGCATAACGTTCCGGCTGTATATGATGTTTTTGCAAGCCCGATTGCGGTTTTTCGTAGGCCAAGCTGCTACTGCGGCGCAGCGTATACAGTCCTGTTATATGCAAGTGCCGCATTTTACAACAATTCTGTATTTTCTATTTCTATAAATCCATTAATAATATCAACAACATCAAATAAAATGTCATCTGGTATTTTTTCTATAAATGTGTAATTTCGTGCGTTTATATCTAATGTCCTTGTCTGATCGCAAAGAATAACACCTGTCGTTTTTGTCCTTTCATCTAATTTTATATGAAACGGATAACTTTTGTCCGTATTTGTTATCGGACAGACTATAGTCAAATTTGAAAAATTGTTAAATGTATTATTACTCACCACTAAAGCAGGCCGTCTACCCCTTTGTTCATGACCAATTTGTGGATCAAAGTCAAGCCAAATTATATAACCTTGATTTACCATATCTCTTTTCCCACTGGAGTTCCCCAGTCAATTTCATTTTGTTGGCTAATAATATTCTGGTCATATTTTTCACCAAAATATTCCAAAAGTCGTTCTTTGGTAGTCCGATGTGTTTTTTTGTTTATTTTTTTTATAATAATCATTTCTTTTTCCAGTATCACATCAACAGTTTCATTTTCTGATATATTGATGTTTTGCAAAAAACTCTTTGGGAGTCGTATTCCTTGACTATTTCCCCATTTAACAATCGCCGTTTGCATCTCAATTACCCTCCAAAGACTATAAGTATATCCCTATTTTGAAGACAAGTCAAAAGTTTTTTGAAAATTTCTTCAATATTTTTAAGTTTGGCCCCATTTCGTATAGCGTGTGTTAAATGATGTCCCCGCTCTGTCTCTAATCAAATATACAAGTTATATACATAGTTCTTGATATTTAGTAGTTTTCTGCCAAAACACTATTGTAATACAATTCGTCTGGGCAAATATCAATTTCATTTAACCATTCGATGGTTATAGGGTTTATTTTAACTGACCTAAATACTGCAAGATTTTTTATTGGTGCAAAGTAGGTATCCTCAAGATATGGGCTAACATCAAAAATTCGATTTTCATCATTATCGAAAGTTATCAATAACTTATAGTACTCAAGCGGTATTACTGCAACAGGATAATGACTTTTCATAATTAACTCTCCAATCCTTTTATTTTAATGACTTCACCATTCTCATTAAGCGCAGTCCATACTGCATTTATTTCATCTTCACGCAGTGCGACCCATGCTTCAACATATTTTTATTGCTTACGCGGAAGTGAACCAGCAAGTATTTCTCCATTCGCAGCTATCGACGAAAATTTATTGAATGCAATTATAGCATAATATAATTATTTTGTTAAGGGTGGGGATTTCGCATAACTGTTTTTTGTGCAAGCATTGTCGTGATATATTTGCGGGTTAGTTGTTATGGTAAAGTTTTCCGTTATCCAAAATCTAAAGAATTGGGATGCATATCGGATTCCATAAAAAAAACCGCCCCCGAAGGAGCGGCTCGTTCAATCAACCGGAATTAACCGGCTGCACGTATGCTATGCACCAATAGTGACGCTAGTGTTTCCAGCGTCTCCACTAGTCGGGATCGTAAGAGTCCCGTCAATGGTTGTTTTGGCTTTGATCGCCGTGTTCTGCGTGGTATCAATTACAATAGCATCGCCACTATTGGCTGAACTAACGACAAAGGTCACTGTAAGTATTTTACCGGTTCCATCTATTGCACCTGAAGCACTGGTGAGACCACTACCACCGCCACCGGTGCTAAAAGTGAACCAAGCTGCAAGATCATCCGAAGCGCCTACTGTCCAGGTTGCACCATCACCGGTGAGAGTCAACACTGCTTTGTTAGCTTCGGTTGGGTCGATGTCAGTAAGTGCTAAGGATCCATCGATGCAAGGTACTGCTGGTAGAACGATAGTGATTGCTGAACCAGTGGCAGTATTATCCGTAGTACCAGTTTTAGTAACTGTGAAGGTTGCTATTGCGCTACCAGGTGTTCCAGCACGATCTGTACCGGTGGTACCATCAGTCGGATTAGTAATAGCTCCCCATGTTCCTACTGTGACAGTGTAACCACTAGCCACCTTACTCTGTGCTGCTGCTATGATAGCAGCTTTTACATTAACTTCAGTCTCTGCATTCGCAACTGGGTCCAACGCTTCTGCAACAGCAGTCGCGGTCAGTTTTGCCAACTCAGTTTTTGCACCGGCAGCCGGATCTGTCTCTGTCTCTTCATCTTCCGGACAGCCAGTCAAACCAAATGTCAGCGCAAGGGCCAACAATCCAACGAAAGCTAGTTTCGTGTTCTTTTTCATAAAAGAACCTCCTGTAAAAAGTATGTGAAGCTAAAACTGGACAAGCGACACTCCTGATACCGCTTATTCAATTGTTTCAAGGACCGAAGTCACAGGAACTCCACGATTCAAAACTTATCACCTTTTTCTTTTCTCGTCAATTATTTTGGCTGTTTTTTTTAATTTTTTTGCCGTGTGTGTAGCCCACCACAGAGGCACATAGGAAGGGAAGGCAGTCACAGGGGTTGAAGTACCATAGGGAAGAAGAAAGAATAGAGTCCACGAATGGCACAAATTAACACGAATAAGAAAAATAATTGAAGTATTCATTCGTGAATATTCGTGTGTATTCGTGGACTTTTCTTTCCGGATCCGTAAAACGTATAATAGTGAATGAAGCAATACAACTGCAAAGGTACGCAAACTATAGGCATGAATGTATGAATAGAGTCCACGAATGTCACAAATTAACACGAATAAGAGAAATGAATGAAGTATTCATTCGTGAATATTCGTGTGTATTCGTGGACCGCTACGGATTTTACCAGAACTACCCCCCGTTGGGGGACTTATTCAATAATTTCAAGCAGCTCTACGGTAAAGATAATCGTTGAATAGGCCGGAATCAGTTGATTTATCCCTTGGGCGCCGTATGCGAGCGATGAAGGAACGTAAAAACGTGCGCTACCGCCCTCACGCATAAGCTGAACGCCTTCGGAAAATCCGGGGATGATGCCGACTAGATCGAATTCTGACGGAGCGCCCCGGTCATAAGAACTGTCAAACACCGTATCGTCAGTCAGCACTCCCTCATACTGAACGCTCACCACAGACTCTGCCGTTGGGTACCGGCCCGTTCCTTCTTTTATAACTTCATACTGCAAACCTGTAGCGGTGGTCTGCACGCCCGGTTTTTTGGCATTTGCTGCAAGCCATTCTTGTTCCTGTACACTCAAGTTATCGGCTTGTTTTGCATCCGCTGCTGCAAAAGCTTCCTGTACTATGTTGATGGCATCATCTACACCAAAACGGGGAGTCCCTTCAATGGATTCCCGAAGTCCGCGGGCCAGCGCGGCGTAGTTTATCTCCAAACCGCTCTCCCTCAAGTCCTCGCCGAGGATCTGTCCAAGCGCGTAACTGGTATCTGATTTTTGCGTAACAGATTCCGCACTTCCAACTGCAAAACTAAGTCCTGCGGCAAACATAGCGCATACGAATGCACACACAAATTTTTTCATAACTACTCCTTAAAAATATTTTAAAGGATTCGCGGTTTAATGACCGGATTCCTTTTCCATACATTACTTTGTTTCGAGATCTTCCAGAGTTAATGTTAATTGATCGGTTGCAATACGTGCCCGGTCCATGGAATTATTCAGTTTTCACCGGAATTGTCCGGTGCAACAATATCGAGAAGTTCAATTTTAAAAATGAGCGGTGCATAAGATGGAATATCGCCTTGGCCCCGTTCCCCGTACCCAAGTTCTGAAGGAATAAAGAGCCGGTAGGTACTCCCCACATTCATCAGTCCTACACCTTCAGTCCACCCGGGAATCACACCGGATAATTGAAATTCAGTGGGCTGGCCCCGGTCGTAGGAACTGTCAAAAACAGTACCATCGCTCAGAGTCCCCTCATAATGAACCCGGACCGTCTCGCTCGGCAGAGGTTTTTTCCCGGTTCCTTCGATGAGTACCTCGTACTGGAGTCCGGTTTCCGTCACATGGATTCCGGGCTTTTTCTTATTTTCCTCGAGAAAAGCTTGTTCCTTGTCAATCAATTTTTGCAATATACCTTGGTAGAGTGCATTGATTTTCTCCATCGCTTCTTCATTGGAAAAACGCGGGTTTCCCTCGTAATATTCTTGAAAGCCTTGTATCAACGAATCATAGTCAAATTCTAAACCGCTATTCCGGTATTGAGATGCCATCGCCATACCAAGCGCGTAGCTCCCGTCACGGTCTTCAGCACTTTTTGAGCTTGTACCGGAAACAGAGTCGGAAACATTTCCTTTACAGGAAAAAGAGATAAACATAGCTGCACACAGAAGAAGCATGCACATTTTCTTCATAAAATCTCCATAAAATTTTTCTACTGTATAATACTGTCAGTGTACTCTTTTCAAAAAATCTATGTCAAGATACCGGAATCATGCTACTATGAATCCGGAGGCCCTTATGAAATTGTTGTTTAGTGTGATCGTGGGGATGATGGTGGCGCTTGAACTGTGCGGAGCGCAGACTATATTCCCATACCGGGTTGGGGATTTTGAAGTGTTTATGCTCGTAGAGAGTACCGGAACCAGCCGTCCCGGAATCCTGATCGGTGCAGACGATGCCCAGCTTCAGCGTTATCTTCCGGCCGGTACCTATCAATCAGAAACAAATACCTTTGTGATCCGGACTCCTGACCGAATTCTTGTGATTGATACCGGATTCGGAGGAGCGATTTTTGATTCTCTAAAAACCCTGAACATTGGTCCGGAACAAGTTGACGCGGTATTGCTCACGCACCTCCACGGTGACCATATCGGCGGACTCGCCCGGAATGGACAGTCCCTTTTTCCCAATGCAACCATATATCTTTCGTCTGCGGAGCAGGAATATTGGACTGTAACGAATCCGAATCAAGGTGCAATCAACGCACTCGCACCCTACAAAACCCGTACCACGACCTTTGCTCCGAATCAGTTGAATGAATCCCGTACCAGTCTTTTTCCCGGAATCAGTGCTATAGCGGCATTTGGCCACACGCCAGGTCACACCATGTACCTGCTTGAATCCAAGGGGCAGACTCTCCTTATATGGGGAGATTTAATGCACGTACAAGATATACAGGTTCCGGTTCCGTCTATTTCTGTAACCTACGATACAGATCCGGCTGCAGCTGCACGTATCCGGACTCAGGTTTTACAGTATGCGGCATCAACCGGCATCCCAGTCGCCGGAATGCACCTAGTGTACCCTGCCATCGGCGGGATTCGGTTGGAAAATAACACATTCCGGTTTTCTCCGAGCATACAGCGTTAGCAGATCTGTCTACAAATGAAGAAGAGGATGAGGGGGTGTCTTCCCCCTGCCTCTATCACGACAGGCTCGATAACCGGGCATCGAGCCTGTCGTGATGCCGGCACCCCCCTCGTAATTGAAAGCGTTCTCTGAATCAGTCGAAGGCGTTCCCTGAGCCTGTCGAAGGGAACACCGGAAGATGTCCACGAATACACACGAATATCCACTAATAAAAACGATATTCATTCGTGTTAATTCGTGCCATTCGTGGATCCAGATCGAGGTCTGACCCCGATTATCTCATTATGTTGAAAATAAATATGGAGGTCTGTCCCCAAGCCCGCCGTCATTTCGGCAGGCTCGATAACCGGGCATCGAGCCTGTCGAGATGCCGGCACCCCCCTCCTGATCGAAAGCGTTCTCTGAATCAGTCGAAGGCGTTCCCTGAGCCTGTCGAAGGGAACGCCGGAAGATGTCCACGAATACACACGAATATTCACTAATAAAAACGATATTTATTCGTGGATCCTATTCATATATTCGTGTTAATTCGTGACATTCGTGGATAGCTCTTTCCGGATCCACCAAATACACACGAATATCCACTAATAAGAACAATATTCATTCGTGTACATTTGTGACATTCGTGGACTCCATTCAAAAATTCCGGAAAAAGTCCACGAATACACACTAATAAGAATAATATTCATTCGTGTTAATTCGTGCCATTCGTGGATCCTATTCATATATTCGTGTACATTCGTTCAATTCGTGGACTCCATTCATATTTCACCGGAACGTCAGCATCAACGTTTTGATTTCAAATGCCCTGAACTCTAGGTCTAGGTCTTTTCCGGAACATGGAATCTGTCTCACAGTATCTTCCAGCATATCGGTTACAAATACTGCCGCAAGTTCCCGGTAAAAATGCAGAACGCTGCGGGTCTGCGCCCCAAGACTTTCGTAGAGCCGAAGTAGCACCGCGCCGGGCTGGGCTGATTCCGGGGCTTTGATGCTTTCTGCGATAATTGCCGGTTCGTCCAGCGTGAAAAAAGAAAAGTCTGGGACATTCGTAGTGCCGGTGACTCCTGCCTGCACCTCGCGTGTGTTGAGTTCGTAGCCTGCGCGGACAATGCCGGATTCTGCGAAACTGCCGGCAAAAGGGAGGAGCGAGTAGATGAAATGATGTTCGCCTTGGTCAGCTTCCGGATCGGGTGCTATGGGGGAACGGAGGAGCGTCAGGCGCATGGATCCGCCCGCAACATCGTGCCCATACTTGCAATCATTGAGAAGCGCGATACCGCGGCCGGCTTCTTCCAGACAGATCCATTTATGCGCGCAGATTTCGAATTTTGCCCGGTCATGGGGGAGATTCCGGTGCGTGTTCCGGAGAAGATGCCCGTACTGCACTTCACACCGGACCTGAGTCGCGTCCAGTGCAGTGTCAAAGCCGACTTTGAGAAGCTGCCGGCGCTCATGCCACTCAACTTTTGTCTCAAAATCAATTCGCGGGTTTTCTGCATAAAACACCGAATCCTGTACGAGCGTTGATGCAGCAGCGATCCGGTACTCGCGGCGGATCCTGAAGCATACTGGACCGTCAGCGGCAACTTCCGTTTTAATCAAACCCGTTTCTTCAGTGAGATACTTTGTCCAATCCGCATCAATATCCCACGCTTCCCACAGAACCGGAAGATCCTGTGCACTGACAAGCCGGTTGAATGACCCGCCGGCAGCCACCCATTCCCGGTTTTTCCGGTCAATAAGACTGATAATTCTGC
Organism: Spirochaetia bacterium; assembly: GCA_026002265.1. GTDB lineage: Bacteria > Spirochaetota > Spirochaetia > Treponematales > Breznakiellaceae > BOBG01. The sequence goes on from BOBG01000052.1 coordinate 7,679, forward strand.
CATTTGTTTCGTCAAATTGAACCCGGTAAAAGGGAGTTGTCAAAAAGCCGTCATGGTAGACAAAAGGTGAAGCTGGAAGCGCAGCATCGTCCAGAGTAAAAGAAGCCCAGCCGAGTGCCGGCAGTACCGGCGTACAGACTCCAACATCAGCACCGTCAAGATCAGTGTACGGCTGAAGGGCATAAACCTTTTGACCGGAACGCAGAAAACCGGCCGTAGATCCAGAAATAACAACCGGATCCGTACGCTCCCACGAGAGATCGTTAAAAAGAATGAGCCGTCCCGCGCCAGGTGTGACCATTTTTTGTATAAAAGTGCGGATCAATCCATCAAGTGTTGATTCAATCTGCCGGTACTGTTCTTCAGCTTCAACATACACCCGGTGAATCGAAGAGCCGGGAATAATGTCGTGAAATTGATTCGTGAGGAGCATTTTCCAGCATTTAAGTAAGGCTGCTGACGGATATTCCATTAGGCCTTCAGCGGCTGCTGTTGCAAAAAAGAATTCTGTCCGGCGGAGGGCAAATTCTAATTTCCGGTTGTAACGCTTTGTCCGGGCTTGAGTTGTATAGGTGCCGCGGTGCAGCTCAAGGTACAATTCGCCGCGCCATTCGGGCCATTCATCAGATGCGCTGAAGATTCTGTCGAGTGCAGAAGATACGCTTTTCCATGCCGCTTTTGGTGCGCCCTCCAGATTACCGAGCCGGCGCGCCATCTCCAGATCGCTGCGCGTGGTACCGCCTCCGCCGTCACCTTCGCCGATTGATTTTATTGCCCCAGATTGCAATTCTTTGTGCTGGATTTCGCCCCATATTTCGGCAAGACCCGCCGGGCTGACTCTGCCGTTGTAACCTTCGGTCCGGGAAGAAATATAGTGGGTTTTGACTCCGGTGCCGTCTATGCCCCGCCAGATAAAGGTGTCGTAAGGAAACCGGGTCGTATCATTCCAATTTATTTTACTCGTAACAAAATATTTAATTCTACACCCGTCAAGGATTTGCGGCAGTGCGGCAGCATAACCGAATACATCAGGAAGCCACAATGTATCAGCTTCATAACCGAGCAGATCATTATTTACAGCTTTACCAACCAAAAATTGCCGGATCAATGATTCACCGCCGGGAATATTACAATCAGCCTCGACCCACATACCGCCGTTTGGTTCCCAATTAGCTTTCCGGTAGGCATCTTTAACCGAGGCAAATATATCCGGATAATTATTCTTGACACTTTCAAGCTGTGCCGGCTGCGTTTGAATAAAGATAAAATCCGGATATTCCTCCGAAAAGCGCACCATATTCATATAAGTCCGGGCAACTTTCCGCTCCGTCTCACCAATATGCCACAGCCATGCGTGATCAATATGTGCGTGGCCAATAAGATAAATTTCCGGCGTAGTGGGGCTATTTTCTGATTTAAGCAGCGGGGCAATCTGCTCTGCGGCCTGAGCAGATTCTTTTTCCACAATTCCGCCGGTCGAATTAAAATGAATTCCAGTTAATGCATCATACAACCCTTTTAAAATGCGGGCTTTACGAAGGGAATTATGATCCAAAACCTGAGCTAATTCAAAGAGACACCGGACATCATAATAAAGGGAATAGACCGGTTCGATACGTTCAACCAGAGTTGCCCCTTCAAATATATTTGGATATGCCGGAATTTGCTGACTCAACGTACATAAAATAACCTCTTTTTCCAAGGGGTGACAGCCCGGATATGGATGACCTGCATAGGATTCAATATGAAGAGTATGCTCCGCACCGTCAGCCGGAATTTTAATTTTTTTGTGAAAAGGATTAAATGCACCAACCGGTTTCCCGTCAATAAATGCCAACGAATCAGCGTTAGGAATCGCCCGTAAATAGAGCGGATACGCACTTTGTGCCGAAGTTTTAAATTCACTTCGGAACCATACACAATGCCAGGGCCGTCCGTAAGGATACGGTGTATTTATTTTTTCCCAATGAATTCCGTCAGGAGGCGCCCGGAACTTTTCTTCTGTTTCAAAGGTCTCAAAATAAAGCGGGCTAATATCCCGGTACCGGAGCGGCTTCAAAAAACGCATATACTGTAATATTCTCTGTTCAATTTTTGGTATCAGCATAAAAACTCCTTTACTTTCAAGCCAAGTTCTTTATGATGATCAATTGCCTGTTTTATTTTATTCATTATCTTCCTCCGTTAAATTTTTTTATGGCATCTGTCTACACGTTCTACAGCTTGATTTTCTCAATTTCTGCCATCTGAGTGCCGGTGTCTTCTATAATTGCCTTTATTAGGGAAAGAAGCCGGTTGGAAAAGCCGGCAAGGTAAATAACGGCCGGATTATTGGAAATATGCGTCTGGTATGCCTGAAGCTGCCACACAATAAGTTTTGCTGACGCTGGTTTTTTTGCCATAAGCCATTTACTGGCAAGATCATCCGCGGCTACGGAATCGGTGATAAGAAGGATGTATTTCTGACCGGCGTATTCATTCATCAGGGTTTCAAGGTAGGTTCCGCCAGATGCCTGTTTGCAAATTTCCCCCGCCATATCAAAAAGATTTTCGCTTTTGAACGAAACTGGCGTGCAGGTATTTGCTATCGTACAAACACTTGCAGCCGGGTGAGCGAGCTTTACGAGCGCACCGAAAAAAGTCGCAATATCAATGGCATTTAAACTGTCGTTTATTGAAACGCTCATGGAACCAGATGTATCAATCCCAATAAGGATTTCTGTTTCAGGCGGAATGTTAAACGTTTCCTTAGCGCACGTATTAAGAATATCTCCAAGGGCTTTTTTGAAAGCTTTATTTGTCACCATACGCTGGGCATTGATAAGCGCGAAGGGGAGCATATTTGATGCCCGGTAATCACTTATGCTCTGAATCTTTGTACAGACCATCGCCTCAATTTCTGGAGGCACAGCACTTTGAAGCACCTCCTCTTGGGTAAAAAGACCACCGGTCGGACGGCGCTTTTTGACAAGCCGGCTTTCCACAGCAAAAACCCGTTCCAGCGCAACAAGGTTGAGAATAAGCGCGGCATAGCGTAACCCTTTATACAATATAGCATAAAGTGCCTGCCTATCAACATTATTCAAAACTCCGGCCTCTTTTTGTTTTAACTCCATGATTTCCTGCTGTAAAAGTGCCACTTTTTCCAAGTCTTTTTCTGCGATTAATTCCTGGCTAAGCATGTGGAGTTTTTCTTTACTGGAAGCCGGGAAATTATTGATGCTGTGTTTTAATTCTTCGAGTTGAAAAGAATATTTTTCTACTGCACCAAGAACATCATCATCAATTTTATTTTGTTTAATGTTTTCCAGCGCCTGCTTCAGCTCTCGCGCCCGCTCAAAGCTCAGTTCATCGCGGGAAACATAGCGCATATAATTTTGAAAATGCTCCTGTTTAAATGCCGGCCGGGCAACCCGCGCCAGTTCCAAAATCGTAGTTTTATTCCGGCACACCGAATAATCATTTAATAATTTAAATAGCTGATTATTAACCGCCCGCTTTATACTCCGGCCCAAGCCTTTGCGGACAGGTGTTTTCCGGCATATTTCCATAAAATCGTGGAGCAGATTTAAATTAGTGACAATCCGGGGAAATGACTTGGTAAATAGGCTTTTATCTTCCAGAGTAGAGAGATAGCTGAGCCAAATAACCGGCACCAATTTGAGCGAATTCTTTGTATGGCCGTAAATTGCGGCCTTGGTTGCAAACTCCGGACATTCGCTAAGGGCACGGGTAAAAATTTCTGTTGCGCTTTGCATCACCTCTTCTTGAGTTTGATAAAACATACCGTTGAGAAGACCCAGACTAAAAAATTCCGCAACTGTTTCCGGGAAACTTATCTTGTAGCCGGTGCCGCCTTCGTAGGTAGTGGTTTTTCCGGTTAAATGATCAACCCACTCTTTTATTCGCGCCATATTTCCTTCCTTTTCAATTCACGTACCGGTATAACCAGCGTGAAAAAACGGGGAAAAGTTTGGAAAGATGTAACAAACTAGCGCGTCTGCCATTCCGCCACAGGATAAACCTGCCAAAGGATTCGAACCTCTGGAAAAACTAGCTCCCAATGTAATCTTTCCGGCACCCCATATATTTTAGGTTAATGCCATGCACTGATATTGTCAAGATAATGTTTATTGATTTTTACAAATCCAAATTCAGCGATGTTCTCATCTTGAACGGCTATCAAGTCGTTCTCTTTCCATTTCCTGCGGCTATACAGCCTATTCATTTTACGCGATACTTTTTTTAAGCGTTTCGTTTCGGAGAACACCCAGTTGAACTTGTTGCCTTCACTGTCAGTGATATTGTCCTTTCGTAATCTCGCTACTACTGAAAAACTTGCAAAACAAGCTCATTAAGGTAAGGGTAGTTCAAAAGGTATATGCTTTTCTTATCGGTACTTACCGGACTGCCGAGGAATCCCCCACATTTTTGGGCGAATTATCCAGAACTGCCGGAGAATACCCCGCATTTCTGGATGAATCCTCTAGGACTTCTAGAGAGTCCCCCGCATTTCTGGATGAATCCTCTAGGACTGCTAGAGAGTTCTCCACACTTTTGGGTGAATCCTCCCGGAGTTCCAGAGAGTCCCCCACATTCTTGAATGAACCCTCCATGACTGCCGAAGAGTCCCCTGTACATTCCGGTTGCTTCGGTAGGGTAGTCGGAATGAGCGCTTGACAGGCTCAATAGAGTCCACGAATTAACACGAATGTACACGAATAAGAAAATTAATTAGTGAGTAAAGCGTTAAATTCCTAACTCACTACGTACCAGCTCGCCAACGATTTGGGCGAGAGTTTTGTGAGAGGCAATGGCTTTTGTGCTGAAGAAAACGAATAGAGTCCTCGAATTGAACGAATGTACACGAATAAGAAAATTAATTAGTGAGTAAAGCGTTAAACTCCTAACTCACTACGTACCAGCTCGCCAACGATTTGGGCGAGAGTTTTGTGGGAGGCAATGGCTTTTGTGTTGAAGCAAACGAATAGAGTCCTCGAATTAACACGAATGTACACGAATAAGAAAATTAATTAGTGAATATTCGTGTACATTTGTGGACAGCTTCCGGTGTTCCCTTCGACAGGTCAGGGAACGCCTTCGACAGGTCAGGGAACGCTCTCAACTACGAGGGGGGGTGCCGGAAAGCCTGCCGGTCATTGAGCCTGCCGAAATGACGGCGGGCTTGGAGGCAGGGGGAGGACACCCCCTCATGGAATTTTTACCGGAAGCGCCACATTTACAGCATTTACTGTATCTTGTCTTTGTAAGAACTCCAGCCGTCCGCCGCTTCATAGGCGCCCACTGTGCCTGCGGGTACATAGATTTTCAGGGAGGCATTCGTATTGGTAAATGCACCCATCTCTAACGCCGGCGGCGTGTCCCCCTGCATATATACCGAGGTCAGCCCGCTACAGCCCCAGAACACACAGTCGCCGATAGAAGTAACACTGTCGGGAATGATAATTGATGTCAGCCCGCTACAAAAATAGAACGCCTCGTAGCCGATAGTGGTAACAGTGTTAGGGATTGTGTATGTACCCTCCTTCCCCGGGGGACATTTTACCAGCGTCGTACCTGCTTTATCAAACAAAACTCCATCAATATCTTTATAGGATGGATGGCTCTCACTTACTCGAATTGATGTCAGCTTGTACCACTGATAGAACGTATTGGTATCGATAGAAGTAATACCGTTGCCGATGCTAACCGATGTCAGACCATCACAGCCCCAGAACGCCCGTTCGCTGATAGAAGTAACACTGTCGGGAATGATAATCGATGTCAGCCCTTTACAGAAATAGAACGCCTCGTAGCCGATAGTGGTAACAGTGTTAGGGATTGTGTATGTACCCTCTTTCCCCAGGGGACATTTTACCAGCGTCGTACCTGCTTTATCAAACAAAACTCCGTCAATAGATGTATAGGATGGATTGCTTTCACTTACTCGAATTGATGTCAGCTTGTAACACTGATAGAAGTTAAGGTCGCCGATAGAGGTAATACCATTGCCGATGATAGCCGATGCCAGATTGCTACAGTAATCGAACGCCTCGTAGCCGATAGAGGTCACACTGTCGGGAATGCTAATTGATGTCAGATTGCTACAGCCAGAGAACGCCCTATCGCCGATAGAAATAACGCTATTACCGATGATAACCGATGTCAGATTGCTACAGCTATTGAACGCATAGTCGCTGATAGAAATAACACTGTCGGGAATAATAACCGATGTCAGAGCAGTATTATAGAACGCATGGTCGCCGATAGAAGTAACACTATTACCGATGATAACCGATGTCAGACTCCTACAATTAGAGAACGCAGCCTGGGCGATAGAAGTAACGCTGTTGGGAATGCTAATTGATGTCAGGCCGGTCCAGTAAGAGAATATATCCTCGATAGAGGTCAGTGTTTCGGGTAGGCTAATGGACACAAGATAGTCTCTATTCGTTCTGCTATATGCAGTACCCATTCCATCAAAACTAGTAAAGGTGCAGCCACTCAGGTCATAGCTAACATATTTATTGCTGGGAATCGCGTCAAAAAGCTTGGACAGGCAATTAGAAACCCCATTACTTCCGGTTCCCGAAAGCAGGCTTGCATCTGAGATTGTTACCTTGACTACTATTGGA
>BOBG01000053.1 GCA_026002265.1 Spirochaetia bacterium
TTCTCTTGTACACTCTCAAATAGTACATTATTCTAGTAAAATATTTAAATATTCCGACCAGATTTTTTACTTTTATGTCTATGCAGAATAGCATCTTTCGTAGTATAATATTCCCTGTTTTTTTATTTTTTGTAATTATGAATTAAATTGGTAAAAATACAAAGGAATTGCTCCATTTTGTAATTCCCGGCAGGTAGATGCCTTTGTCCCAAAAAAAGATTCAAAACCGGCATGATCGCTCAAAACGCATAGTTTCCAGCCGGGAAACCGGTGCATGAGCCTAGACATCTCCCGGTACCTATTTTCAGCGTCAGATTGTTCGCCGAGCCGTAGTCCGTACGGCGGATTCGTGATAATAAATCCTTCAGAATCAACTGCTTGGGCTTTTTCCATGGGAAGTACCTTAAATTCCGGCACCGATTCCGGATTCTCTCCATGAATCAACTGAAAAGCCCGGTTCAAATTTGCTTTTGCATAGGAAATAGCCGCAGAATCAGAATCACTCGCAAAAATACGGATCGACCGGGAAAAATCGGCCGCTTCTGTCAATTCCTGACGGATTTTTGACTCAATATTTTTATCCGCAATCCGGAATTGTTCCAATGCAAAATGCCGGCCAACGCCGGGCGCGACATTCCATGCATAGAGTGCGGCTTCAATGGCAATGGTACCGGAACCGCAAAAAGGATCGTACAAAGGAGACTTACGCTTCCAGCCTGCATACAAAAGAAGCGCCGCGGCAGTCGTTTCCCGGAGCGGTGCACTACCGCCCTCAAGCCGGTAGCCGCGTTTGAACAATGGCTCGCCGGAAATATCGAGGAGAACTGCAACCCGATCCTGCTCAATATAAACCCGAGCCTCCACCGGAAACCCGTTTTCAGGGAGCCGTAAAAGGTGATATTTTTCACAAAGTCTATCGGCTGCAGCTTTGTGAGTCATCGCTTGAATCGTACTTTCGGAATGTAAAGGAGAAGATTTTGTCCGGACTTTCGCAACTGTCAGCGTGGAATCAGGACCAAGATAGGATTCCCACGGAATATTCCGGATATTCTCAAAGAGATCGTCAAAATTTTCCGCATAAAAATAAGACAATTCCAAAAAAATCCGGTCCGTTGTACGCAACCCCATAAGAGCCCGATACAACCCGGGCAGATCAGTACTAAAAACAACCCGACCATAGCCACTTTCCAGAACCTCAAAAGCATTTTTTTTGAGTTCGTTTGAAAGAATTTTTTCCAAGCCGACCGCACACAACGCCCAGACGCTGAATTCTTCGGGAGCATCTTTTTGCAAAATCACGCATCCTTTGGACTATTTTTGTGCTTTGTCAATTTTCGCCCATGTGTCACGCAAGCCGATTGTCCGGTTAAATACCGGCTTTCCGTCACTTCCGGTGTCAGGATCCCGGATAAAATAACCAAGCCGTTCAAATTGATAGCGATCTCCGGGCACAGCCGCAGCAAGACAGATTTCCGCGTAAGCTTCTGGAATCACTTCAAGAGAATTCGGATTGATATTATCGAGAAATGTTTTTCCCTCGCCGACATCCATCGGTTTTTCCATTTTGAACAAATAATCGTAGAGCCGAGTTTCAATTTTGAGTGCAGATGTCGCGGAAACCCAATGAATTGTACCTTTTACTTTCCGGTTGTCGGCAGCGTTGCCGCCTTTTGTAGCCGGATCGTAAGTACAACGGACCGCGGTGATTTCACCTGTGGACGGATCCTTGTCAAAACCAGTACAGGTAACAATATACGCATACCGGAGCCGTACACTGTTTCCGGGAAAAAGCCGGAAATATTTGGGAGGAGGATTTTCCGCAAAATCGTCACGCTCAATCCACAATTCCCGGGAAAATGAAAGAGGGCGAGTCCCGGCAGATTCATCTTCAGGATTGTTGATCGCGGTCAAGGTTTCAACGGTTTCCGGGATCCAATTTTCAATGATCAATTTCAGGGGACGGATGACGGCCATGACTCGGTTGCATCGTTTGTTGAGGTCTTGGAGGAGGCAATGTTCGAGCAAGGCGATGTCAACAGTACTATCAACTTTTGCAAGTCCAATCCGGTTAATAAAATCATGAATCGATTCTGGGGTGTAGCCGCGCCGGCGGAGTCCGGAAAGAGTCGGAAGCCGGGGATCATCCCAGCCGGAAACGTATTTTTCCGTCACAAGCCGGAGGAGATATCGTTTTGACAAAACAGTTTGAGTTATATTGAGCCGGGCGAATTCGATCTGCTGGCTTGGAAAAACTTCAGCCTCGCGAATAAACCAGTCGTAAAGGGGCCGGTGAATTTCATATTCCAGCGAACAAAGACTGTGAGTAATTTTTTCTTTTGCGTCAGAAAGCGGGTGTGCAAAATCGTACATCGGGTAAATACACCACGTATCTCCTGTCCGGTAATGGGCTTCGCGCCGGATACGGTACATAACCGGGTCCCGCATGAGGAGGTTTGGATCCGCCATGTTGATTTTTGCCCGGAGCGTCTTGGTTCCATCTGGAAAGGCACCCGCCCGCATTTTGGCAAAAAGGTCGAGATTTTCTTCGATAGAACGATCCCGGAACGGGCTATTTTGTCCGGGCAATGTTTCATGTTTATCCGGATCCGAAGTGCCCCGGAGCCGGCTCATTTCTTCTTCCGGAAGATCGTCAACGTAGGCTTTCCCCTTTTTTATGATCACAATCGCTAGATTATAGAGATATTCGTAGTAATCAGATGCGTAAAATTCCCGATCCGCCCACTCAAAGCCAAGCCATTGAATATCGCGCTTGATCGCCTCAACATAGGCACTATCCTCTTTAGCCGGATTCGTGTCATCAAACCGGAGATTGCACATTCCATTAAATCGTTGTGCCATAGAAAAATCAACCATCAGCGCCTTACAGTGACCGATATGCAGCCAGCCGTTGGGTTCCGGCGGAAACCGGGTCCGCACAGTATCAAACCGGCCCTTTGACAAATCTTCCTTAATAAAAGTACTAATAAAGTCATTAGTCTCTTCCATTGAAAACCTCCGGATCATGTCATAATGCTGAAAATATGAATTTTTGTCAAGAAAGAGATTCGTAAAACCTAAAGGGACAGACTTTTAGCATTTTTTTATATAATATACAATTACATTGCAAATTTTGGGGACAGACCTCCGGTACTTTTTTTGTTATTCCTTTCAATATATATAATTACATATAAATATGGTAGAATCGATCTCCGGATCGTTCTGGTTGCTGAATTGGTTGGTGCGGTCCGATAAACTCGCCTGCTGAAGTAAATTTCTACTTTCTTCCTCTTGACATTCCGGTAAATGTTATAATAGGCTAACAGTGTTAATTTAGACTAACAAAAAGGAGTTTACATGGAAAAGCCACTACGGATTGCCCTGGCGGGGAATCCTAATGCCGGAAAGACCACACTGTTCAATGCATTGACCGGATCGCACCATAAGGTCGGTAATTATCCGGGTGTTACTGTGGAAAAACGAGAGGGAATCCGGACCTACAAGGGCCGGCAGTACCATTTTATCGATCTGCCCGGAATCTACAGTCTTACGGCCTATTCTGTTGACGAAGTTGTGGCGCGGGATTTTATTCTTGATGAAAAGCCGGATATTATTGTTGATGTACTCGATTCAACGAATCTGGACCGGAATCTCTACCTTTGTTTACAGTTTCAGGAGCTGGGGATTCCGGTGATCGGGGCTTTGAATATGAGCGATGAGGCCGCGGCACAGGGGATTCAAATTAATGAAATTGTGCTGGGGAATTCGCTCGGTATTCCTTTTATAAAAACTACGGGGCCGAAAGGAAATGGTGTCGAAGAATTACTGGATAGCATTGATAGATTAAACCGGAATTTACCAATAAAGATGATCCGGTATGGTACGGAGATTGAAGACAAACTGGAGCCGCTCCAAAAAATGCTGGCAACGGATCCGGTTTTTATTTCGCATTATCCGGAACGGTGGCTTGGGGTTAAACTGCTGGAAAAAGATGAAAACGCCTATACCCGGTTAAAAAATCACAAAAACGTGCAGCAAATCCAGGCAGCGGCGCAGGAATCAGTGCAATGGATCGAGAAGCATTTTGCAAAAGATGCCGAGATCATCATGAGCGAGCAGCGTTACGGCTATATCCGGGGAGCAGTTGCCGAGGCAGTGCATATAGTTAAGCAAAGCGACTTTTCCATTACTGAAAAAATCGACCGGATCATCATGAACCGGTTTTTGGCATTGCCGATTTTTGTACTGGTACTCTGGTCAATTTTTCAAATTACCTTCCGGGTCGGGGAATATCCTATGGTGTGGCTGGAGCTGCTTTTTGGATTTTTGAGCGATACCCTGAATAACATTATGCCGGAAGGGCTGCTCCGGTCGCTGGTTGTGGACGGGATCATCGCCGGAGTCGGTGGAGTTTTTTCTTTTGTACCGTTGATTGTGATTTTATTTTTTCTCCTTTCAATTCTTGAAGATGTCGGCTATATGTCCCGGGCCGCCTTTGCCACTGACAAAATCCTCCACAGTTTTGGTCTGCATGGACAGTCAATTTTCCCGATGATGCTCGGCTTCGGCTGTTCAGTTCCGGCCATTCTTGCGTCACGGACTCTCAAAAATCCCCGCGACCGGATTCTTACCATTTTGATCACTCCTTTTATGAGCTGCGGTGCAAAGCTACCGGTTCATGTGCTGATGGCTGCTGCTTTTTTCCCGGATAATGCTGCAAATATGGTGCTAGTGCTTTATGCTGTCGGAGTTTTCTTCTCGCTCATTGTAGCCGTCGTGCTGCAAAAAACGATTTTGAGCGGCAACCCCACGCCTTTTGTCATGGAACTTCCTCCGTACCGGGCGCCGACTCTTCAGGGGCTTTTGTGGCATGTTTTGGAAAAAACAACTGCTTATGTCAAAAAAGCCGGCACGGTGATCCTCTTTGCATCGATTTTGATCTGGGCAATCACCACTTTTCCGGCCTTTGATTTTGAAGATTCAGAAATCGCACTTTTAACAGCCGATTTTATACAGGAGAATCCTGATTCGACTCCAGAAGAAGTGGAACAATTCCTTGAAATAAACCGGGCGCAAAGTGCCTTGGAACAGAGCTATGCCGGGAGAATTGGCCATTTTATTGAACCGGTGTTCCGACCGCTCGGATTTAACTGGAAGCTGGCTGCATCAGTTGTTCCCGGTTTCGCGGCGAAAGAGGTTATTGTTTCGACATTGGGAATTTTATACCGGATTGAAGATGCCGAAAATGAGGAAAGTACCGGCTTGCAATCAGCGCTTACCCATGATCAAAGCCTTTCTCCTTTGGCAGCCTTGGTGTTTATGCTCTTTACGCTCATAATTCCACCCTGTTTTGCCGCACTTGCGACTATAAAAGCGGAGATCGGCTGGAAATGGCTTGGTTTTGAGGTTATATTTCTATTGATCCTTGGATGGGCAGTGGGAACAGCGGTTTTTCAGATTGGATCTTTGTTTGCATGATGCAAATGTCTGATAGGTGAGCCGGAGTCCAGGGATTTTTTGTATAGTCCCGGGACTTGGAAAATAGAACGGCGGCCGGTAGATTTTTATAACTAATCGGAGGATATATGGAAACAATTATCGTTGGAATCATCATCGTAGCGGCAGTTGCCGGAATAATTATGTTTATCATCAGAAAAATCCGGGGGAAAAAGCGCTCATGCTGCTCATAAGCTTTTAAAAACTGGGGACAGACCTCGATCAGCGATCTGCCGGAGCGATCTTCCTCTCGAATGTTTTTTCTGGTATAATGGTCATGATCATGAAAATCCTAAAAGAGTTGTGGAAAAGCCGGATTGCTGCTGTTTTGCACCAGCTTTCTGCTGAGATTGGGCCGGTGATTCTTGAGATTCCGCCGCGGCCGGAAATGGGTGATTTTGCCTTTCCTATGTTTACGTACGCGAAAGTGCTGAAAAAAGCTCCCGTGCAGATTGCGTCTCTTCTTGTTTCTCAGCTCAATACACCGGAAGCTGCGGCCGAGGGTCCGTATATTAACATCCGCCTTAACCGGGAAGAATCCGCTCCTTTGATCCTGTCCCGGATTTTTGACCCGGCATTTTGCCGGCCGGAACCCCTTGCCGGTTCAAAATATATGGTCGAATTTTCCAGCCCGAACACGAATAAACCCCTTCACCTTGGGCATTTACGGAATGATGTTCTCGGCGAGTCGTTGTCCCGGATTCTTGCTGCGTGCGGTGCAGAAGTCCGGAAAGTTTGCATCATCAACGACCGGGGGATTCATATTTGCAAATCTATGCTCGCCTATCAGGAGCAGGGAGCTGGGCAAACGCCGGAATCAACCGGGAAAAAAAGCGACCATTTTGTGGGAGATTTTTATGTCTTGTTTAACCGGCTCTATCAGCAGGAATTAGAGAAATTGCAAGGTACCGGGCTGACGGAAAAAGAAGCTGAAGCGCGCTCCACGGTACTCAACCGTGCCCAGGAAATGCTGCGTAAGTGGGAAGCCGGTGACCCGGAAACCGTTGAACTGTGGAAAAAGATGAATCAATGGACCATTTCCGGTATGAAAGAGACCTACAGCCGGACCGGAATCTCTTTTGATCACTATTATTTTGAGAGTCAAACCTATTTGACCGGAAAAGATGAAATTCTCCGGGGTCTTGAGCAGGGAATTTTTTACCGGGCGGACGATGGATCGGTGTGGGTTGATTTGACCGGCGAAAATCTTGACAAAAAGGCGCTCCTCCGGAAAGACGGCACGTCGCTCTACATTACGCAAGACATTGGAACGGCCATTTTCCGGCACCGGGACTGGAATTTTGACCGGCTTGTGTACGTGGTGGGCAGTGAGCAGCAGTACCATTTTAAGGTGCTGTTTAGTGTTCTCCAAAAGTTGGGCTTTTCGTGGGCAGAGGATTTGTACCATTTATCTTACGGCATGGTGAATCTGCCGGATGGAAAGATGAAAAGCCGGGAGGGAACGGTTGTCGATGCTGATGATCTGATCGATAGTCTCGCGGCGGATGCGTTGCAGGAAATCCATTCAAAGGATCGTGAAGATGCGGTCGGTGATTCTGCCATAACTGCCGAAAAAATTGCCCTCGGCGCCTTGCATTACTACCTGTTGCAGTTTTCACCGGCTAAAGATATGCTCTTTGATCCCAAGGAATCCCTTTCGTTTACTGGAAATACGGGTCCCTATCTGCAATATATGGGCGCGAGAATCTCTTCGATGATCCGGAAAGCGGGTTCAGCTGCGGAATCCGGTTCCGGCGTCCATCTCACCGGCGATGCTGAATGGGAATTGCTCAAAAGTCTCAGTTCTTACCCGCAGGTTTTGACCGATGCCGCGCAGTCTCTCGATCCTTCCCGGATTGCAACGTACTTGCATGAACTTTCACAGTTGTTCAGCCGGTTTTACCACGATTGCCCGGTGTTGACCGCTGATGATCCGGCTGTTGTCCGGGACCGATTCGCACTTTCATCTGCCGCACTCCGGATTCTTCAGGATGCCCTCTCTCTCATTTGCGTACCATTTTTGGAAATTATGTAAATCCGGCCAACTACAATAACAATGCCTGGGGCAAGAGAAAATGCAAAACAGCAGCTCCCGCGACGATGATTCCAAACCATTTTTTATTATTCATAAAAAAACTCTCAAAACCACCCGGCGACAAATCTGACTGAGCCTGCCGGTACTCAAAAAAGAGGAGCAAACCCGCAATAAGTCCGGCAAGCGCCGGAATGAGATCGCCTATAACCGGTATATCCATCGGCAGGAGTAATTTAAGAATACCGGTCATCACCGCAAGAATACCGAGGATGAGTGCCAATGAATCATTCATATAGGCTGTGTCGGTAATTATCAAAAAAGCTGCTGCCCCGTTTAGAACAACGGATAAAAGATAAATTTGTATCATAAGATGTCATTCTAGCATAGAAAACGAGAATAGGGAAGAAAGCTTTTGTCATTTATTCTCATGCACTAAGGAGTGAATGCGTGCAATAAACTGCGGCGGAAATTCACGCCCGATAAAATATTTGTACTGAAGTTCTGCTTGCCGGATAAGCATATCGCTGCCATTGCAGGTGGGACAGCCGGCATCGGACGCACGTCTGAGGAGTGTTGTTTGAACCGGCTCGTAAATGAGATCCATCACTATTTCATGACCGGAAAATTGATACAGCGCCAAGGGATCTGCGTCATTATCCGGTGCCATACCGACCGAAGTTGTTTGGATAATGATGTCAGAATATTTTTGTATATGCTCAATACCGGTCCGGTTCAACATATTCCATGCAAATTGATACCGGGACGCGAGTTCCTTTGCACGAATTTCGGTCCGGTTGAGCACTAAAGCCTTTCCCTCAAGCCGGTGAACTTCAGCAGCCACAGCATGAGCCGCACCGCCTGCACCGATAATACTCACTTTTTTCCCGCGTAAATTTTTTTTCCCAATAAAATTAAGCAGAGAAGCTGAAAAACCGGCCGTATCAGTGTTGACACCATGCCAGCCCTCCCGGTTGTAAATTATGGTGTTACAAGCACCAATATTCCGCACTTGATCAGAAACTGAAGCAAGCCAGGGAATAATTGACTCTTTGTGAGGAACAGTCACTGAAGCGCCGGGCATATTAAGGCGTTCAGCTAATTCTAAAAACGATTCAACAGAATCCGCCGGAAATGGAACGTACACAGCATCGATATTTTCGAGTGCAAACACGGTGTTAAAAATGGCAGGACTCGATGTCACGGTGAGGGGCAAGCCTGTAATACCGAAAATCCGGGTTTTCTCTGTAATCTGCCGGAATCGGTACAATTCAGCCAATGTTCGAGGATTCAACTGACCAGGCGCACCGATAAATTCTCCAGTTGCCGCTGTGTACGAAAATTTTGACCCAAAATGTGCAGCGAGAATCCGGCTTGGGATTCCAAAAGATCCCATGCACACAAGAATCTTTTCCAGATCAGGTGTTTGTTGCGCTGCCCGGAATACCCGTACTACATCAGCAAAAGACTGCGGCATCACCGCAACTTTGACGATTTCATCACCGGTATGCCTTAAACTGTTGAGTTTGCCTACAATATCCTCATCGACTCCGGTAATATTGTGGTATGACCGGATGATCCGGGTGCCAAAAACCCGCGCTGCATCCTCAAGACTCGGCACATTCAGGTAGTCTTCAAGATCGATATAGGCAAAATTCCTACGCCGGTCCGTAAACGCGTTGGCAAGCCCTTCCGCGAGCAAAGAGACTCTGGAACCTTCTGTACCGGTGTACCGGCCGCCGTCCCGTTCACGGCGAATCGTTAAAATAACTGGCAAGCCAGCCATTCCCGGAAAACGCCGGATCAAAAACCCTTCATCCGGATCAAGACAATCGACCCGAAGTTCCACAAGGTCTATATACTTTCGGTAATGCTCAATAATTTCCAAGTCATGAGCTAAGGTTTTTCCGGTCAAACAAAGACAAATTTTAGACATAACGTTTCTTAAAAATCGGGCCGGTAAATAAAAATAGCACAAACCCGATCCGATGCATCAAAATCCACCCGGAATCCAAGGGGCCATGCATAGCCGGAAACAGGAACAAGAACACACCGCTCAAAAACCTGCACCTTTTCGCCTAATGCCTCAATGACTGTTTTCCGCTCATCACCCACCTTGAAAGAACGGGCCGCTTTTGTAGCAACCTGCCACACCCGGTCACGGTACAGGTAACAATCCCCGGAATCATAGGCAAAAACAACATCATCCTGCCATTCTTCGATTCCACGCACTGCATATACGGTACGCGGAACACCCCACCGGGCAATTAACTCTCCAACCGTTAAACCAATCACATCTTCCGGCTGGATATCCTCGGCACAGAGAATCCCGGTTAAGATTCCGCCGAGGGCCGCACAGAAAAGTACCCGGAATAAACGAATCCGGATGTACCTCACCCCTTAAGTCCACCTGAAAGCGCGGCTAGTGTATCCTTATCTATCTCACCGGAAACTCCCTCTAAAATACCCCTGATAATACCCCAATCCGCACCATCGAGATGCATTGTCCCTTCATCATATTCGCCGTCAAAAAAGGCAGTTGCAAAGGTTATTTTGTCCGCGGATCCTGCAAATTTCGCCGCAACTTGACTCATAACTTTGGCATGAACATCAGCAGCACTCATAATATTCCTACTACTAAAATAATACACAAAATAGGTAATACCTCATCTCACTCACCTTGCACCTATTTTCCTGTCAATTTTTTAGCAGCTCCTCCTTTCACATTGATTGAATATCATTCTTATTTTATATATTTTTACCACATATTTTAACTATCATATTTGACTCGTGAAAGAGAGTATACCGGAGATAGAACAAGACGTCAAGCCTAAACTGAAAAAGAGAGTTGCAAAAAGTGCGACTCCTGCTGTCTAAAATTTAGACAAACTCACAGGAGATGCGAGAATCTCTGACCAGATATATGCTTTTTTCAAATCATTCTGGGAAAAAACTGGATTCTTGTGAACTTTTGTCGATGGAATCGGATTCGCCGGTTTCGGTGTATCTGGCAGCACTTCCGGTACAAACTGAGGTTTCGGCCTAAAAACAACAGCTTCCGGCTCATCTTCCACAAAAACCGGACCAAAATCATCGTCATCATCGTCTACAAAAGCCGGCACGGATGGAGGAATAGCTACCGGTGCGGGACTCCGCTGGGCAGATCTTTTTTTACGCACAGCGGTCAAAACCAGCCGAAACACAACTACGATGACAACCCATGGGATCAGATCCATAATTCCTTCCACTGGATCCTCCCTCTATTCTGATTTACCGATTGAAGTACGCATTTCGGTATCAGCCTGAATATTTTTCATCCGGTAATAATCCATGATTCCCATATGCCCGGACCGGAAGGCTTCCGCAATAGCCATAGGAATTTCTGCTTCTGCCAACACAACTTTTGCACGATTCTCCTGTACCATTGCCACCATTTCCTGTTCCTGCGCCTGAGCGTCTGCCCTTCGCTTTTCGGCTTCAGCCTGAAACCGGCGCATATCAGCCTCTGCCTGATCTGCCTGCAATTTTGCACCGACATTTTGCCCAACGTCAATATCCGCAATATCAATGGAGAGAATTTCAAACGCAGTTCCGGCGTCAAGTCCCTTTTCCAGCACCCGGCGTGAGATCAAATCGGGATTCTCCATCACCGCCTTGTACGATTCCGAAGAGCCAATCGAGGTCACAATCCCCTCGCCGACTCGGGCGATGATCGTTTCTTCAGTTGCCCCGCCGACAAGGCGCTCCAGATTCGCCCGCACCGTCACCCGCGCCTTGACACACAGTTGAATGCCGTCCTTTGCCACAGCATCAATGGTCATTTTTCCGGTTTTTGCGGAATCCGGACAATCGATCACTTTTGGATTGACACTCGTCCGCACCGCTTCCAGTACATCTCGTCCTGCCAAGTCTATAGCAGCGGCCCGCTGAAATGGCAGCGGAATATTCGCCTTGTTCGCGGCCACCAATGCCTTACTGACATTCTCCACCTTTCCTTTTGCAAGATAATGCGTTTCAAGCATATCAGAATCAACATCGATTCCGGATTTGGTGAGCATGATTCTAGAGTCTATGATAACCCCCGGATTGACTTTCCGGAGCCACATTCCGATGATTTTACCCATGCCGACATAGGATCCGGAGATCAATGCCCGGAACCACAGTCCAAAAAACCGGAAGAACAAGATTAAAAATCCGATAACAACGATGCCGACGATAGCAAGTCCAATCATAGCAATAGGCATAACACATTCCTTTTTCAGATCAACTGAATACCTGATTATATCATAAAAACAAAAAAAAAGAAAGCTTTTTACTTTAATGTTCCATCAGTCACGGTGTAAACTAAGGAATTTCCGGCAGCGTAATGTTCGTAAGGTTCGCCTGGTAAAAACGTGTAAAAAGCCTGATCGTAGTCCGGCAGAACATTAAAAAAGCGCCGGCGTTTCTCTGGATCCAATTCCAGCAGTACATCATCAAGCAGCAACACTGGTTTTAACCCGGTCATTGCAGAGAACCGGCAGGACTGAACAGTCCGGAGCAGCAACGCAAGGAGCCGGCGTTGACCGGTACTCGCTTGTGAAGCAAACTCATTTTTCCCCCGGATAAAGGCGTAGCGATCCCGGTGCGGACCGTTGAGACTCATGCCAGCCGTACGTTCCTGATCGCGGCGGCTATGGAGAAATGCTATGGTAGATTCTTCGCTATCCTGTTTCCATGACGGGGTCCACCGGATTTCCACCCCGCTGATCCCGGACACCGCTTCAAAAAGCGGCCCGAATACCGCGGAAAAGTGCTGAACAGATTCCTCACGCTTAAGCATAAGGTTCCGGCCGTACTGTACCATTTGAGGATCAAGTACGTCAAGGAGTTGATCACTCCCTTGGTCACGAAGCACTGCATTCCGGCTTTTGAGGAGTTTCCGGTACCGGCGGAGATCGTCGAGATAGAGCAGATCGTAGAGACTCTGCACCTGATCAAAAAACCACCGGCGCTGTTCTGGTGCACCGGATACAAAATGCATATCCTCATGACAAAACACCACACACGGAATCACCGACAGCAATTCTTTCCGGTCATCGAGTTTTTTCCCATCAACTGTTATCGTTTTCCTTGAATTTTCAAAAGATACACCGAGTTTAGCATACACGGATCCGGAACAATGTGCGCTGACCGCATAGGATTTTTCACCGGTACGGATCAGTTCCCGGTCATTTGCAGCCCGGAACGAGGACGCATACGCACAAAGATACACCGCTTCAAGAATATTAGTTTTGCCCTGGCCGTTTTCTCCGACAAGAAAGACATTTTTTTCACCGGTGTGAATGGTTGCATCTTGAAGATTCCGGAATGTGCGGGTTGTTATCGAAGAAAAAGTCATATTCTTTCCAAAATTCCGGCTGTTTCGCTGACTTTCACTTCAGGAGGGGGGTGCCGGCATCTCGACAGGCTCGATGACCGGCAAGCTCCCTGAGCCTGTCGAGATAGAGGCAGGGGGAAGACACCCCCTCTTGTTTAGACCTGCATCGGCATGATGATATGAAAGAGATTATCTTCCGGACTTGGATTCAAGGTGAGGGCTTTAGTCGGATCGGTAAAGTGAATCTCGGCTTCATCGGTACTCATGACCCGGAGCGGTTCCACAAAATACCGGTAATTGATCGCTATGGTTGTTTCTTCCGGTTTTTCGTAGGTGCAGGGGATTTCAGCTTCGGCAGTACCGGACTCGCCTTCCTCAGAGTACACAAAAATTGTCTCCGGCTGCCCTTCGGCCCGGGGTTTTATCTTGAGATAGGTCCGTGTGGCATTATGCTCTATTAAAATCGAAACGCTTCGAATCGCATCGAGCAAGTCTTGCCGGTTAAACGAAACCACAGACTCCTGAGACTCCGGAATAACCCGTTTCCAGTTTGGAAAGGACCCGTCGATCAATGCAGAGGAAAGATGGTACAGACCGAATTGAATGAAGATAATTTTTTCAGTTATAGCGACAAATATAAGACCTTCATCACCTGTATGCTTGGCAACAATTTGCAGAATCTTCGGCGGAATGATGACTCCTTCAAAATCCGGAATGTCCTCCTCTGCCGGCTTGTCGATATAAGCCATTCGGCGGCCGTCAGTTGCGACCATGATGAATTTGCCTTCAGTTTTTAGAAACAGTGAACCGGTCATAAAATACCGGGTATCATCATTTGAAACCGAAAAAATCGTTTGATTGATCATTTCCTTGAATTCACTCACCGGAATCTGGAAAAATTTATCCTCCGGTGCCTCCGGTAATTCTGGAAATTGTTCTGGGGAAAGGGTTTTTAGTTTGAATTGCTTTTTCGTCCGCGCACCGAGCGGCCGGATCGAAAGGATCGAATCCTGATCCTCAAATTCCATTTCTCCATCAGGTAATGTGCTGAGAATCCGGAGTACTTTATCGCAAAACACAGTCGTTGATCCGGGTTCGTCAACCCGCACGATGAGCTTGGTTTCAAAATTGACCTTGATATCAGTAGCTTTTATATTCAGATATTCCCCGTCTGCTTCAAGAAATATGTTAGACAGCATAGAATTAACATTCTTTGACGCAATAATTTCCTGAGCAAATGCAATTTCTCTTTGTAACATAGCCCGTTCGCAGCTAAATTTCATTTCGCAGCTCCCAATCAAATTTTTAAACAGTATAGCAGGAATCCGGAATCCGGTTCAAGAGATCATGAAACCAGACTCCGGCCGGAAAACTTGTCAGGTTCCTTCTTTTATGATTTCAACTTTGAT
>BOBG01000054.1 GCA_026002265.1 Spirochaetia bacterium
CACTATTACCGGAGTGAGTGGCCATGAGGGGAAAATTGCTGAAGTTTGTATTGGGCCCCTATCTTCTAAGGGAATTTGGGGAGGAACCATTCCATTGCCGGTAGAAGGAACCATTGCCAATGGCAGTATAACAGTAACACTAGATGTACCCAGTGATCTCCTTGATCCGGAAGAGGATGTATACATAAGGATCGATTTTGGAAATTTTAATTTCTACATCAGTACAACCGCATACCGGTATACAGCAAAAGAAATAAACACTTCTTTTGAGGGCTTTTATCGATGATCAGACTATCGGCCTCTAACTCAACATAACCCATCTATGGTTTGGATTTACGGAGTGCTGCCTTTACCGGGACACTCTTAATAGAAGAACAGCTTTTTTGGAGGATTGGAAGTGATTTCACGTTTTCATTTATGTATTGCTGATTACAATCAAGCAATCCGGTTAAAACTTGATTACGCTGAAGCATATTGTGGACGAGGAACTGCTTATATGGGTAAAGGCGATTATGACCGAGCTATTGTCAATTATAATCAAGCGATACGGTTAAAGCCTGATTACGCTAAAGCATATTATGGACGAGGAACTGCTTATATGGGCAAAGAGGATTATGATCAAGCTATTGCCAATTACAGTCAAACAATCCGGTTAAATCCTAATTACGCTGAAGCATATTATGGACGAGGAACTGCTTATATGGGTAAAGACGATTATGATCAAGTTATTGCTGATCTCAATCAAGCGATACGGCTAAAGCCTGATTACGCTGAAGCATATTATGGACGAGGAACTGCTTATATGGGTAAAGACGATTATGATCAAGTTATTGCTGACTTCAATCAAGCAATCCGGTTAAATCCTAATTGTGCTGAAGCATATTATGGACGAGGAACTGTTTATATGGGTAAAGATGATTATGCATCTGCATCGGCAGATATAAATAAAACACTTCAAATTAATCCAAATCATAGTGAAGCGCAGTTTGTCCGTCAATTATTGCAAATATTAGGATATTAAGTTTATTGAATATATGCAAACGGAGCGTTCCGCCTTGTAAATATTATATAAGCTGCCATTGCAATGGCTCGTTTGGTTCGTTATGTCAAACCACGGTATACTGTATCCTCGCATAGCACTGATTATCGAGAATCAAATCTTAATGGTGTTGATAGTGTAGTATCGCATATTACAGAAGAAAGGAAAAAATGCAGGAAATGCGGAGAATCCGTAGATGCAGATATTTTTGAATGTCCAAAATGTAGGAATGAATCATTTTTATAAAATTGAAACCAAAAGAGAATCGGAAATGAAAAAATTATCTTAGCGGTTTTATTTGTTGCTGGAACACTAGCATGATTTTTTATAAAGATAGGGGAATCTTTTAAAAAAGATACGCTTCCTTTTTATTTTAATACTGATCTCATATATGGGTTGAATGGCTAATTTTTAAAAAAAACCGAAAAGGTACATGAAGAGAAAAAGGACAGCCGCAGAGGATACAGAGGGAAAAAGGAGATCCACGAATGATACAAATAAACCTAAATAAGAAAAATATTTATTCGTTTGAGAAGTAATATTCGTGGACTTCTCTTCATCTTTTTCTAACTAGAGCGGCGCAGACGGACATTCTCAATATCGTAACTAAACAGTTCACGAAGATCATTTAAACCAAGTGCCATCAGTGCCATTCTATCGATGCCGATTCCCCATGCTGCAACCGGAACCTTCACTCCAAGCGAAGTAGTTACTTCAGGTCTGAAAATGCCAGACCCGCCGAGTTCAAACCAGCCGAGAACCGGATGCTTGATATGCACTTCAATGGACGGCTCTGTAAAGGGGAAATAGCCGGGAACATATTTAACTTCTTTTGCACCCGCAACTTCAATCGCAAACATTTCCAACATTCCCAAGAGAGTCCGGAGATTCACATCTTCGCCAAGAACAATGCCTTCAGTTTGATAAAAATCGGAAAGGTGGGTCGCATCAACCCGATCATAGCGGAAACAACGCAACATTCCAAAATATTTCCCCGGAATCTTTGCGTGAGGAAGGGTTTTTGCAGACATGACAGTTCCTTGACTCCGTAGAATCAAGCGCCGGGTAAAGTTCCGGTCAAACGTATAATTCCAACCCCGGCTGCCGGTTGCACCTCCATTTTCATGCGCTGATGCTACCTGCGAAAGCCAGGGTTCCTCAATAGAGTGTGCAAATTCAGGCTCGGCAATATGATACACATCGTGAATATCACGAGCGGCGTGGAACTGCGGCATGAAAAGTGCATCAGAATTCCAAAATTCGCTCTCCACGAGCGGACCGTCAAACTCCTCAAAACCCAACGAAACCAATTTATCTTTAACATCTTCCAAAAACTGACCATAGGGATTCATGCGCCCGACTGGAAGCCGAATCAGGGGAACCTGTACATTGTAAGCCCGGAAATTCTTCCCTTTCCAGCCGCCGTTTTCCAATAATTCCGGTGTGAGACTGCCGATTTCGTCACCGGTAATTCCTGATCGAGCCAACTCTTCGGCAACTTCCACATATTTTTCGGTAAAAGTGAAGAAAACCGTCTCGCGCTCAACAATCCGGAACGCAGAACCAGCCGCACCCCGTTTTTTCGCCATACCAGCCATCGCAGTCTTTTGTTCCGGACTCAGATCGGATTCAAGCACCATTCCTTTTTTCCCGGCCTCATTCAATAAATTCCGGATCAGGGAGAGATAGTCAGCGGCTTCACCGGTTGCGGGCCGCCCGTCTTTCAGTTGATCCGGATTCAACGCAATGCTGACCCGTTTGTCCGAATCCAATGCCAAAAAACCGCGTTTTGAAAGACTCCCAAATGCGCTGCCGATGTCTTTTTGTTCCATATTTAAGACTCCGGCAAGTTCCGCAAGAGTCTGTCCTGTTTGGATCCGGACTAATTCAACAATCCGTTCCTCCGGTGTACCTTTTTCCTGCCAATTTTTCCCCATATCAGTCAGTTCAAAAAAAACCGCTACGGACCGTCTCGATTCCCGGACAAGTTCTTTTGCAGCAAGCCACGAAAGCGCCTGATTACCATTTCCGGGTTTATACTGCAAATCATACTCGACTTTTTCAATCGATAGTTCGTCACCCAGTTTGTAATGCCGGAGAATCCGGATTTCCAGTGGGTGTAAATTCTTTATATCCATTTTCTAACTCCTTTCTATACTCATTCTGGTGTCTATCCTATACGTCTATTGTGTGTAGTCTATACTTGATCTATGTCTAGCCGATACACTAACCGGTGTTTAACCTATACACGTCCCGGTGTTCCCTTTGGTTGGCTCATGGAATTAGTATATACTCCGGTCATTGATCCTATCGAAATGATCGATCATTTGACCATGCACACAACATCGTCTCCATGCGCACCGACTAAGTTCCGTCCAGCCGGATTTACCATCAAATCCATATCTTCAAACGGAATTGCACCGAGTAGCACCTCATCAGTACCAGGCACAACTAATGCAGAACAGTTACAAAGCCGATCATTCCACTGTATTTGCACCGGTTCAGTCACTTTACAATTTTTCTTTGTATTGTTGCCGAGTGTGACAAAGCGTAAGCCTATTATATCAAGACCCAACTTTTGCCGGACTTCCTCATTGATAATGAGCGTTCCTGCACCCGTGTCAACCATTGCCGTTGCCATTACTTGCCGGATTTCCTTCTGTTTTATCAACTCATGCAAAGCATTCCCTACATCTCTTGCGTTTTTCAGCGTAATGTCAGTATAAACTAATCCTATTGTTTCCTCTCCTCACTTATTTGACCATGCACACAACATCGTCTCCATGCACACCGACTAAGTTCCGTCCAGCCGGATTTACCATCAAATCCATATCTTCAAGCGGAATTGCACCGAGTAGCACCTCATCAGTACCAGGCACAACTAATGCAGAACAGTTACAAAGCCGATCATTCCACTGTATTTGCACCGGTTCAGTCACTTTACACTTTTCCTTTGTATTGTTACCGAGTGTGACAAAGCGTAAGCCTATTATATCAAGACCCAACTTTTGCCGGACTTCCTCATTGATAATGAGCGTTCCTGCACCCGTGTCAACCATTGCCGTTGCCATTACTTGCCGGATTTCCTTCTGTTTAATATAGCCACGCTTAGCAGTACCTACATCAATCGCATTTTTCAGCATAATATCAGCATAAACTAATCCCATTGTTTCCTCCTAGTATAATTCGTAATAAATTAAGAGAAAGGAAAGATTATTTGTGATTGCATTATTCTCTTTCCTCACCCAATATTCCAGTTTACACATTTGTTTTGTATAGACTAGACCCGTACTGTGTCTAACCTACACATCGACCGGTGTCTAGACTAGACACTTTAGTAAATCATACCCATCACTTTATCGCCATGAATACCTTCCAGCTTCTGTTCAACAAGATTTACTCTCAAATCCATAGCTTCCAGTGGAATAACGCCAAGCAAAACCTCGGTTAAACCGGGCAAAACCCACGCATCAACATTTACAAACCGGTCCTTCCAATAAACAGTTACCGGCTCGGTTATATCACAAATACGTTCAGAATTATCCGCCATGGTAGCAATATAATGCCCTGCCGTCCTCAGCCCCAATGTTTGACGGAGTTCTTCGCTGATGGTAAGTGTCATTGCACCGGTATCAACAATAACTTGAACAATGACTTGCCGGATTTCCTTCTGTTTAATATAGCCACGATTAGCAGCACCCACATCAATCGCATTTTTCAGCGTGATTTCTTCGTGAACAGTTCCCATATTTTCCTCATTGTCTTTCATGACTCTTTCCTCATTCAAGATTCCAGTTTACACATTCATTTTGTATAGACTAGACCCGTACTGTGTCTAACCTACACATTGATCGGTGTATAGACTACACACTTGCCGGTGTTCCATATCGATCCATATTAACATACACAAACGATGCAAAACCGCTCCGGCTAACGCCCATCATCTTCTTGATAAAAACAAGATGATAATGATGGTGCGATCCTTGTATTCTCACCAAAAATCACCTATCACCGGTTACCATTTTCTCAATTTCTCTGAATGTCATATTTTATATGTATTCTTCCCATGCCCGGATCTCAAGACCTTTTTCACGTTTAAATACAAGTGCATCAATGAATTCCTTGGCGACTTTTATGTTGGTAAAAAGAGGAATGTCAAAATCAATTGCCATGCGCCGGATTAAATAATCATTTTTTAATTCTATTTCCCGGTTATTTTTTGGAATATTTATAATCAAATCAACATCCCGGTTCTTGATATAATCAGCAATATTCGGCTCTTTTTTTTCCAGGGGCCAGTATAACAATTCAACCGGCACTTTATTTGCAGAAAGGAATTTTGCGGTTCCGCGCGATGCACATAATGTGTAACCCATTGCAACCAAAGATTTTGCAGAATCAAGAAAATTCAATTTATCCTCTATGGGGCCGGTTGAAAGGAGAATCTTTTTCCGGGGAATCTGATAACCAACTGATAAAAGTGCCTTGAGATAGGCATCATAAAAATCAGTACCAATGCACCCGACTTCGCCGGTCGAAGCCATTTCCACACCGGAAACCGGATCCGCACCCCGGAGCCGTGAAAAACTAAACTGCGCGGCTTTGACACCGACCCACGGCAGATCAAGCGCAGACCCCGGAACTCGTTGTACCGGTTCATCTAAAATTGCCCTGACTGCAAGATCGACCATATTTACCCGGCTGATTTTTGAGCAAAAGGGAAAAGACCGCGATGCCCGGAGATTACACTCGATAACCCGAATCCGATTCCGTGTCGCGAGAAATTGAATATTAAAAGGTCCGGTAATATTTAAAGCCGCGGCAATTTGTTCGCTAATTACCCGGATTTTCCGGATTGTTTCAATGTAAATTCGTTGTGCCGGCAGGACAACAGTTGCATCGCCGGAATGAATTCCCGCATTTTCAATATGTTCGGTAATTGCTGAAAAAAGAATTTCGCCGCGTTTTGCGACCGCATCAATTTCAATTTCCTTTGAATTTTCGATAAATTTGGAAATAACAACCGGATGATCCGCTGAAACATCTGCCGCCAGCGCAAGGAATTGCGCCAGACTTGAATCGTCCCATGCAACGTTCATAGCCGCACCGGAGAGCACATAACTGGGACGAATCAAAACCGGGTATCCAACACGAGATGCAAATTGTTTAGCTGAATCAAAATCGGTCAATTCATCCCATTCCGGCTGTTCAATGCCCATTGTGTCGAGGAGTCCGGAGAATTTATGGCGATCCTCGGCTTTGTCAATTGACTGGGGACTCGTTCCGTAAATCAAGGCACCGGCGTCATATAATTGTGTTGCAAGATTGTTGGGAATCTGACCGCCCATCGCCAAAATGATACCGTCAGGAGATTCCCGCTCATAAATGTCGAGAATCCGTTCCAGTGTTAATTCCTCAAAATAGAGCCGGTCACAGGTGTCATAATCCGTGGAAACCGTTTCCGGGTTACAATTTACCATGATCGAATACCGGCCGAGCGACCGGGCAGTGTTGACCGCGTTGACGCAGCACCAATCAAATTCAACGGAACTGCCGATTCTATATGCGCCGGACCCAAGAACCATAACCCCGCGTCCAGCCGGAGCCACATCATCTGAATCACCAGAATACGTGAGATAGAGATAATTTGTTTTGGCCGGATATTCCGCAGATAGTGTGTCAATTTGTTTGATCACCGGTTTTATTCCGGCATTTTCACGCGCTTTGCGGATAATTGATTCACTTTTTCCGGTTAATTCTCCGATTCTCGCATCGGAAAAACCGAGGATTTTTGCTTCTTTTAATAAAGCTTTATTCAAATTCTCGTTCCGGATTTTTTTTTCAGTTTCCCACACATTTTTAATTTTGTGCAAAAACCACCGGTCGATTTTGGTTACTTGGTGAATCTTTTCCACTGACCAGCCTTCTGAAAAAGCCCGGTACACGACAAAAATCCGGCGGTCAGTCGGTTCTGCCAAACTTTTCCGGATCGAATTCTTCCCCAGCCGGCACAACTGATCACTTCCAGCCAAACCGGGCGCGCCGGTACCGGTCATCCGGAGCGCCTTCTGTAGAGCTTCCTCAAAATTCCGGCCGATGGACATGACCTCACCGACTGATTTCATCTCAGAGCCGATCCGGTTTTCAACATTTTTAAATTTATTCAGATCCCAGCGCGGTACTTTTACCACAATATAATCGAGGGCCGGCTCAAAACAGGATTTCGTCACATGAGTGATCCGGTTTTCAATGTCGATGAGGGAATAACCCAGCGCAAGTTTAGCAGCCACAAAAGCCAACGGGTAACCGGTAGCTTTAGAAGCGAGTGCAGAACTCCGGGACAGACGGGCGTTGACCTCGATAATCCGGTAATCCTCTGATTCCGGATCGAGTGCGTACTGAATATTACACTCACCGACAATGCCGAGGTGGCGAATCACGTCAATGGCAATCCCGCGGAGTTTTTGATATTCTGAATTGGTGAGAGTCTGAGACGGCGCAACCACGATACTCTCGCCGGTGTGAATGCCGAGTGGATCGAGATTCTCCATGTTACAAACCGTGATGCAGTTGTCAAAAGAATCCCGGACAACCTCGTACTCGATCTCCTTCCACCCGCCGAGCCATTCTTCTACAAGTACTTGAGGTGCATAGGTAAAAGCCTGATTGCAACGCCGGCGGATTTCCGCCTCGTCCCGGCAGATCCCGGAACCGGCCCCCCCGAGCGCATAGGCAACTCTGACCATCACCGGATAACCTAATGATTCAGCCGCGCCAATCGCACTTTCAGTGTTCGTAACGGCTTGACTCCGGGGAAAGCGAGCGTGAATCTCGGCAAGCCTCGCCACAAAACGCTCGCGATCCTCGGTATCCTCAATCGCCTTGACCGGCGTACCGAGAACCCGCACATTGTATTTATATAAAATTCCGGCACGATCCAATTCCACCCCACAGTTGAGCGCAGTTTGCCCGCCAAATCCGAGGAGAATCCCGTCCGGTTTTTCCTTTTCGATGACTTGTTCAACATACTCCGGTGTCACCGGCAAAAAATATGTCGCATCGGCCATACCAGCGCTCGTTTGAATCGTTGCAATGTTTGGATTTATTAAAACGGTCCGGATTCCCTCTTCACGGAGAGCTTTGAGAGCTTGGGAACCGGAATAATCAAATTCACCGGCCTGTCCGATTTTAAGCCCGCCGGAACCGAGTACCAATACGCTGTGAATATTTACCATAAAAAAAGTATACCGGAAAAAGCATCGGCTGTCAGCAGCCGAGCCAAAAGTAGAGGAATATTAACCGTAGAGACCGCGAAATTTTTACCCGATCGTGGGGTCAGACCTCAAATCCTATTACAGTATAACGAGATAAATGGGGTCAGACCTCGATCGGTTTTTTCCTATAATTTTTCAACCCTTGATTGGCATCTAATATCTTGACAGAATTACATGATACCGGCTAGAATTTCTTTGATGAAACGTTTCCTTTTTTTTGTATTCTGTTTTTGTTCATCGCTTCTGATCGCACAACAAACTCAGAACCCCTATTGGTTTAGTTTGGAGCAGGGCAAACGTGCGTTCCGGGACGGCGAATATGGTTCCGCATTACTCGCCTTTGAACAAGCGCGCCACAACCGCCGTACAATGTACGAACAGATGGAACGGTCGTTGATCGATGTTCTTTCTATTGGTGAAGTACGCCGGATGAATGACGATCTCAGCCGGGTTGAGCAGTATATAAGTGACCATTACCATGTCAACGCCGCGCTTGCACTTTCAGAACTCTATTACCGGATTCCGAAGGAATCTCTCGAAGGTTCCGCGCTCAAGGCGCTCGAAGCATTGGGTAAACAAAAGGATTATCCGGAAGCTGAATTTTGGATTGGGGAAACCTACCGGGCCGAGGGAGAATTGAGCATTGCCCTTAGTCAATACCAAAAAGCTTATCAGCAGCGTTCACTCCTTGAGAATCCGGGATTTGATATAGAAATTCTCTACAATATAGTTGATGTGCTCCGGCTTCAGCGGAACTATACGGCAATGGAAGATCAAGCTAACGAGATTTTAAAGCGTGATACATTATGGTCCGGAGATGGAGGTGAACAGACCAGGGCCACTATGTCCGGAATATTAGAAAATAATGGAATAGACCGGTTTTTGACTATTTACCGGTACAATAATTTTTCAGTTGAACGGGCGCACCGGCTGTTGGGATCCTACTACTATGCATACGGCAGGTATCCGAATGCAGCGCAACATTTTATGTTCTCATTCTTAATTCAGAACACCTTGATTGCAGAAGCAATAAGGCAAAGGCGTTATGATTACCGGTTTACTACGCTTGATGCACTGATAACTGAAGCAGAACAAATACCCGTCATCCGGACCTATATGGAAAATGTGGAGTACTACCGGACTCTCTACTATTGCGCTGCTGCATGGTCAGCGAACAGTAAATCTGCGACCGCACGTGAAGTGTGGACACTGCTTACAAACCGGCCCCTCGCCGGCGAATGGGCGAGCCGGGCGCGTAGACAACTGCGCGGATCCTTCATAGAACCGGTTGAAAGAGAATTGTAGGTATTTTTCTAATCTCATATCTTTGCAGTTTACCTTCACGCTAACATTTGATATAATTCTTTTGCTGAGTTCATACACTGACCCCTTTGGGAATGGTTGTGTCCGTGCAGGAGGATTGCTGTTCGTGTCATCCCTTAACACCGATTCTAAAATTCGTGCTATTACTATGGTCAGTGCTGCGGTACTTGGACTGGGTGCTATCATCATCGGTTTTTTGATCATTGGCTCGATCATCAAAATACCCGGAATGACTGGCGGTTTTGGAACTGTTCTGGTACAGCCCTATGGTGGATGCGCCCTCATTATTCCGGCCTACTTATTATGCATATCCTTTATTTTAATCAATCCGGATATAAAGTTAATGCATATTCTTATAGTATGCGCCGCAGCGCTTCCTGTGGTTACTTTTCTGACCGGTTATGCGTTTATCCGGAATTTTGATTCGTGGGTTAATAGAATCCCTTTCTTTGCCTCGGTACAAAAAATGGGACTCTCCTTTATTCTGTTTTTTGTACTGGTGTTTGAATGTGTACTTTTGTGGGTAGCAGTGCTTCAGTTTTACGAGCCTATTTCAAAATGGTTTGGACACACGATAAAAATTCCCTTTTCTTCCCAGGGCAGTCTCACGTTTACGCCTACCCAGATTATATTAGAAGATAGTGATATACCTGAATTCAAAACACCGCCGGCCGATCCGGTAAAGGTAAAGCGTATCTTTGATGAATTGCATCTTCCGCGTGAAAAAGTGCTTAAAACTCCGGAATCCTTTCGGAGTATAGAACTGGAAGAGCCGGATCCTGTTTATTCGATTCCGGTGGAGATTCTAGACGAGCATACGGAATTTTTTTCGTATGAACTTGATGATGCAACGAAGCCGGCTGCGGAGCATCTACTCAAGGTTTTAAAGGAATTCAACATTGAAACGCATCTGACTTCTGTGCGGAAGGGTCCTGCTCACACACTTTTTGAAATTCAGCCGATGCCCGGTATTACTTTTTCTCAAATCCTTAATCTTCAAGAAGATCTTGCCTTTCATTTTTCAGTTCCCCATGTGAGAGTCGCACTCCTTTTTTCGGGTAAAGATAGTGTCGGCATTGAAATCCCTAACGAACAGTGCGCTCCGGTGCCGTTCCGGAATATTATCGCGGAGAATTTCCAGCGTGAAACCCGGGGCGAAAAGATTCCGATCTTCATCGGAAAAGGCCTTTCCGGAAAAATTCACGGTTTCGATCTGAGTCGGCTGCCGCACCTTTTGATCGCAGGATCAGCCGGAACCGGCCAAGCGAAGTGCCTCCATGCGGCGCTCCTTTCTATGCTCTATTGTTGCCATCCGGCTGATTTTAAGCTCCTGCTCATTGATACAATCGAGGGTAATTTGTGGCAGTACAATGGGATTCCCCATCTTTTGACTCCGGTTATCACCGACAAAATACGCGCCTTATCCGCGCTTGACTACTGTGCCCGTGAAACTGGCCGGCGTCATAGTGTTTTGAAATCTTCCGGTGCGCGGGACATCGTCCAGTACCGGAAACAGATGCCGGAAAAAATTGCAGTTGCGGATCCGATGCCCTATATTGTGGTGGTGATCAACGAATTTGCAGATATTGCGCTCGGTCACCCGCAATTCGAGTCCTTGCTGACAGCCGTCAGCGCCCAGAGCGGGCAAGTCGGGATTCACTGCATCCTGTCAACAAGCCGGCCCTCTGTGGAATATATCACTCCGGAATTAAAAAAGGTCATCTCTGGACGAATCGCTCTGACAACCGCATCTCCGGCCGAAAGTGTGACTATTCTCGGTGTGCAAGGCTGCGAACAATTACTCGGCCGGGGCGATATGCTCTACCTCGATCAGTTCACAACATTTCCGGTCCGGGTTCACTGTACGTCCATTGCAGAACACGAAATAACGGGAGTGATTGAATATGCTAAACGTTACGGCCAGCCGGAATACCGCGATGATCAAATATTCACAAAATAATCATCTACACCATGAATTTGGACTAATTCAGTAATTGACTCATTGTGGACAATAGTTTCGAGTACCATTGCCGAAAATTCACTCGATGAAACGATTTCCATGTTTGGAATTATTCCGGATAATGAAGGAGAAGAGCAGACAGTGTCCGTCACTATGATATGGGCAAGCAGTTTTTCAGCACATAAATTCCGGATCCGTTCCGTAGCGGGATCAGAAAAAACGGCATGAACAACCGCAACATTGATCTGTGCCGGTTTGCGCAATGCGAGTGCCCGGATGAGAATGTCAATGGAACCGGCTGTATCGATTATGTCATCAACAATCCAGAGAATTTTGTCCTGCAACGGTACCGCGGAGAGGATATTAATAGAATCCACTGTATTTACTTGAGAATAATTGCGCTGTTTATGTGCGACCACAAGCGGCGTTCCAAAAAAATTGGCAAAGTTGCGCGCCAGCTTTTCTCCGCCCGCATCAATCGCGCAAAATGCCCATTGAGCAGGCACGACCTGCCGGAGCCGTTCACTGCTTTTGACGTAAGTCGCACAGAGATGTTCGATTAGCAGTCTGGAACCCGGAATATCGTCAAGTGTACACAAACTCGGATCGAGCATGGTCCGGGATTTATCCGAATGGAGCTGATAGGTGATAAGCTGCCTAGCACCCATTGCTTGAAGAGTCCGGAAATGCATCCACAATCCAACCGAACTCCGGTTAACCGTCCGGTCCGACCGTGAGCATGAAATAAAGGGTTCAAACACAATAATACGAGCGGACTGTGCCCGGTTTAATGCATCGATTGCATGGTAGAGTTCCAGTTTTGATTCGTCAACTGTGGGATTATTTCCGCCGCAGCCTGCGAAGAGAAACACCGTTTTTCCCCGCGGACTCATTGAAACGCGGACTTCCATCTCACCGTTGGCAAAGCAGTCCACTGTTAATGCATCAACTGCATTGATCCAACCCTTGTTCAGCACACCGGCGACTCGGGCAGCATAATCCTGCATTGACCGTGTAGCCGCAATAACAAATGTATCCATGTCTGGCCTCGTCTGGAAAAGATCCGGAACTAAATGATAGCGCGAGCAATGCTTTCAAAGGTCTCCTGAACTTCAAGAAGCCGGTCAGTCAGAAAGGGATCGAACTGAGTTTCGCGCCCGTCCCTAATGATCTGCATTGCTTTTGCATGGGGAAAGGCAACTTTGTACACACGATTGCAAACCAAGGCGTCGTAAATATCTGCCAGAGAAGCAATGCGCGCCGAAAGCGGTATGTCATGTCCTTTGAGTCCTTGGGGATAGCCCTTTCCGTCAAAGCGTTCATGATGACAGTAACTAATATCCCGGCAATGTTTTAAATAAAGTGTATCAGTATATGTTAAAATAGAGCTGATAATATTTTTTCCAATAGTTGTGTGCGTTTTCATGATTTCAAATTCATCTTTGTCCAAGCTGCCCGGCTTGAGGAGAATTTTATCCGGAATACCGATCTTGCCAATATCATGGAGCGCCACTGACTTTACGATAATATCCGGTTCCTGTGCTTGTAATTCATCTGCATAGAGAGACGGAACTTCCAAGATATGATCGATAAGCGCTTGGGAAAAAAGCTGCGTACGTTTAACATGGCTGCCGGACTCAAGGTTCCGGTATTCAATGATATTTGCCATTGTTTGTAACGTACTATCCAAGGTTAAGGTCAATTCCGCGGCTTTTTGGGCAACCATTACTTCAAGGTTATCGCTATAATTTTTTAATTCAACCTGGTGCCGGACTCTGAGTTTAACTATATCCGGCATAAAGGGTTTTGAAATAAAATCCGTGGCGCCGGCCGCCAAAGCTTCACCTTCTGAATCCGAAGTAGTTATAAAAATAACCGGAATCCGTTTAAACCGGTCATCTGACTTCATAATTTTAAGCGTTTGGTAGCCGTTCATTTCCGGCATGAATATATCAAGTAAAACGATTTTCGGAAGTTCTTTAACTGTGTTAAGCAAATCAAGTGCCTGTACTCCATTATTAGCACTCAAAATATTATAATCATTTTTAAGGATCTCCTCAAGAATCATAATATTAGTGTCAATATCATCAACGACTAAAATCGTTACATTAGGCATATCGGCTCAACACCTCATCAATACTATGCATTGTTTCAGCAAAACAATGTTTAAATACTTCAACTGTATCAGGATTTACTGACATTCCTTTTATCTGAGATTCCAGATTTTTACTCTGCTCGAAAAGCTCTGTTAAAGACAGATTTGCACTGACTCCTTTTAACTTATGCACTTCAACGGCAGCTTGCTCATAATTTGCAGCTTGCAATGCAGCCATGATTGCGTCTGTGCTGTTTTCATTTCTAAATTTTGTCAGGAGTTTCGCATACAATTTACGATTGTTCATGACGCGCCCAACCCCTTCTGCCTCATCAATATACA
>BOBG01000055.1 GCA_026002265.1 Spirochaetia bacterium
ATAAAAAAACCGCTCCGGTCAGGGCTGCAACTGGAAGGAGCCGTCGGTGTACCGGGCCCGTAAAAGCACGGGCAGCATGAGGAGCGGCCAGCCCGACAAAGCCGATGATCCCAGCGCATGAAACGGAAGCTGCCACCGTAAGCGATGCCCCGATGATCACAGCTAACCGGATTTTCTGAACTGGTACACCGAGGCTTTCGGCAACTTCTTCACCCTGCAACAAGAGATCGAGGTGTCGGGCGCACATACAAATAATGAAGCATCCGGCTGCAATGACCGGTACCGCCGCATATTCCCGCCACGTAATTCCCCCTAAAGACCCCAGCAGCCAATAGTAAACACGGTTTAGATTTTTATCTTTGATGATCAGTACAAATGAAAGCAGTGCGGAACATAAATAACTAATACTTGTTCCAGCAAGGAGCAATGTGGTGGACGAGGCACCCCGTGATATTGGACGCGCTAGCCCAAATGCAAGGATCACCGCGCCCAAACTACCGATGTATGCGTATAATCCAACCGGTACAAGTCCCATGCTCATTGCGATACCGGCTCCGAGGGCAGCACCGGAAGAAGAGCCAATAATGTAGGGATCTGCGAGTGCATTGTGGAAAAAACTTTGGAATGCAGCACCGGAAAGGGAAAGAGCCGCACCAATCACAGCAGCGAGTAGGACGCGCGGAAGCCGTATCTCTAGTAATAACATTGAAATGATTGCATCTCCGGACCGGATTCCCCGGTATAGTTCCGGAAGACTCAATGACACAGAACCATTCAGGACGCCGCATACCATGATAGCAGTTAAGATACAACTGAACGAGACAACGATAACCGGAAAGCGTTTCATGGAAACAGTACCGCGGCAATATATTCAACTGCATCCGCCAGACGCGGCCCATACCGGTACACTATATCAGCATCAATCTGAGCGACTCGTCCTTTTCTTACCGGATCGAGAGAACGAAAGCCGGAGCGCTGCCCAAGCCACGCATACAGATCCGGTTGATCAGAGCCGGTCAAAATCCACTCCGGTCCCCGGATCGCAACCTGTTCAACACTCACCACGGGCCATGCTTCAAGCATATCCCCAAAAATGTTCTCTGCACCAGCTCGGTTGAGCACTTCATTGACAAACGAAGATCCACCAACTGTCATAAGCGGATCCGGAAACAAAATCCACAGCACCCGTGGCCGGCTAGACACCCGCACAGACGCACGCCGGAACTTTTCCTGCATGGTAGCAATCACATGACTCGCGCCGGCTTCAGTACCGGTGAGAATACCAATCAGGGAAATCGTCTGCATCACTTCATCGATAGTCCGGGGTTCAACAGCACATGTCCGGATTCCGACTTGCTCAAGGATTCTATTGATTCGTTCATGCATATCCCCAGAAAGGATCACGAGATCCGGCTTGAGGAGGAGAATGCGCTCCACATTAATAGTCGCACCGGAAAAGCCGCCGACAGCCGGCACCATCTGCGCTTCAGCCGGATAGGTGCAGTATTCGGTACGCCCCACAACTTTTTTGCCAGCCCCTATTGCAAAGAGCATTTCTGTCACCGAGGGAGAAAGGCTGACAATCCGCTCGGCCGGTTTTTGCAGATCAATGACCCGTCCCCACGCATCATCAACTGGAATTCCTGCAAGGTACCACGGCACCAGCAATAAAATAAAAAAACGCATATTCACCCCATTATCATAGTCGGCGTAAAACCCATTTCCCGGTTGCCTATGGAACAATTGCTTTTATAATAATACCCCATGGGCCTTTTTCACCTTTGTTATTTTCCCAGCGGGGACAAATATATACAGTTTTACCTCTATCTATTTCGTTAAAGGTGAATGTATAAGGACTTGCCGTACTAAAGGCAGAATGGCTGAGCTCATTTACCGAAGCTGGGTCATATTCAAGGAATGACCAGCGTAATTCTATACCATGAACACCATGAGGCTTGCCCCGTTTATCGCTTTTACTGTCTTTATAACGAACCGTAATTTGACGGATTACAGGATTTTTTACTTCTAATTCGGGAAAAGTAGACGGCGCGGGTATTTTTGTGCGGACAGTATTATGAAGGGGAAGTCCCATAGCTTCTTTATCTGTGTCACTTATTACCGGATTATAGTTTAAATAGGCCTTAATAAAAAGCCGAAGTGCCGCTTTTAAGGCATTCCGGGTCTCATTTTTTGAAAAAACATCCACTTTTCCACGGTTTGGGTGTGCAGCTTTGGTATATGCCTTTTCGTAAGCGGTTAAACGAGTCTGAATGGGAATCAGAACCGACTCTTGAATGTTAAAACTGCTCATATGATCAACTGTATAGGTGACAAGAGTTTTTGACCATTCCAAAAAGGCCCCATCTTGGTGGGGAATAAAATCGCCAGCCATTTTTTGCTCCTTTGTAGGGAAATTTTTATATGTTTATCATTTTTGTATTATACAATATTGTCGTAGAGTTCTACAAGACTTTTGTACTGTTCTATCAGTATAAGGCGTATTTTGCTTTAAATCTGTAAATAATGGAAAACAAACAAAAAATTAAAAAAATACACATGAAAAATATGGATTTACTTTCAGCGTAAACATACCGATTCTATTAAATTAAGTCCTTGCGCTTGAACGTTGAGTGTTTTTGATTCAGATTGAATCAGACGTCCGCCTGGGGAATAATAATTGATTGTTGCAAAATAGGTTCCCGGCCGCACGGTGCACCCGCCGACATATACTTTATCCGGAAAATACCGTGAAACGCGTAGGTCTGCTTGTTCGCTCAATTCAGTAAAAACCTGACTGCCGAATGACAGTACCTGTGACAACGTATCTCCTTTCTGTTCAGCGGTTTTCCGCAGCGTTTCGGTACCGATTCCTTTGATAACAGCACGCATAACTGATTTTAAATAAATGACATGGGATTTTTTGCGGAATGTTTCTACAGCAACATCTCCGATATTTTCTAATAATTCAAGGTTAAAGCGTGTACCATTATTTAAAAGCACCTCGATCCGGGCGATCTCAGACCTACGTTTTTTCATAACCGGTAAGGCAATTTTAACATAATTCATGGAACGAGAAACCGGAATTCTGAGCGTTTCTTCAGATTTTTGCGGCGATAATCCTGCAAAACCAATCACATTAAGGCGTGCCATTCCCGCGGGAATCGTTAGCTCATCATTAATTGAAGATGGAAGGGGGAAATTATAAATGTGCGGGGCATTGGTAAAAGCACGTTTAAGCTGAGTACTGTCGATCCGGGCATCGTCACTGCGTCCTGCGCCGCGGTAAAAAAGCATTCCTAAATACCGGCCGAACACTGAATTGTTAAATTCTTTTCCGGAATAGGAATCCGGCGGAATATCCACCTCTGAATCCCGTGCAGACCGCTGGAGATTATTTATGAGTCCATCGTATTTTACAGATAACTGTTCCAATTTAGTGCTCATACGGCGAATTTCTACCAGAGCTTTTTCCATAGAATTGCTATGATAATAACTTAATGCATTAAAAGCATTGATATAAATATCCTCATAATCTTCGCCGTCATATTCTTTGACTGTATCATTGATAATATAGGAACTAATTTCCATAGAAATACTTTTTGTAAACGCATTTTCAATGGACCGTTCAGCATTTTGCAATAAAGAGGCAGATTCAGCATAATTTCCGGCATAATGTTCCAACATTCCCCGGTCCAGATAATAAAGCAGCGTATCATTATTCCGGTAATAACTACTCCGATTCCGCTCGAGTAATGCAGCGCCTGCACGGTAATCGCCCCGGTTTAATGCATCATCAATTCCGGAAAAAGCCTGCGGACCAACTGACGCACAAGAACACACAAGAACGATAATCGCTATACTCGTTAAAACTTTCATGATAACACCTTAAGCGGAATAATAACCAGAAAATTTCCAGTGACTGCCCGGATCCGGAATGTCCCCTCTGCCCGGTTACTCAGTCCAAAAAATCCCGGCTCCCACTGTATTCCATTCAATGACCAGTGCAAACCCTCGCTTTCCGCACGCCATGGGCCGGAACCGCACGAAAAAACTGAGATAATGGTTCCGGGGTGGGGGGAATCGGAAAATGATGTCCCGGACTCGATGATATGGACATCTTCGTGCGCAGTGATCCAACGATCCGGATGCCGTTCCCGGTCAAAGAGCAGACGGATTCCCAAGCTGTGATCGAGCCGGCCGCCGCCGCCGCCGAGGAGCCACGTTTCCGTGCAACCCTGATCCCACAGCCATTGCAGCGCAAGTTCCGTATCTGTGTAATCTTTGTCAGCCGGATACCGGATAATTTTTCCGGGGGCATACCGGTCCAAGTGGCTGAGATCGTCCAGAGAATCCATGTCGCCGAGGATGCAATCCGGAATGATATGTGCTGATTCTGCCCGGTGAAGCCCAGAATCAGCAGCCGCAATGAGATCCGCACTCGCGCAGTAGTGAGCGCAGGACTCACGTTCCGGACCGTCCCCGCCGATGCAGGCGATTCCCCTTTTCATAGTGTTAACCGATTCCCGAACAACGCAGTACCGATCCGGACGAGTGTCGAGCCTTCTTCAATGGCAATCTCAAAATCACCCGACATTCCCATGGAAAGACATGAAAAATCCTGATCCGGAAAGGCCTGCTGCATTTTTTTTTGTGCAACCGCGAGCGCACGAAACGCAGCCCGGATCGCTTGTTCATCTGAAGTAAAAGGCGCCACAGTCATGAGTCCGTGTACCGCGATTCCCGGAAAATGTGCGGCAACCTCAGTTGCATGGAACAGCGAATCGATTCCGGAAAAACCGGTTTTTGTATCTTCACCGGTATGCAACTCAAAGAGTACCGGAAGGGGATGATCCCGGCCCGCTGTTGCATTTCCCAATGTATCAATGAGCGATTCCCGGTCAACTGATTGAACAGCATCGAATAGATCAAGCGCTGTACGGACCTTGTTACGCTGAAGTGAACCAATGAGATGAACCTCAGCGTCCGGATGCTGTTCATGGAAACCGACCAATTTCTCCGCGGCTTCCTGTACCCGGTTTTCGCCGAAAAGCCTGACACCGGCATGGTATGCTTCTTCAAGAGCACAGCGAGGGTGTAGTTTTGAAACCGCCATGAGGTGAATCGAATCCGGATTCCGGCCTATGCGCTGGCAGGTTTTAACGATCCGCTCCCGGATTTCTGCAAGAGCCGCAGTTATTGCCATACTTCCCGGTATATATTTGGACTAGTGGGCGCGCTGTTGCCGGTAACGAATTGATCGAAGTTGAATAGTCCGCTATCCACGACATAGACTCCGCCGCCGGAATCTTCGGAACGATTACCGGTGATGGCGCCACCGGTTATGTTAAATGATGCATTTCTATCAATAAAAATACCGCCCCCGCGTCCTAATATCCCGGTAACGGTGTTGCTGGAAATTGTTCCGGCATTCATGGTGGCTGTTGAACCTTCTTCAAGAAAAATGCCCCCGCCCCCGCCTAACATCGATTCTGATTTATTATTGGAAATGACTCCGCCGGCGATCGACAGTTTGGAACCCTTGCCGACAAAAATTGCACCGCCGTCTACTGCCGCGGTATTGTTGATGATCTGGGCGTTGTTTCCTACATGCAGTGAAGCGCCGCCGGTCAAGATGATTGCGCCGCCGGATTCGTCAGAGTGTCCGCCGGAAATTTCGATATTTTGAATACGGATCCGTGAGGTACCGCTGATGCTCAATATACGTGAATCAGTGCCGGTTCCGGAGAGTACTGTAGGTCCGGCACCGGGTACTCCGCTAATTACGATCTCTACATCTCCTGAATCTTTTATTGTAAAAACAGCAGGAGAGCCGGAACTGCCCTCGGTTGCAGCTGTCAGCGTGCCGGAGATGAAAATAGTCTTTGTGCTGCCGGTTTTTAATTGAGAAAGTGCTTTTTTCAAGGTCCGGAATGGAGTGTTGACCTTTTTGCCGTCGTTATCATCGCTTCCGGAATCTGAGACATAGAATACCGGATTCGGATCAGACGGAGTCTCCGCAATTATAATAGCGTCTCCTGATTGTACTATATCAGGCTGTTTTTTGGTAGAACACGCACACAGAACGATCAGCACCGCAAGCGGTACAATGGTATATTTCATAAAAATTCCTCATGGGAATGAGGCATGGGCAGAGCCCACACCCACCCCATTACTCCCAGTAAATATCGCCGCTTTTCCCAATAGTTGCCAGATTACCGATTACAGCGACATTCGATGCATCACGGGTCACCAGTTCCCATGTCGCGGGGCTGACAGGAGTCTCGCTTTCACCGATAAAAAGCGTAGATCTGCGGGCTGCGGAAATGCCCCCGCCGGCTGATGCTTCGTTTCCGATAATGGTGCCGCCATTTAATTTAAAGGTGCCGGCTACTGATACACCACCTCCGAGAAAATAGTTCCGGTTTCCCTGAATAAGACCGGAATTCATGATAACGGTGCCGGTATCTGCTATGTACATGCCATTTCCCAAATTGTCGGAAATAGTACCGTTTTCAAAAATAAAGGTGCCGGCTACTGACACACCTGCGCCTGAAAAGTAATCCCGATTACCCGATATGCTTCCGCCGGTCATCGTTGCAGTTCCGCCTTGAGCGACTCGGATGCCGCTTCCTTCGTTAGCGCTGATCTCACCGTTTTCCATGGTGAGAGTGCCGTTGACGATAATGGTGCCGGATAGAGCTTTGAGATGACCGGTTACCATGCCGCCGGTTATTGTCAAAGTGCTGTCCTTGGACACGAATACAGCACCGCCGGTATTTGCGCTAATAGTTGTACCGGAAAGTGTTACAGACGATCCTCCGATGATTCCGATTCCGCCGCCCACTGATTGTGTCTGGTTTTCACCGAGCGTACCGCCGGCCAATGCTACCCTCGATTTTCCGTCCGCATAGATACCGCCGAAGGAATTTCCTACGTTATTTTTGACTAGCGAGCCGTCTTGCATGACAAGGGAGCCTTGACGCACGACTGCGACACCGCCGCTCACAGAGTGACTCTTGTTGCCGCTGATCTCCGCGCCGCTTCCGAGAATCACTTGTCCGCCGGAAACGATGAGACCGCCGGTATTATTTTCACTTTCTCCACCGGAAATAATGATATTTTCAAACTGGATCCGTGCGCCGTAACCGATCTCGATAACCGTTTTTCCGGACTCTGTTCCGGAAAGGGTTGCGCTTTCATCTGCTTTTCCGGCAATGGTTATCAATTCAAGATCAGTGTCGCTAATGACAAAAACACTCGGTGAATCTGATGCCGGATCTTCACTCCCAGCGTCCAGCTGACCAAGAACGGTGATGAGCTTTATCGTGGAGTCCTGCCGAGCGGCAATGAGTGCGCGTTTGAGCGTTTTAAAGGGACGATCTTCCGTGTTTCCGGAATTTGAGTCAGAACCTGTTGCAGATACATAGTAAGAATACGCTGCTCCTTGAACCCTGTTTGCAGTCCCGGTAACCGGGGCAGATCTCGCGGACTCAGTCTCCTTCACAGTTGTTGATTCTGCCGGTGTAACACTAGAGCTGTCAGGCAGTTCCACCTGTAACGAAGGACTCTGGGTTGTACACCCGAAAGCAGCGATTACCAACAAACTTAACAATAACGTATGTTTCATAAAAATCCCCTTATATTATTTTCCTTAATTATAGTAGGATTCTATCGTCTGTGCAAGGCTAACAAAATGCCCGCACCGCAGCGTCTCCGCACGCGCAGCTCCGTCAATGCCGGATTCCGCGAGTAAATCTGCCGCATGATCCGGGTTTTTCCCCTGGGATCCAAGAAAAGTTTTCAGATTATTTTTGAGCGTTTTGCGCCGCGATGCAAAGAGATTCCGCACCAAGGGACGAAAAAGCGCCGGATAACCGGCCGGATCGCAATCGTCCCGGAGATCAAACCGGATTCCCATAGAATCAACATGAGGCGCCGGATAAAATGAAGCTGCATGTATCACCGGCAGGAGTTTTACATGGTAAGCCGAAGCGCATAGTACCGAAAAAGCTGAATAATTCTTGGAACCGGGTCCAGCCGCTGCCCGTTCTGCAATTTCCCGTTGAACCGTGAACACCGCCCGGCTAAAAAACCGGTTATGTTCGATAAATGTGGCAATCAGCACAGCCGCAATTCCATAGGGAAGATTTCCAAAGAGAAAAGGCGCATCAGTGCCGCGATTCCATGTTGATAACACATCTCCTTCGATCAAAGTAAAGTCCGGATTCTCCCCAAAAATTTCTTTAAGAATAGAAGAAAAACCGGAATCAATTTCAAACGCAGTGACAAAAAGACCCCGGTTCAGCAGCTCCACGGTCATCGCCCCGAGTCCGGGACCGATTTCCCACACCGAATCTCCAGCGCGAGTCTCCAGTGCGTCCACAAGCCAGCGCCTGATACTTGGGTTTATGAGAAAATTCTGACCGAATTGTTTCCTCATTCCTATGTGCCGTTCAGCCAAAAAAATTTTGAGTTTGTTGGGCGAATTGTAATCAATCGAAAGATTCACAGTGATTCCTTAATTGTTCAGTCCGGACAGAAACGATGCAGATTCCGGCCGCCGCGACCGCACTCGCTACAAAAACAAGAACGACTGCCCGCGTATGCAGCCCCGGCACCCGCGCCGACTCGACTGTCATCCAATCGAGCAGCCGGTACAAAAAATCCATCATTGTGTCCATAAAAGGAATCATTCCA
The DNA here is from genome assembly GCA_026002265.1 of Spirochaetia bacterium. GTDB lineage: Bacteria > Spirochaetota > Spirochaetia > Treponematales > Breznakiellaceae > BOBG01. The sequence continues at coordinate 8,698 of BOBG01000055.1, forward strand.
CGACTCGCCAAAAAAATAAAGGCACCGATCATGAAAAGAGTCGTCACCGGCACGATACACAATCCGGTGATGATTCCAAAGGGCCGGAGTATGCCGAAAAAAAGTACGACTGACGTACTGGTGGCGATGAACGCGCCGACCGATGCAGCGAGGGGCTGGGCGACTGCATCCGGAATCCACCCCCGGATTAAATTGTACACAGGTCCGCTCAACAACAGAATCCCGGCAAGTGCAAGATACGAAAGAATAAACGAAACGCTGTGTCCGGAATCGGGCCATCCGATAATCTGAATCAAAAAACTGAATCCAAGGAACAGCAGCGGTTTTTTGGGAAGCGCGTAGAGGATTCCGGCCGTTCCCAGAAGATACATGATCGCTGACCGGATCAAAGATGCCTGATCCCCGATCACGTAAACATATACACTGATACACAATGCGCTGACAATCGCCGAGGCTCGGAGTCCGAGGGGTTTTTTGAGCAGAAAGGCGAGGAGCGCTGCAACAATCGCAAGGTGCATTCCGGAAAGTGCCAAGATGTGCGAGCAGCCGGCAGCCTGAAACTGTCCCGCGATGGCGCTGTCAAGATTTTCCCGGAATCCCAACAGCAGTGCGAGTGCGAGTCCTCCCCACCGGAACCGGGAAAAATGATCGATGATTCGGATCCGGATTCCTGTCCGCATCTGTTCTAATTCATTAGCTGGTTTATTGATATGGACTGCCCGGGCCCGGAAGCTTGCTTTGGGGCCGGTAGTTTTCAGCACGGATCCTTCGATGTACACTTCCGCGCCGCGCCCAAATTCCTTGAGCCGCAGCATGGATTCTTCTGGAAAAAATACCACTATCGTACCTCGGGCCGATGTCCGGATATTTCCTAAACTCATTACCCGGATTAAGTTAAGATCGCTCATTCCCCGGCCGTCGTAAAAAGTCCGCGGATCAGTGTCAAGAATTCCGGAAATTCCCACCACTCGTTCCGGCTTCACTCCAAGATGTGCCATCTGAGGATTAGCACTGATTCCGATCATCATTCCAATCGAAAAAGAAAGAGTCATAATATGGAAAACCCGGAATATTCTGGTTTTTGTTCCGGCGACAACAGCCACCGCCCGGAACAAACTAATTACACACACAAGAAATATCAAGCTGTTGATCCGGAAAAAAGTACCCAGCGGTACATAATAAAACAGCGCCGCACCGGCCGCTGCCCACAAAACCGGCGATTTTTTGAAAAGTTCCATAACACCTCCTGAATCAGTACGGGCTAAAGTGTTATGAACGATTCACCAGTGATGAAGAAAAGAGAGAAAAATCTAAAATCTTGCGATGGGTGGGACCTGAATCAAAAATTCGTTTCACCAGAATTCTCTTTCCTATTCTTGCATTTTTTGGTATTTTGTCAGAATGCAATCATTAGGAATCAACATAGGCTCAACCAGCCTGAAAATGGTACTTTTGGAAGGCACAGAGGTTGTGTGGTCCGGAATCTTGCCCCATGAAGGGGATTTTGCTGCGGCAGTCAGAAATCTTTTGGCTGAGGGAAAGATCAGGGCCGGCATACCGGTACTCGTCACTGGAAATGAGGGCCGGTTCATGTTTGACGCGGCAAGCACTCTGGAGCCGCTTTGTGTCGAATCTGCCGTTGGATTGTTGAATTTGCGCGCTGATGCTGTCGTGAGCATGGGTGGCGAAGATTTAATTGTTTACAAACTTGGGGAATCCGGGAAAATTGTCAACAGCTTTTCCGGCAATAAATGCGCGTCCGGTACTGGTGAATTTTTGAAACAGCAGCTTGCCCGTATGGATATGACTCTTGCTGATATTGATAGAGTGCCGGATAGTGCGAAGGTGTATCCGCTTTCGACCCGGTGTTCAGTTTTTATGAAGAGCGACTGCACGCACCGACTCAACAAGCGTGAGGCGACCAAAGACGATATTGTTCTGTCCCTTTCAGATGTGATGGCTGTCAAGGTGATCGATTTTCTGAAACGGGCAAAAGTGACCGATGGAACGGTCGTGTTGACTGGCGGAATCACGCTGAATCGGCATATTATCCGGTTTATTCGGGAAAAAGCGCCGCACATTAATTTTGTGATTCCGGAAAGTGCGCCGGTGTTTGAAGCACTCGGAGCTGCCTCGCTCGCTGAAACAAACGGGAGCCGGCTGCCGAATCTGGATACATTGTTAAAAACTCATGGGATCCGGTTCGGATCTCTCGGTGCGTTAAAGGAATGGAAAGGAAAAGTCCGATTTTTCGACAAACCGGAGGGAAAAGTCAAACCGGGCCGGCCCTACATTCTCGGCGTTGACGGCGGGTCCACCACCACAAAAGCCAGCCTCATGGACGCTGAAACTGACGAAATTGCCGCAAGCCACTACGGCCGGACTCACGGCGACCCAGTCAAGGCATTAAAAGAATGTCTCCGGATCATTCAGGATAAAATTGTCGCGGACACTGGTTCCCCAGAATGTGATATCCGGCTCGTTGCCGTCACCGGTTCCTCGCGCGAAATCCTCGGAGTTTTTTTGGAAACATCCGGTGTGTACAACGAAATCATCGCACATGCGGTTGGTACCACCTATTTTGACCCGGAAGTCGAAACGATTTTTGAAATCGGCGGACAGGACGCAAAATACGTACTTTTGAAAAACGGCGTACCAATCGATTACGCCATGAACGAAGCGTGTTCTGCCGGCACCGGCTCATTTTTGGAAGAATCCGCATCCGGCGACCTTTCGATTCACTCCGCAGCAGACATCGGCACCATCGCGCTCGAAGCTGATGCCCCATGCAAATTCGGCGAGCATTGCTCCGCGTTTATCAACTCCGACATCCGGAAAGCTGTTCAACAAGGCGCATCAAAAGAAAATATTACAGCCGGACTCGCTTGCTCCATTGTGGCAAATTATTTAAACCGGGTCGTGGGAAACCGGACCATCGGCGGGAAAATTTTCCTTCAAGGCGGCGTGGCAAAGAATCCGGCCGTTCCGCTTGCCTTTGCGATGATGATCGACAAGGAAATTCTGGTTCCGCCTTCGCCGGAACTCTCCGGGTGTTTTGGGGTTGCGCTGCTGGCAAAAAAGAAATGTGCAGAAGGACTCCTCAGCGAAAAACCGGTGCATATTCCGGAGCTTTTGACCCGGGAAATCGTCTACGAGCGGATTTTTGACTGCCAGGCTTGCGAAAATCACTGCCCGATTCAGGTCCTTAACGTCAACGGTACCAAGTACATGTTCGGCGGCCGGTGCAATAAATACACGAATATGCGGAAGCAATTAAAAGATGTGCCGGTTTTTGATTATATTGAAAAACGCGAACAATTACTTTTTGAGGAATATGCTGCACCGGAACCGACTGTAAAACGTGATTTTATTGTGGGAATTCCCCGGGCATTTTCGGTTCATACTCTCTACCCGCTTTATTCATGGTTTTTCCATGAATTAGGAATAAAGACTTTTCTTTCGACTGAAGTCGCGCACGCAGGTGTTGCCCGGGCTGAATCTGCCTACTGTTTTCCGGCTGAAATTGCACACGGCGCGGTGCAGGATTGTTTGGATAAAGGGGCGGATTATATTTTCCTGCCGCATTTCCGGGATATGCCTTCGTACGAAAAAGATGTGCATGCAAATTTTTGCCCCATAACGCAATCCTTTCCTTATTATATTGAAAAAGCTTTTCCGGATATTGATAAAAAAAAGTGGCTGCCGGTTGTCGTGAGTTTTAACCTCGGTGAAGGAAAGGCTTTAGAATTGTTTTGTACCGGTATGGAAAAGATCGGAATCAGTGCTGAAGAGACAAAACAAGCTTTTGATAAAGCATTGGAAAAACAAAATGAATATTTTGCCGCGTGTAAAAAACTCGGTGAGGATGCGCTTGCAGAGTCACGATCTGCGGGCCGGCCGGTCATTGCGGTTTTGGGACGCCCCTATAACGCCTTTACCCGGGAAGCAAATATGGGTATTCCACGGAAATTTTCTACGCGTGGTTATTCGGTGATTCCTTTTGATATTCTGCCTTTTGAACAAGAAACGATTTTTTCCAATATGTATTGGTATTATGGGCAGCAGGATATTAAAAGTGCGGCACTTCTGAAAAGAGAAGACAATATTTATGTTACATGGGTGACTAATTTTTCCTGTGCGCCGGACTCATTTATGCTCCATTATTTAAAATGGATCATGGGAGCTAAACCATTTTTGGTACTGGAATTGGATTCCCATTCAGCGGATGCCGGAATCGATACCCGGGTCGAGGCCTTTTTGGATATTATTGACGGCTACCGGGCTAAAAAAGATGCGGTCGAAGCTGAACGTTATAGTAACGGCTGGCGCTTTGTGTATCAAGCAGATGAAGAGGGAAAAAACGAAGATTTCCGGATGGTAAATGAAAAATCCGGTGAAAATGTTCAGGTCCGGAATAATAAACGGGTAAAGGTTTTACTTTCAAGCATGGGGGCAATTTCAACCGAGTATATTGCGGCAGCGATTCGGGCTATCGGCATACAGGGAGAGGCTTTACCGGTTGCAACTGCAAAAACGATTCAGGTGGCCCGGGCCCATGCATCCGGAAAAGAATGTGTGCCGAGTCATTTGGTTTTAGGCGGCGCGCTGCAATTTTTTGCCTCTGGAAAGTACCGGAAAGATGAACTCTATCTCCTTTTTGTACCGATAACTACGGGACCATGCCGCACGGGTCAGTATTTTGTTTATTACGAAAATTTATTCCGTGATCTCCGGCTCGAAAATGTCTGCGTGTTTATTCTGTCTGCTGATAATTCCTATAATGAATTAGGTCCGAATTTTTCTAAAGAAATGTGGAAAGGTTTTGAGAGCCTTTTTTTCAACATCATGTTTCCACCATTCTTCCAGCTCCAATTTCTTTAAATCAATAGATGCTTTGCAGAAAGGACGTTTAACCGCCGGCTCAAGCGCGATCAATTTTTTAAGCCGGTACTCCCGGACAAAATCAAGATAATGAATCCATTCCGCAATTCCGGAAACCTTTACAGCAATTCCGCGTTCACTCATTAAATCCGTTAATTCACCGACTGCAAAATCATCACGCCGGACATAAATTTCCCCGACAATTAACACTTTTGGGCACTCGCAAAGTTTGCGTTTAAGCGGAATTTTCTTAACGTCTTCCGCAAGTTTTTCCAATTTTTTCCAGAGATTTTTCGGCGCGAATTCCACTGTTTGCATCACGTTACGCCACATGTGCTCAAAATCTTTAAGTGCTTGTTCCGGATTTACCGCAGTTGCCTTGAGCGCGGTTTGAATAT
>BOBG01000056.1 GCA_026002265.1 Spirochaetia bacterium
CCGAATAAACCGGTAACCCTGACGGTGTGGTGCTGGGATCCCACTTTTAATGTTTACGCAATGAACGAAGCTGCAAAGATTTACAAACAGGCTAATCCGAATGTAACGGTCAATGTAGTGGAAACGGCATGGGATGATGTTCAGCAGAAATTGACTACATCTCTCGCGGCAAATCAGCCGGATAATTTACCGGATATTCTTTTGATGCAAGATAATGCGATTCAAAAAAATGTCTCAACATTTCCTAACGCATTTTATCCGCTTGACGGTTATGTTGATCTTTCGCAATTTGCCGATTACAAAGTCGATGTTGCAACCATCGGCGGTAAACATTACGGCGTTCCCTTTGACAACGGTGCCTCCGCGACTTTTCTCCGGCGGGATCTTATTGAACAATCTGGACTTAAAGTCGAAGATTTTAACAATATAACATGGGACCGGTTTATTGAATTGGGAAAAATTGTAAAAGCACAAACCGGGGTTTCCATGATTTCCGCGGTCGGTAATGAAAATGACCTTGTACCGTTAATGATGCAGAGCGCCGGAGCGTGGTTTTTTGACGCAGCTGGAAAAACAAATATCGCAAATAATGCGGTTCTGAAAGAAGCAGCCCGTCTTTATAAGGCGATGGTTGATGCCGGAATTATTATGCTCGTTGCAGATTGGAATGCGTATATTGCCTCGTTAAAAAGTGTTGCATCCACAGTAAATGGCTGCTGGATAATAGGTTCCATTACTGCAAATACCGATCAATCCGGTAAATGGGCGGTTGTAAGTACTCCGCGTTTGAACATTACCGGAGGAACAAACTTCTCAAGCGTCGGCGGTTCGAGCTGGATGCTTCTGGCTAATTCAAAAAATCCGGGTGTTGCACTCGACTTTTTAAATAAAACATTTGCCGGCAGCACCGCACTTTACGACGCTATTCTGCCGACATCTGGTGCAATTGCAACGTGGCTTCCGGCGTCTAATTCCAGTGTGTATGCACAGCCGAGTGCCTTTTTCGGCGGACAGAAAGTGTTTGTGGACATTGTCGGCTATGCCGGAAAAGTTCCAAAAATTAAATATGGAATGTTTAATTATGAAGCTCGAAATAATGTAGCCTTGGGTCTCGCGGATATTATCCGGGGAACACCCATCGACACAGCACTCACAAAAGCTCAACGAGATACTGAATTCCTTATTGGACAATAAAAACCGAATCCCGTACTGATTGATTATCCGGAGCCGGCTGTTACCGGTTCCGGTATCGTAAGGAGTCTGTTGTGGCAAGTCTATCTAGAAAATATACATGGTGGGGCTGGTTTTTTGTTGCACCGGCGTCTATTTTAATTTTTATTTTATCATTTTATCCAATGATTAGTTCTTTTATTTTATCCTTGCGATCCGGTTTTGGTCTCAATATGCACTTTTCCGGTGCGCGGAATTATGCACGTTTATTTCAAGATTCCACTTTTCTCAGTTCTGTGGCCAATGTTTTTATTTATTTTTTGATTCAAGTGCCGATTATGCTTTTATTGGCGCTCATATTAGCTTCAATTTTAAATTCAAAAAAACTTAAATTTAAAGGATTTTTCCGGACTCTTATTTTTCTGCCATGTGCGACCGCACTCGTTTCTTCCGCGATGATTTTTAAATCTTTTTTTGCAGTAGACGGTATTGTTAATTTTTTTCTGGTGCATTTACACCTCATTTCTGAACCGGTAAGTTGGTTGAGTCATCCGGTGTGGGCAAAAGTTATTGTTATTTTGGTAATTACATGGCGCTGGACCGGTTATAATACTATTTTTTATCTCGCCGGTTTGCAGAATATAGATACTGAAATCTATGAGGCTGCAAGCATTGACGGTGCCTCTCCTTTTCAAACCTTTTTAAAATTGACGCTGCCGCTGTTGTCGCCGGTTATTCTTCTCACGTCAATTATGTCAACAAATGGTACGCTGCAACTTTTTGATGAAGTAAAAAACCTTACCAACGGCGGACCCGGTAATTCAACCATAACCATTTCGCAATATATTTATAATTTATCATTTGTGTATAATCCTCAATTTGGTTACGCTGCCGCAGTTTCTTATAGTATTTTGGTCATGGTGGCGATTCTCTCCTTTATCCAGATGAAAATCGGAGATAGAAAATGAAAAAGAAACCGGAATTTACTATAGTGCTAATGCATATTTTTATTATAATTGTCTGTCTTTTTTCTGTGATTCCTTTTATCTGGATGATTTCCGGTGCAACAAATAGAAGTGTTGATATTATCAATGGAAAAGTATGGTTTGGAACTTATCTTTTTGAAAATATCCGGACTCTTTTTGCAACTGTTTCTGTGGGGCAGGCCTTTTGGAATTCGCTCCGGAATACGACCGTTGCGACTATTCTTAGTCTATTTGTATGCTCCATGGCGGGTTACGGCTTCCAAACTTACCGGGATAAATACAAAGATCGCCTGATGTCGATTCTGCTTTTGTCGATGATGGTGCCTTTTGCATCAATTATGGTGCCGTTATTCCGGCTTTTCAGTCAAGCCCGGCTTTTAAATACGACATTTGGATTCGTGCTTCCGTCTATTTCGACCGCATTTTTAATCTTTTTTTTCCGGCAAAATTCCATGTCGTTTCCCTACGAAATTGTTCAGGCCGCACGAGTTGACGGACTCGGTGAATTCGGAATTTATCTCCGGATTTATTTTCCGGTGATGGCTCCGACCTTTGCAGCTGCCGGAATCGTTGCATTTATGAATAATTGGAACAGTTATTTGTGGCCCCTTATCATCATGCAGTCTCAAAACTCTAAAACAATGCCCCTTTTAATCACTTCCCTCACCTCCGGCTATACTACTGATTACGGGATATTAATGCTTGCTGTGACTATTTGTACCCTGCCGACAGTGCTTTTATTCTTCAGTCAGCAAAAACGTTTTGTTGCGGGAGTACTTGGATCTGTAAAATAAATAGATTGATTATTTTTTCGCGGATAAGTTCACCAATAATTTGAGCAGAGGACTTGTTAGCGGATTCAGGTTTTGTAAGTAGATAATCTATAGAAAGATCATCAAGCCCGGCGTTACAGCAAAGGGTCCATGAATGCACGCGAATAACACGAATTAATTAGTGGATATTCGTGGACATCTCCGATACTATTTTGTTGGAAATTGTGGCTATTACTACACAAACCCACTGGTACCGCCGCCAATCAAAAAGAAGTGCTGCTATTCTTCTTATAATGCCGATAGAATTACTAGGATTGAACAGTAAATTTATGTCAAAAACTAGTAAAATTCTTTAAATTTTTTAGTTCCGGAAATGAAAATCTGTCTCGACCAGTTGAATCCGGCTCGTTTCACACGCTTGATCGTCTTGCCGGTCCAATTCATAATAGAGTCATGAGATTGTCATCAATCAAAAATGCTGGGTATGCTATGCTGGCTGTTTTATTTTTTATATGCAGCAGCGCGGCAGCTGACGGAGACTTTAGTATCACCGATTTTGAAACAAAGGCCGAACTTACTGTGCGTTATGATAAAGCATTTCAGTACACGTATGGTGCCGATGCCTTGTTATTTATAGAATTAAATAACGCCATTTCAATCTATAACGGATTGTCTTATAATCTTAATAATACCTACACTGAATATACTGCATCTCTCGAAATCGGCATTAATCTGGGTATTATTGCTCCCCGGATCGAATTATTAAACTATTTTTCTTTCAATATTTTATATTTATTCGATTCAATACCGGAATATAATGTGGATATTCACTCGGTGATTCCTTATTTCAGCTTAAACTTGAGCAGATTCGGCGTGTCATTCGGTCCGCAAATGCGTTGGAATAACTACTTCAAAGAATTCACAAGATATGAGACTATATACAATTATATGATACGTATTAATCTTATCAAACATAATAAAATCAATGTAGATTTTGCGTGGGGAAATTTTGATTATTTTTATGCCGGCAGTTACGGCGAAGATTATATCCGGTTTGTTGGTACTTATATTTTTAATGATAAACTCCGGCTCTCTTGTACCATTGATTTATATCAGGCTGGCAGGCAGGGAGGAACCGCGAGCTTGTTTGGCTTTAGTTTTAAATCGGGGGTTATCATAAAATGGTGAAGCGGACAGCTATTCTGGCTTTAATGTGCAGTATATGTATTAGCTCTTGTGATGTTGATGTGTTTGGTGTTTTTTCAGCGTCATCAGGATTAGAGGAACGTCTTGAATGTTCCGGTGAATTTAATTTTATTAATCAGAATGATCTTTCTCTATCAACTGGTGAGCATTATTCTTTTGTGGTTATTTCTGATACCCACGTTATGAATAAAGATGCAAACGGTCTTGAGAATATTGGGACACTGCTTGCGGCACAAGGCGATGCATTTATTGTAGTTACCGGCGATATAACAACAAACGGCGACCGGGAAAACCTTGCTTTATTTATGCAAATCGCAGATAGTTGGAATATTCCCTGTTATCCGGTGATAGGAAATCATGATATATGGTTTAATAATTGGCAGGTCTGGCGGGAATTGATAGGCTCAACGCGTTACCGGTTCGATACTGATAATGCTGCTTTTTTTGTACTTGACACTGCAAACGGCTTATTTGGAGATGCACAGCTCGATTGGCTGGAAAGCGAATTAGCAACAACCGGAAAACATACTTTTGTTTTTACCCATGATAATCTTTTTACAAATGGAATTCCATCGTTTTTTGATGATCGATTAACAGACCGCAGAGAATGTGCCCGGTTTATTAGTCTTTTAGCTAATAGAGCAGATGCCGTTTTTTCAGGACATTTGCACCGGCCGGTTATTACTACCATCAAAAATGTTCAGTATATTACACAGGAAGATTTTAAAACGCATAGAACATATTGCCGGGTATATGTTAATGGAAATGATATTTCCTATGAATTTAACCAAATTTAAAGGAGCTTCTCATAATGGCTCAAACCGTTAAGACTATCAAAAATAGCATATTGGTAAAAATAGCTGGATTATCTTCGTTATTTGTATTTTTGGCTATTCTCATTTTAACATTCATCAATAGCTATCAAATGAATGATATAAGCTTAAAAACAGCAATTACAGTGGTGCAAAGTAAGATTCAGGGTGATCTTAATACTTTTGAATATATGATTTCAAAAGAATATGGCGATTTACATATGGAAAACGGTACTTTGGTTGATCGTGAGGGAAATCCCATTAATGAACGCTATGATTTGATAGACCGTATATCGAAAGATTTAAATATTGTTGCAACAATTTTTGTGCGTGACGGAACTGATTACCGCCGGATTATCACTAATATTATTGACAGTACAGGTAAACGGGCCGTTGGTACTATGCTTGGCTCTGACAGCTGGGCATATTGGCCGATAAGCAATGGTATGGAATATATTGGGGACAGCATGATACTCGGCAAACAATTTATCTGGTAAATCCGCTTCGTGCGGAAGGAAGTAGGAAAAGTTGCCTCGAATAATCGAGACAAGCCCAAGCCTTTAGGCTTGGGTAGCTGACATTGCAGAAAAGATAGCTGTAGGTAAATATTTAATGCGGCCAGATTCGGATTCATAAGCTAGGTGGGAAGAATTCATGCAAACTGTCTGGAACATATATTTTTGAAAACAGCTTGACCTAAAGACTAACATTACCTATGATTTTTTTATTCTAAAAGTAGATTAGGTTCTGGAGGACTTATGCGGTTATCAGTACGGATTTCACTGTCTATTGGTGTTCTAGTTTTCATTGTTTCCGTTTCCTTCGGAATTATCTCTATCATGATTTCAGCAAAGGCGGTAGAAGATACAGCTAGAGACTCCCTTCTGCGTCAGACAGCTTTGGGAAATAATCTATTCTCCACCTCTCTCTACTCTCAATTGGATATTTTGCAAGAATTAGCAAACCGGATCGATGTCCAAGCTATGGTGTGGGAAGATCAGGTTGATGACCTCATACCGGTTATTAACCGGACCGGATACACAGACATGGCTATAGTTGGATTAGACGGGCGTTCTCGTTCTATACAGACTGGTACCTATGAAAATCTTGCAGATCAGGAGTATGTAAAGAGAGCTTTGGCAGGAGAACAGGCGATTTCGTATAGGCTTAGCACCAATAACCAAGAGATAACCCAGCCGGAATTTATATACATAGTTCCTATTACTGCGAATGGCACGAGAGTGGGAGCTTTGCTTGGACGGAAGAATACCAGCACCATCACTGAGATACTAGGCACCTTGAGTCAAGGCGAAACAGGATATGCTTTTATCATGGATAAAGAGGGAATTACTATTGCTCATCCAGATCAAGCTCTGGTAACAAGTCAGTTTAATCCGCTTAAAGAAGCGGCGAGTGACCCGCGCTCCTATGAATCTCTAGCACAAAGCATCCGCATTGGTTTGGAATCAACAAGCGGTTTCGGCGAATATACGTATGAAGGTAAAAAAAAGGTTGTAGGATATGCAAGGATTACCGGTTTACCATGGACACTCTTTGTAACCATTGATGACAAGGAAATCAATGCAGAAGTCAACCGGCTCCGTACTATTATTATCATCTTTGTACTAGTGTTTTTGGCTGTCGGACTTGCCGTTGCCTTTATACTTGCCCGGGATATAACTAATCCCATAAAGGAGCTTAATAAAGAGCTTAATACAGAGGCAAATTCCCTAGCCAAGATGAATTTTAATATAAAGATCATCAAAAAGCGGCATGACGAAATCGGAGAATTGCAGAATTTACTGCTTATTATCCGGGATAATATGCAAAAAAAAGTCGTTTCCCTGAACGAAGAAGTCGCCGGAAAGCAGTTGAATATTGCAAGTAATCTCAAGAAAGCCATTATACACTCGTCCGAGGGACTTGAGACCATCACTAATAATATGAATTCAGTGCAGGATAAAACCAATATGCAGATACAGTCTGTAGAACAAACTTCAGAATCGATTGAAGAAATTGTTCAGCATATCAATTCTTTGGAAAATGCGGTCGAGACGCAGTCTATTAACATTACCCGGTCATCTGACTCCATAGAGCAAATGGTTAAAGACACCGATTTTGTCCTGTCTGTTGTGCATAAAGCTTATGATACAACCGCTAACCTCAGTAAATCCTCTGAAACGAGCCGGAAGATGTTGAATCAGCTTATCGAAGAATTAAATCACATAGCCGAGCAGTCAACGTTCTTGGAACAAGCGAATGCGACATTGGTAAACATAGCAGCGCAGACGAATATACTAGCGATGAATGCGGCGATAGAGGCAGCCCACGCCGGAGAATCCGGACGCGGCTTTGCGGTGGTGGCTGGGGAGATAAGGAATCTCGCGGCATCGTCTGATAAAGAGTCCGCGTCAATCTCGAATGAAATTCGGAAGATGCGGGTAGGGATAGGGAATATCCAGCAAGTGTCAGTAGATACAGCGGATGCGATGGGGGCAATGTTTACTGAGGTGAATGACATGGGCAGCTCCTTTGATACGGTAAATAATGCGGTGGCCGCCCAAGTGGCAAACGGTTCGCAGATACTGGAGGCGCTGATGACATTACGGGAAACGACCGAGCAGGTGCGGAATGGGTCTGGGGAGATACAGAAACGGAGCGGACTGATTCATGGGACGGTAGATAATCTAAAAAATATATCAAAAGAGGTCAATGATAGTGTACGGGACGTACAAAAGACGAGTAAAGATATTACCGGTTCGCTTGAGATTGCAAAAAAGATAGCTGCAGGTAAATATTTGATGCGGCGGGAGTAAAATCTTTAGGTTTTACGAGTTTTCCATATATCCCAAACCCAAAGCATTGGGCTTTACGCTGTTTTCCATAAATATATTTTATAAAAATAGTAACATTTCCTAATCCGGACTTCATTTTTTCTAGCCCGAAACCTAATTTTATTAGTTCAGAACTATTATTTTCTAGTTCAGAGCGGTTATTTTATAGCTCAAAACTCCATTTTATTAGTCCGGAGCTATTATTTCCTAGTTAAGAGTTATTATTTTCTAGTCTGGAACCATGTTTTCCTACTCTGAAGCAGTGTAATCAAAAGTGAAAGTATAACTGTGAATATTCCGGATAGTAGACTTGTCACATCGTTCAACAAGATGTATACTCAATCAGGAAAATAAGCAGTTTAAATTGACTGAGGAGAGGTTTGTGCTATGAAATATCTAATCATTTCAGGGAATCCTAAAAAAAATGGACTATGCTACTCGCTGGCAGAGGAAGTGAAGCGCGGTGCGGAAGACGGTGGAGCCGAAGCCGAAATCATTAATCTTGAAAAATTGGAACGCTGTCATGTGTGCGATGACGGGTGGGGAACGTGCCGGGAAAAACATGTATGTACTTTTGGAAACGATGGTTTTAATGAAGCGCAGTCCAAAGTACGTTCTGCCGATGCCCTTTGTTTTATCACGCCGGTCTATTGGGCTGAAATGGCAGAATCGCTTAAATGCTTTTTTGATAGACTCCGCCGCTGTGAAAACCTGATGAGTCCCAACGGTGCGCTTGCCGGTAAGCAGGTGTTACTTATTGCGTCTCCGGGCGGTTCCGGTAATGGTATGCTCACCTGCCTTGAGCAAATGGATCGCTTTTGCCGGCATACAAATGCCATTATCTTTGACTACATCGGTGTAAACCGGTGGAATAACGATTACAAAAAACCTGCAATTTATGCAGCCGCAAAGGCAATGTCCACCGGTAGAAAGAACGGTGAAACCATTTAATCTGTCAATATAGTCTCTATACCTGCTGATATTTATGTCAGCAGATGCTTACAATGTATTTTAATGATCATAATCCTCCGTATTTTCATGTAAGATATAATCAGGATAGGGCGATACTATCTATTAACAATTTTTATATATGAGATAATGGTGTTGATTTTGCCCGGAATATTTATAAGAGATTACAAATAAAGAAAAGCCCCTCCCAATCTTCCCAATGGAGAGAATAAAAGAGGGCTATATACTTATACTTTCCAGATTCCAAAACTCTGTGCGTTCAACCGGCACTCTCCATTGTCCAGAGTTCCAGTTCCGATAGTGAATACCGGTGTTCCGGCACCCTTCACCGGAGCGCTTACAGCATCAGTGCTGGGATTCACAGCTATCACAAAGGAACCGCGGCGGTAGATGAAAGGGACTTTTCCTTTTTCCGCATACAAAATCTCAAGATTCGGCTGTGCTTGAAGATCCGGTTCCCCATGACGGAGCTTGAGGATTGCTTTTACCGTGTTGAGCAAGGAACTGGAATCCTTTTCCTGCGTTTCAACAGTCGGTGCACCAGGAGCCGGGTCAACCGGCAGATACAATTTCTCCGGAGCCGCATTAGAAAAACCCTTATTTTTCCCATTTGTCCACTGCATCGGGGTCCGGCTTCCGGTCCGGGTGAATCCACCTTCTTTTGTCGGCAAAAAAAGATAACGCATGGCGATTTCATCACCATAGTAGAGAAATGGTACACCGGGAAGAGTCCATAAAGTTGCATAAGCAATCGCAAGTTCATCCGGTGAAAGAGTTGCACCGAGCCGTGCCGTATCATGGTTACCAGTGATCAAACTAATATAACCATCGCCTTTTGTTGATTCATACCACGGAAGATAATTTTCAAGAAACAGGCAAATGTCGCCCTTGGCATCTTTTTTGAAAAAACTCTTATCATCAACCGGAGTTCCAGCCGCACCCACCTTATAATCGCGCATGAGTGTATGATAGCCTTTTCCTTCGTGGTCAAGGAGAAAGTCCATGTGGAATCCAGCCTTCAAGGCAAGCGGAGGGTTGCTCCATTCCGAAACAATGGCAGCTTCCGGATACTCTTTATCAAGCATTTCACGGATATTACTCCAGACTGCACTCGTTCCAGTTTTCTTTTCGTCATCAAACTTTACAAGTGAATCAGCCATATCAACCCGGAACCCGTCACAGCCGCGGTCGAGCCAAAAACGTATAATGTCTTTGAGCGCTTCACGAGTCGCAATGGAATCAGGGTGTGTCACCGGTAATTGCCACGGAGTGCGGGGCTGTAAAAAGCCGTAATTCAAGGCCGGCTGGCATTTAAAGAAGTTGACAATGTACGAACCATTCCGCTCAGTTTCCCCGGCGATGAATTTAAGTCCCTCCATATCCCATGAAAACCAGCTATTTGTCCAAATATACCGGTTCCAATATTCATTTGGTTCAGGATTCTTACTTTTGATAAACCATTCATGCTCTTCACTTGTATGACCCGGTACAAGATCAAGCAAGACATGGATTTGTTTCCGGTGAGCCTCAGCAAAAAGCCGCTTGAGATCATCATTTGTACCATATCGTTCTGCGGTTTTTTTGTAATCCCGGACATCGTAGCCGGCGTCCTTGAATGGAGAATCAAAACAGGGATTAATCCATAAGGCATTACAGCCAAGATCTTTAATGTAATCAAGCTTTTCGATGATTCCCTGAAAATCACCGATTCCGTCACCATTTGTATCAAGAAAAGACTGCGGATAAATCTCATAAAACACCGCATCATCTAACCATTTCGGCATAACAGCTCCTTTTATACTCCGGTTTTATCCGGTCATTGATTCTATCGAGTACTTCACAAGAATATTTTCGGCTATTTTTCCAAAAAATTCAATATTATAAATTCCACAATAAATCGCTTATATGAAATATGTATGAAAGTTTTCGGTTAAAGATAGGATTTTCTAGTAAAAAATAGGACAATACTCGTTAAAAACTCTGATTTTCTAGTTTTGAACTAGCTTTTTCTAGTTATTTACGAGGATTTTTTCATTCTGGATAGGCATTTTTTAGTTAAAAGCTCTAATTTTCTAGTTCTGAGCTAGCTTTTTCTAGAAACGCCCTCCTTAGAGGGCGCTTTTTGTATATCTGTTATCGCTTAAAGATTAAACCGAATATCCGGTCAAGAGGCGGTTCATCCGTTGAACAAAGTCTGCCGGATCTTGCAGCCGGATTCCTTCCATGAGAAGCGCTTGATCCAAAAGTACCCCAGCAACATCTGCAATTTTTGCTTCATTCTCGGTATTTTTGATGCTCAGAACGATTGGATGCTCGCCATTGATCTCCAAAATTGGTTTTATATCCGGCGTTTCCGCCTGTCCCATCGCTTTGAGCAAATGGGCCAACTGGAGAGTTGGGTCATTTTCGTCCGCAACAATGCACGAGGGCGAGTCATGAAGCCTGCGCGAAAGCCGCACATCTTTGACCCGGTTCTCAAGAGCTTTTTTAATCTTTTCAATAACCGGCTGCGATTCGCTTTCAGTTTGGGTGTCCGGCTTTTCACCGAGTTCTTCATCCGCACCGGTCCGGTTCACGGCACGTAATTCCCATTCTTTATACATTCCCAACGATGGAACAATGATTTCGTCAATTTCATCGTCCATAATGAGAACCTCAAGATCCTTTGCCTTATATGCTTCCAAAAGCGGAGATGATTTTAAGGTTTTTGCATCGGAACCGGTGATAAAATAAATATATTTTTGACCGGTTTTCATCCGGCTTGCGTACTCGGAAAAACTGGTAAAGCCTTCTACTGTAGTACTTTTAAACCTGACAAGCTCCTCTAACAATTCCCGGTTTGCAAAATCTTGATACAAACCTTCTTTAAGCGGCCGGTTAAATTGCTCAATAAATGCCATGTACTTTTCTTTATCATTTTCTGATAAGGATTTAAATTCACCGAGTAGTTTTTTTACCGAGGCAGTTTTTATATTAAATAAAATTTTATTCTGCTGCAAAATTTCCCGGCTGACATTGAGTGGTAAATCCTCTGAATCAATGACTCCCCGTACAAACCGGAGATAAGTCGGCATCAATTCTTTATCATCATCGGTTATAAATACTCTCCGGACATAGAGTTTGACGCCCGGTTTATAATCGGCATGAAACATATCAAAGGGCGCCTTTGCCGGAATATAAAAAAGTGTTGTATATTCCAGCGTACCTTCAGCCTTTGTATGGAGATACAAAAACGGATCCTCGGAATCATGGCCCAATTGCCGGTAAAATTCCTTGTAATCCTCGTCTTTTAATTCCGATTTCGGCCGGCGCCAGAGCGCGGTTCCGGAATTTATCCGTTCAGTTTTCTTTTCACTGGAAATTTCTTCGCCTTTTTCTCCATATTTTTTGTCATCAAAAGTCAGGTAAATCGGGAAGGCAACGTGATTTGAGTAGCGTTTAATAATACCTTCAATAGACCACCGGTTTGCATATTCCGTACCTTCTTCTGTCAAATACAATAAAACCGTTGTTCCCTGTGTTTCACGCTGCGCGGATTCAATAGTATAATTTTCTTTACCGTCACTGGCCCATTTCCACGCTTGTTCCTCACCTGCCTTCCGGCTCGTTACCTCGATTGAATGTGCGACCATAAATGCGGAATAAAAACCCACGCCGAACTGTCCAATTAAATTAGAATCCCGTTTTGCGTCTTCATTAAGTTTTTCCAAGAAAGCTTTTGTGCCGGAACGGGCAATTGTCCCCAGCGATTCTTCAAGATCCGTCTCGTTCATGCCGATTCCATTATCCGTAACAACGAGAATCCGGGCATCTTTGTCAAAAGAAATATCGATCCGGGGATCAAAATTAAGCGATTTGTAAGAATCATCAGCCACAGTGAGGTATTTCAGCTTGTCAAGTGCATCAGACGCATTTGAAATGAGCTCCCGCAGGAAAATTTCCCGGTTAGAGTAGAGAGAATGGATGATCAGATGCAGCAATGTACTGACTTCAGTTTGAAAGTGATGAACCATAAAAACTCCTTTACGATAAAATACTAAAATTGATCCGGATCCGGCAATAAATTTTTTACCGGTTTCCACAGCCGGTACAGTTGAAAGCATCTATGTTTGGGAAGACAGTTCGAGGTCTGACCCCAATGATCTCATTATTATATAAAAAGATACATGAGGTATAATCCCTTGCGGATCGATCCGTAGTATCACGTTTTTCAAATATTTTAGCTAGATCATTGACAAATTCCTGTGCCAATAAGATAATCCGGATGAAGGTATTTTTTTGAGAATCAAAGTCCTGGATATTGTACTATGCGGCATTGCACTCGCATTAACGGCCGGATCTGCCGTACTTGTATTCGGCCGGAATCAAAGTCCCTCGCGGGTAGTCATCCGGGGACAGTCCCGCGACTGGATTTTCCCTCTTGATACCGAAGAAAAGCTCCATGTTTCCGGCCCTATTGGAGATACAGTTGTGGTGATCCGGAATGGCAATGCACAGATTCTTGAATCCCCATGTACGAATCAAAGTTGTGTCGCGGCCGGCACGATTCACCGCGCCGGGCAGTGGGTTGCATGTATGCCGAATGATGTTTTTATTTCTATAGAAGGCGCTCGTGACGAAACGCTTGATGCCACAGCATGGTGACATTGCCCTTTTGGGTGCGTTCTGCCTTTTTTTATCGACCATCGAATACCTCATTCCAAAACCACTCCCGTTTTTCCGGATTGGGTTGGCAAATCTCCCCCTTCTGCTGGCTGTTGATCTGTTCCCATTTAAATCATTTCTACTCCTCATGTTAATCAAAATTCTGGGTCAAGCTCTCGTAAGCGGTACTCTTTTTTCTTATATTTTCCTTTTTTCATTATCTGGGACTCTTGTCTCGACCCTTACAATGTATGGAATCCGGCGCATGGCCGGAAAACGTTTTCTCAGTTTCATTGGAATCGGAGTCGCAGGCGCAACCGTTTCAAATATTAT
>BOBG01000057.1 GCA_026002265.1 Spirochaetia bacterium
ATCCCATGCAGTGCTAAAAAAAATCCTCGCACTTCTGCCCCGGTTACAAAAACAGCCAGCGGCAGCACAATGGACAAACCAAGCGCAAAAGGCGCGCATATCAAAATAGCCGGAAGCATGATCACCAGGGCGGTCGGCAGTATAAAGGCAACCGGAACCGGCATCGATGCCGGAAGCACCGTACCGACGAGGACTCCGCCGGTCATGTAGACCGCCACCAGAACAGAAACAAGGTAAATTTCCGGATTGTTCAAGGCTCTTGCACCGAATTTTCCGGTTCCAAGAAGTATCAACAGTCCATATAATAAAAGAAGAATGAGAATTTCCCCAATTACCGTCCGGGTATCCCGCGAAGGAGCTGACCGGTTGAATTCCTGCAATTCATGCCAATCCTCGATATTCACGATAAAACCTTTCCGGATAATAATTTCTCCCTGTTCAATTTGTTTTTTAATCGGCTCCACATTCAACCGCGTAAGGAGCAATTCCGTATCAGTTGCAGAAAAAAAAGTATTGGGCGCGAGAAAAGACTTCACCAAATTAAACGCAGCAATCCGGAATTCTTCCGGAAATTCCCCAATGGAATACCGGTTTAGCACCGTTCCAACACTTTCAAGTGTAACGATTTCCCGGTAATTGAGGGATTCATGTGAGGTATTTTCACGGATCAATTCCACAAGAATTGGATGGTAATTTTCCAAACCGTTTTTTGGTAATGCGAAGAGTCCAGTTTCAAGAATATTCGACAAAAGTACGGATCCGCATTCAAGAATCGTGTCACGGGCTGGATCCGAAAAGAAATTTTCTATGATTCCCGGAACAAAGGCAGTCCGAGGAAATTCCGACTGCACCGACAACCGGTAATATTCCGGAGAACTCTCTCCGGCAAATTGTTTCCGGGAAAAGTCAGCAAAATCTGCATAATTCTTTTGTATATCTTCAGTTGCCTTGTGAGAAATCACGAACACAGCCGGCACAAGATGCTGTTGAGCAGTGCGCCGGATCCGCGTTGCTTCTTCATCAACATAGGAAAAAGGCCGATCCGCGATAATTTCTCGTTCCGCAACCCGCCCCACCTCAATATCCTGATCCATTCGATCCGGGATTCGGCTCAACACCGCAAGGACTGATATAATAAAGGCCGTACCGGTTACCACCGCTGGTTTCCAATGGAACCGAGGCAGAAGTGCGAGGATTTTTTTTAGCACTGCATGGGATTCAGCCTTTTTTTTCATCATCGTAAGCCTGAATTATTCGTTTGATCAGAGGATTCCGGACCACATCAACGGTGTGAAGCCATGCAAAATAGAGTCCAGGAACTGAATCAAGAATCGTCACAGCGTGCATCAGCCCAGAATCCACCCGTTTAGGGAGATCAATCTGGGTAGTATCGCCGGTGACAACCGCACGGGAGCCGGTTCCAAGGCGAGTGAGGAACATTTTCATCTGCTCCTTTGTTGTATTTTGCGCCTCGTCAAGAATCACAACTGCATCGTTGAGGCTCCGTCCTCTCATATAGGCAAGCGGCGCAATTTCAATGGAATGATTTTCCTCCATCCGCCGGATCGTATCAAAAGGAATCAAACTTTCCATCGCATCGTACAAAGGACGGAGGTAGGGGTTGATCTTTTGTGCAAGATCGCCCGGCAAAAATCCCAAACTCTCGCCCGCCTCCACCACCGGTCTGGTGAGAACCAGGCGCCGCGCCCGTTTTGAGAGTACCAACCGGAGGGATTCGGCAATCGCAAGGTAGGTTTTTCCGGTACCGGCCGGCCCCACACAAAAACTAATATCGCATGAACGCATTCCTTGAATGTATGCAGCTTGATTTTTGCTCCGGGGGTAGACCCGTTTGAAAGCACCCGGAATGAGAATCACCGCATCCCGGATCGGATCCGGAGAATCAGTTCCCTCTATAGACTCAGCCAGCGCACGAGTGTGTTCCGGCGAAGGATATTCACCTTCTTGGACCGCAGCAACCAATGCATGCATCACTCCCCGGAAGCGTTCTTCATCAACACCGTCTGCTCGGATCTCGTTTCCCCGTGCGACAATACGTCCACCGAGGCTTTCCTCAAGAACTCTGAGATTCCCGTCATTAACCCCGCAAACTGCTGACCACTGCTCCTGATTTTCCAATATGATGCTTAAATCCTGCAAATGAGCCTCTGGTTATGACTCTAAAACAATGAGCAGATCGAGTCAATAGGACTCTCAACAAGGGCTGCAAATTTATGTGCTAATTTTCCTGTCTGGACTCCGGTAAATTCTAGAGCTGTCGTATAGTTAGTGACTCTTGAAATGCTATGAGTTGGTGATCAATTTTTATAAAGGATTCATCAGATTCGGAATAGCATGCTAGTATTTGATCTAAAATACTGGTATTTTTTATAAGGATACTGGTACATTTTTAAAAAACACTGATATATCAAGCCGGAATACCGGTGTATTTGTTTAAGACACTATTGTTTTTTACAGGGATACTGGTACATTTTTAAAAAACACTGATATATCAAGCCGGAATACCGGTGTATTTGTTTAAAATACTGGTGCATTTTATTATAATTTATCTTATTATTTCACTGGCTTCCTTTTACGAGGGGGGTGCCGGAAAAGCCGTAGGCTTTGGAGGCAGGGGGAAGACACCCCCTCAAAAATAAAAAGCAATTAAGAAAAGAATTTTTTATTTATATTGACAAAATTTTAAAAACTGTTCATTATTATAATATGTTAGATCCTAAAGAGTATATTGCGGATTGGCCCGATATGCCAGACGCAAATTTTAATGAATGGTTGACTCGGATCGAGGCAGAATGCCAAGATAAAATCGCAATTCTGTATCGTGCAGGCAAACAAAGGGAATTTACCCGGTGGTCCTATAAACAGTTTGCAGCGGAATGCCGCCGGATTGGAAGGGGGCTTTTGGCGGCTGGACTCGTAAAAGGGGACAGAGTCGGTCTGTGGGCAGAAAATCGGCCGGAATGGATGGCAGTATGGATAGGCGCTGCGGTGGCCGGATTAGTTATTGTGCCGATTGATTTTCTCATTTCAGAGCAAGAATGTCTTAATATTCTCACAATTACCAAGGCAAAGGCATTTTTCTATTCATCGAGCAAAGAGAAATTCAGTTCTTCCCTCCCGGAAAAAGGCATTACCTGCGCGGTTTCACTCTGTATTTCTGATATAGAATACGGTTCTCCCTTTTTAGCATTCGGTACCGATATACCAGATCAACAATTACCGGATCCTTCCACTATTGCCGAGCATGATCCGGTTTCCATCGTTTTTACCTCCGGTACCACTGGATTTGCAAAAGGGGTCGTGCTTCACCATAAAGGTATCCTTGCAAACACAAGCGCTGCAATTCGTTCACTCCGGGTGAATAGTGGTGATATTTTTGTGAATGTACTGCCGCTCCACCACACCTACCCGACTACTTGTTCGTTTCTGGCGCCGCTTTCATCGGGTGCCGGAACGCTTATTGTGGAAAAATTGGTGGGAAAAGTTGTTATTGACGATATTCACGATGCGGGCGGGACTTTTCTTATAGCTGTTCCCCTGCTTTACGATAAAATTATGGTTGCACTTGATGCGGGCTTCCAAAAACTTCCGGCGCCGCTCCGGGGGGTGTTCAATATGCTCCGGAAAATCTCTCTGGAAGAAGCAAAAAAAGGTAAAATCGAATTTGGCCGATCTGCACTGGCCCTTATCCGGAAAAAAGCAAAACTTGAATCGATCCGGATTATGGTGGCCGGCGGCGGACCTTTGAATCCCCGTACCGCAGACTTTTTTGATTCATTTGGTTTTAATATGGTACAAGGCTATGGTATGAGTGAAAATAGTCCGCTCATCAGTGTCAACACGCCCTGGCACAGAAATAATGCATCTGTTGGTTTGCCGGTAAAATATACTGATGTTAAAATCCTTAATGCAAATGAAGATGGCACTGGAGAAATTGCGATTAAATCGCCTTCTCTGATGCTTGGTTATTATGAACAGCCGGACGCGACAGCGGAAATGTTTACTGAAGATGGTTATCTCAAAACCGGCGATCTTGGGTACCGTGATGAACAGGGTTTTATTTTTATCAATGGACGGGCAAAGAATCTCATTGTAAGTGCCGGTGGAAAAAACATTTATCCTGAAGAAATTGAAATTAATTTTGATGGATCCCGGATTATTGGGGAGATTTTAATCGTCGGCCGGCATGAACATGAATTTAGTGCGGAAAAAGTTTTTGCGGTCGTTGTACCGAATTTTGACGCATTGACTCAAAATAACGATAAAAAACTGCCGGATGATGCAACTATTCATAACCTTGTGAAGCAAGAGATTGAAAAGGTAAACCGGAACCTAGAAAGTTACAAAAAAATAACAGATTTTACCATCCGGAATGAGCCTTTTGAAAAAAATGCCCAGCAAAAGATCCGCCGGTTTATGTATAAAAATTATTCTGATCCAGCCGGAACCTGAAAATAAATAATCCGGACACAATATTTTCCTCTGTTTTTCTCGGTGAATCACTGGAAAAATAGTTGATGCAGCTGTCCGGATCATTTTTGTTAAAAAGTGTGCCGGAATGTGGTTAATTGTACCGGTAGAATGCCGGAAGTGGGGTGAGGAGGTTGGGGATTAGGGACGGGGGTCTGTCCCCAGTGGCCGGTGCCACGGCAGTCGCTCCAGTATCCACTCCGGTGCGGGCTTCACTACCCGGGTAATTCCAGCCTGGTGGTGGTGCAACCCACCCCACAGCCAATCTTCCGGATGTTCCACGATACCTGCTTTAACCGGATTCTGGTCGATATAATTGTACACTGTGATGAAATCTTCATCGTCTATAATTTCCCTCGAAAAGAATCGATCTCCCCATAAATGTCCGGTTTTTCCGTATTTATGATTCCACCGGATTGCGAGAACCATCTTGATCCATTTCATTAACACCGAAAGGCTTTGACCCAACTCCGGTGTAATTAAAAAGTGGAAATGATTATCCATGATGCAAAAATTGTGAAGCTCGAATTTATAATTCTTTTTCGTTTTTGCTTCTTCGATAACTTTAAGGAACATTTTTTTGTCCTCATCGTCCTGTAGATCAAAAGCTTTCCGGTTAATTTCCGAGGCAACATGATATGTCTTACCCTTGCTAGTATCTCCACGATCTGGCCGTGCCATAGATTCCTCCTCGATCGCACTGTGCGATCAATAAGATCATGGGATGAAGTGATACTTTTGATTCAATTTGCCGAAATTTTTTAAAAATTTGGGGACAGACCTCTAGTATATCTTTTTAATATATACATTTATATGGGGTCAGACCTTGATATCAGCCGGTAGGAAATTAGCAATCTGTCATACAACATCCCGGAATCTGGGAGATGTCCCCTAGCCGGATTTGCCGCGGACAGCTCAAGCTGGAAATCGGTCGGAATTTATTTGATGAGCTATGAGGCTGATCAATTTTTAGATCAATCGGGGTCAGACCTCTATTCCTCTTCCCATCGTTTGATTATATTCTGTGCAATGGTTTTTAACTGTTCTGGGGTGTTTTGATCCGGATCTTCAAGTGTAGTCTCAAAAAGTTCCTGTAAAACCATTCCAACACGGGGTCCCGGTGGTATTCCCAATGCGATAATATCACGTCCGTTAATTGCTAAATCTTTGAGTGATAAGCAATTTTGTTGTGCCAACACCGAATCGACCCGGCTCATGAGCGGTTCCAACGAATCAGGTGGCGCTTCAACTCCAGCCGTTCCAAAGGTATCCGCACGCCGGAGCTGGTATAATGCCGGCAGATGCTGTACTCCGACCCGGACAATAAAACGCCGGACCGATGCAGTGCGCCACTGTTCTTCATAATGAAACATATGTTCCGCGATTAAATGGACCACTTCTTCAATTACGGCATTTGAATACCGGAACCGGGTCAAGATTGCCCTTGTCAGATCCGCGGAAATTTTTTCATGCCGGTAAAAGGTCCACTTACCAGACTCGTCAAGCTGCCGTGTATCCGGTTTTCCAATGTCATGAAAAAGCGCCGCAAGACGGACCGTGTGAGGATAGTGATTCCGTGCCGCATAATCGCACGCGAGCAGCGAATGATCGAGCACATCAAACCGGTGAAAGCCTTTCTGTTCAACACCCCGGCACCGGGCAAGCTCCGGGAGAATACGTTCAAGTAATCCGGCTTTTTCCATTGGTATAAAGGCATCGCTGGGCCGGTTTGATTCAAGCATTTTGTCGAATTCATCACGGATCCGCTCTTCGGAAACCTTCGAAATCATTGGCACCGAAGCCGGAATCGCAGCCATTGTTCCGGATTCAATTGTGAAACCGAGCTGCGCGGCAAATCTGAGAGCACGGAGGATCCGGAGTCCATCTTCCGAAAAACGTTCTTGCGGAGAACCGACACACCGGATCACTTTGTCCTTTATATCTTTTTGTCCGGCAAATGGATCCACGAGCCGGGCGCCCGGCAATTCAAGCGCAAGCGCATTCATGGTAAAATCCCGCCGCGATAAATCTTCCTCAATCGTGGCCGCGTACTTGACACTATCCGGATGCCTGCCGTCTGCATAACCGGATTCCGTCCGAAAAGTCGTCACTTCAATGGAATATCCTCTGAACAGAACAGTCACCGTTCCATGTTTAATGCCGGTCGGAATCACCTCATGGAAAAGCTTGCTGACTTCCTCCGGGTCCGCGTTCGTTGCGAGATCCCAGTCGTGGGCATCTTTGCCCCGGACCATATCCCGGACCGCACCCCCGACCAAAAAAACAGAACAGCCTGCCCGAGAAAAAATCGCACCAATTTCTTTTAAAACCGGATGAATATGATACATTCCAAAATACTATGTACCATTTTTTAGATTGTTGTCAACGAACTATGGGGACAGACCTCTGTTCTCATTATGTTATAAGTAAATACATGGGGACAGACCTCGACCTGTTTTTTATGAGAGCAATATATCGTAGAAAAGCACTAGTTAAAAAGATGCATTTTTGCTATACTCTCATCCATAGTATATTCAGGGAGGACAATTTTGAAGAAATTTATCGCAGTATCAATCGGTACGCTGCTGTTCAGCACGGCACTTTTTGCCGCGGGTCAGACCCAGGGTCAACAAGCGCGGGTCCGGATGGCAACCGGCGGAAATACCGGAACCTACTACGCGTTCGGCTCGGCTGTCGGGCAGATCTTAACGGAAAAAACCGGAATCCAGATCCCGATTCAATCGACCGGCGCGTCAAAAGCAAATATCCAGCTTATCGCGGGCGGCGAAGTTGAACTCGCCATCGTGCAGAATGATGTTATGGATTACGCCTACCGAGGCACTGATCTCTTTACCGGTGAAGGAACTCAAGCTTTTTCTGCGATGGCTGCGCTCTACGCGGAAGTATGTCAAATAATCGCTTCGCCCGGAATCCGTTCTATCAGCGATCTCAAGGGTAAACGGGTTTCAGTTGGTGACGCCGGCAGCGGTGTTGAATTCAACGCAAAACAAATTTTGGAAGCTTACGGCGTGACATTTAACGACATTGACAAACAGAATTTGAGCTTTGGTGCATCTGCTGATGCGTTCCGTGACGGCAAAATTGACGCATTTTTCTGTACGGCCGGCGCTCCGACCACTGCGGTCGTGGATCTCGCTATTAGTAAAGAAATTACCTTACTGGAAATTGACGATGTACACGCTACAGCACTGATCACGCAATTCCCCTTTTACACAAAATTTCCGGTTCCGGCCGATTCCTACCGGGGTGTAACTCGTGATATACAAACTGTTGCAGTTAAAGCGACTTTTATCGTGAGTAACAAACTCTCCGAGGATATTGTGTATCGATTAACCAAAAATTTGATTGAAAGCAAAGCCCAGATTCAAGCAGCACACGCAAAAGGTGCGGAACTTTCTTCTGACTATGCAGTTGGCGGTATTTCGGTGCCGTTTCATCCGGGAGCTGCAAAATATTTCCGGGAAATCGGTGTGATAAAATAATAAAAAAAGGGGGAGAACATGATCATTTCCCCCATTCCCCTTAAATGGTGGTATGGACTCGTATTTAATGGTATGTTTGTGCTGATAATTGTAGGTACAGGACTTGTGTTGATGTTCCGGCCTTCGCAGCTTGTTATTTCAGATTCAGAAACCGGAAAAATCTACGGGCGGTGGAACATAAAAAATGGAGATACATTCAGTATCGAATTTATTCATTCGGTTAATATGAGTCCGGTGATTGATACTTTTCTCATTTCTGGAAAAGAGATATGTCCCTTTTCTACTCGGTTTTTTGCTTATGGAGCCGGAATGCAAAGCGATCTGGAGCCGGGACAGGTGCTGACGCGAGATGGAGATTCAATGATAATCACCGGGTTTACCCAATCATTCCGGGAACTACAGTATATTGTCGGTACTGTTTCCGATCATCTTTTGTCACTTAGAGATGAACAGGTGAGTCTCCGGACTCTGTGCGGGAAAAACGCCCACATTAGGATCCGGGTAAAATAGGAGGAAAATCATGGGAATTTTTATTCCGATTATTGCAATATTTTCTATATTTATCGGAGCGCCGGCTGTGGTATTCTCATTTATTTATATGACTCAAAAAGAGAAAAATGAGTTGAAAAAATTACAGCTCAAAAAAGAAATATTGGAAGCCGAAACAGAAAAAGAAAAAATACAGCTGCTTCGGCTCGAAGCTGAAAATAAACGCTACGATCAAATTCTCGAAAAATAATACCGGAATTATTCCGAAAAGTAGGAGTGATAAAAACCATTAAACAAATCGCCATACTTGGGCTGGGATTTTTTGGAAAAAGCATTCTCGATGAATTATTAGATCTCAAAGTAAAGGTACTTATCATTGATAAGGACCGTGAAGTTATTGATACATATAAAGATGTTTCCGCTCAGGCTGTAGTCGTTGATATTTTAACTGTTGAAAATCTCCGGAAAATCCTGCCGGAATCGACAGATGCTGTGATCATCGACATGGGTGATAAAATTGAAGCTGCAATTCTTGCGACGAGTTATTGTGCAAAACTGCATATTAAAATTATTGTGGTTAAAGCAGAAACTGAAGCTCTCGGTGAAATTTTGGAACTGGTCGGCGCGACAAAGGTGGTTTTTCCCAACAAAGAGGCTGCAAAACGGGTCACTCCGCTGCTCCTTTCCTCAGCGCTCCTTATGTATTTACCGGTGAGCCGGACTTTGAGTATTGCAGAATTGGCGATTCCGGTTTCTGTGATTGGAAAAACCCTGATCGAGGCGGAACTCCGGAAAAAGTATCATCTTAACTTGATTTCGATCCGGGATCCTGACGAGGAATTTGTCTCCTGTGCGCCTGATTACCGGTTCAAATCCGGTGATATTGGCCTTTTTTCCGGTTCTGATGAGGATTTAAATCATTTTGTCGGCTTCATTCCGGAGCAGTCCGCGGCCGCAGCGGAAGAACCTCATACGCTCCGGGAACGATTTTTTAACCTGTTCCGGAAAAAATAAGGATCAATTTTTTAATTGAAATGCCGAAAAGACTCTTAAGAATCAGGCTTTGACACAAGTGCCGTGTCAGACGCACAAAAGGTTGATTATGGCAAAAATATCGAATGCACAACGCGAGCAGTATACGCAACGAATAAAATTCTACCAGAATGTTATTGACGGCATTTTGAAAAAAGAGCAGTCCATACTTGTGGAGATAGAAAAAAGACCGGATGAAGCAGCTCTGAAACGTTTTATGTTATCTGAAGTTATGCTCAATTTAACTTCAAATTATATTGTTCAAAGCGGAGTCTCCGTGGCTTTTTTTAAAATAAAGAACGAGAACGCGCTCAACGAGGGCAGGAAAGCAGTATTCCGGAGTCTTATTTACCTTGAAGATATCGTTACCGGCTGGGTTGATGCGCCCTATTCTGATTATGAGGATAAAGTTGAAAAGCTCGATCCGGTTAAACCGGAGGTCCGCTATGCGTTGGTAAAAAAATTGGGACTGACGATTCAACTGCTCGAAAATGCCTACGGCGACAATTCAAAATGGAAATGGTCCTTTGTGGATATGGAAGGGCGTTTTGCCGCGGTCACTAAAAATATTTTTGATTTAAAAAATATGGTTGCGAACACGGATCCTCGTTCACCGGTGTATGAAACAACCGTATACTTTCTCCGGACCGTGAAACGGCTCCTCTCACAGTCCGCGGACCGGTACCGGGAAAAATATGAGCTTTCCTCACATCGTTCAGATGATTTTAAAGCCGCAATAAATTTTCTTAATGCTTTACGCCGGATACAATTACTTCAGGGTGCAACCGCTGAAGCAGAGACGGTCAAAAAAAAGGCTGACGCATGGTTAGCAAAACTTGACGCAGATGAAAAAAAACAGAGCTAAAGATCCCCGGATCTCATTGTCTGAATTCCGGGTTCTGGTACCCTATTTGTCGCGATACAAAATCCGGTACTTTTTTGGATTTCTCTGCCTGATCGTAGTTGATGTCGCGCAAATGGTGATTCCTCAATTTATGAGCCGGGCAACTGACCTTGTAGCAGGCGGCGCCTTTGAACTCCGTCAGCTCCTGATTCTCTGTGCCGGTATGGTTGGAACGATGGCTGTTATTGCTACGGGCCGGTTTTTGTGGCGCTATTTTATCCACGGAACCGCTGACTGTGCCTGCCGGACGAGATCCGTGTCAAACCGGCTGATATAGTATGAATTCCGGTCCATAGTCACAGCATAAAAATCGCCGGCGTTCCGCCACAAAGGACTATCCGGGCTGATCGCATCCTCACCAAGTGTAAGTACAGAAAGATTATCCGGATCGATTTCCACGAGCCGTGTCGTCTCGTTCCGATCTGCCGCGGCAAAAATCCGCCCATTAACCAACGTCAGAGTCCGGACATTCACAGTATTCAATGTGGATCGTTTGAGTTCGGCGCCGGTTGCTGGATTCACGGTCACCAAGGCTCCGGTCGGCGAAGCCGGATCCGTCAGCACAACCCCAAGAATCCCCACAACAACTGCCTGCGGTGTATTTGTCACCAAACCTTGATCCCGAGCGATGTTATCCCGTTCCTGCTGAGCCTCTGCGATTTTTTGCCCAGCGCGTGCTGCGGTCTCATCTGCCTCATTTTGTTTCTGTTCAATGAGTTTTTCTTGCTCCCTAAGTTCCTGCTCTCGCTGATTCAGCTCGGCTTCCCGGTTCCCGGTCGTTTCCGGATTCTGTGCAGCGCCGGCCGGATTTTCCTCAGCGTTTTCCTGAGTATTTTGATCCTGCTGCCGGTTATTATTTTCACGTTCCTGATTTATCCGCTCCCGCTCCTCCGCAATCCGGTTCGCTTCGTTAGTAGCTTCATTTCGTTGAGCAATGGCTTGATCCTCGGCTTCAGTGGCCTCACGTTCCTTGAGATCAACCATATCCTTGCGCTGATCGATTCCCTGCCCATCATCTTTCCGGAATTCATCAATAACTTTATCATCTGCAATAGTTTCTGTATCAACTGCGCTTAGGGATCCGGGAATTCCGGTTCCAAGGGGAATCACAATCAACGTCTGTCCAGGCCATTCACTCCACACAGTAGGAAGCCCAGCTCGCGTGGAATCCAAATTTTCAATCACTGCATCTTTATATATTGTTTGAAAATAACTCCAATTTCCCCGATACACCGCATTGTACACGGTGATATACTCCGCGAGGAGACGCGCGTCCGCTTCGCTGTATTCATAAGCACCTTCAAGATATCCCTGGAGAATCAGACGGAGATTCCGGATATGATCGACTCCGACACCCGCCCCGAGTCCAAAAATATCCGCATCATGTGCGGATTCTTCCGGATTTCCCAGACTATGAATCACAAAATACCGGTTTCTCGTTCCGGCCTGCATTGCTCCCCGGTTGACTGCCCTACCAAGATCATAGCCAATGGCACGAATCTGTGCAATTGTATCGACTCGAGCGTGTGTACCTTCATAACTACTGAACGAAACCGGCGGAAGAGACTGGGACAGTTCAGACTGATCGACCTGAGCGCACACAATTCTCGCGCATAAAAAAAGGATCAAGGGAAGGGACGTTTTCATAAAAATTCCTCGCTCCGTGAACGATTATGATAAAGTAAAAACCGGAAAAGGGCAAGATGTCATACCGGAGTCTACCGAAAGAAGCACGAGATATCTGTACATTGTTCTTTTCGCTACCCTTTTTGACGGCACCCGCTAATGCTTGTCGAAGAGGGACGGAGGTCTGTCCCCAAAATTCTAAAAAAATTCTGGACAATCGAATCAAAACTACTATCTCGATCCGTACTTTAATTGATCGTGTAATACGATCAAGGAGGAGTTTATGGCACGGCCAGATCGTGGGGATACGAGTAAGGGAAAAACGTATCATGTTGCTTCGGAAATCAACCGGAAGGCTTTCGATTTGCAAGATGATGAAGATAAAGAAATGTTTTTAAAAGTGATCGAGGAGTCAAAAGCCAAGAAGCATTACAAATTTGAGCTTCATAATTTTTGCATCATGGATAATCATTTTCATTTTTTAATCACACCGGAGCTTGGGCAAAATCTTTCCGTGATAATGAAATGGATAAAAATGGTTCTCGCAATTCGGTGGAATCATAAGTATGGAAAAACAGGCCACTTGTGGGGTGACCGGTTCTTTTCGCGAGAAATTGTAGATGATGAAGATTTCATAACGGTGTACAACTATATTGATCAGAATCCGGTAAAGGCCGGTATGGTCGAGAATCCGGAGGATTGGAAGTGGGGTGGGCTGTACCACCATCAGCAGGGGATTACTCGTATAGTGAATGCTGCGCCGGAGTGGATACTAGAGCGGCTGCCGATACATCGGCTACTGGGGACAGACCCCCGTCCCTAATTCCCGGCGTTATACCCAAAATTCTATAAATTCCGGCGTATGTTCCAACAAAAATAATCCGGGCAGGCTCTCCAACCATTTTTCCGGGCTTCCACCAAGAAAAAGTCGGAATCATCCTAGCCTTAATCTATACCGGACTAAAAGCAGAATCCGTTTTAATCCAATTCTTGCAGTTCCGCGGCATGAGCATAGAAGCCGCCATTATTTAACAAATACTGGTGCGTGCCGGATTCTGCAACCTTTCCTCGATCGAGAACGATCACAAAATCTGCATTCCGGAGAGTCGAAACCCGGTGCGAAATGATGATAGTTGTCTTCCCAGAACGTTCTGCAAGGAGAGCGTCGAGGATTCGGCGTTCAGTTTCCGCATCCACCGCCGAGAGAGAATCATCCAAAATGAGTATATCCGGATTCGTAGCAAGGGCCCGGGCCATCGCTACCCGCTGCTTCTGCCCTCCGGAAAGAGTCGTACCGCGTTCCCCAATAACGGTTTCCCAACCCGACCTAAAATCCTCCACATCCCGGTCAATGGCAGAAATTGCAGCAGCCTTTTTTAAAAGCGCCTCATTTTCCTCTTCGATGCTGTATCCGATATTATGTTTGATCGAATCGGAAAAAAGATACGAGTCCTGCGGAGTCACCCCAAACCGGCCCCGCAATTCAGACACATCCCACTCCCGCACATCGGTTCCATCAACAAAAACCGTACCGGCCGGCGGATCAACAGTCCGTGTCAATGTTTTGATCAGGGTGGATTTTCCGGATCCAGTTTTTCC
>BOBG01000058.1 GCA_026002265.1 Spirochaetia bacterium
GTGGACAAAGCGCTGGTAGAATTACCCTTGCCGCGGGCGCGCCGGCTCGCACAGGACTATGGTTTAAGCCAAGAGCAGGCGGAACTGATCACAGAAGAAAAGGCGCTTGCTGATTATTTTGAAAAAGCGGTGATTGCTGCCGAGCCATTGGAACGTGCTGACACAGTTTCCCGGATTGTAAATTGGATTCTATCGGATCTCAAGCATATTATGGATAGGGATCATATTGCACCGGAACAGCTTGAACACTTTCGGCTCGATCCGCGCCGGCTTGGGGAATTAGTCGTACTGCTCGCGGAAGATAAAATTTCACAAAAAAATGCCAAGCAAGTTGTTGATATAGTGTTGACAGAAGACAAGGATCCGGTACTCATCATCCATGAACGAGGTTGGGAGCAAATTCACGATCCTCGGATCATAGCAGATGCGATCCGGACTGTTTTAAACAACGAGCCGGCCGCAATCTCCGAACTGAAAACGACTGATAATGCAAAGCGTAAAAAAACGCTCACAACCTATCTCGTGGGAAAAGTTCTTGCATCAACCGGTGGGCGCGCTGATCCAAAAATTGTCGGGCAACAGTTACAGGAAGTGCTACTGACATAGGTCTGT
The DNA here is from genome assembly GCA_026002265.1 of Spirochaetia bacterium. GTDB lineage: Bacteria > Spirochaetota > Spirochaetia > Treponematales > Breznakiellaceae > BOBG01. The sequence continues at coordinate 613 of BOBG01000058.1, forward strand.
CCTAAAATTTAAAAAATTTTCTCGAAAAGTGAATCAAAAGTAACAGTTCACACCGTGATTAGAGTACCTCGATTGAGGAGGAGGTGTTCTAATGACTCACAAACGAAGAGGTCCTACCAACTTTGGCTGGACATATCATGTAACATCAGAAGTCAACCGGCGGGCTTTTGAGCTGGCACCGGATGAAGATAAGGAATTGTTTCTTGCAGTCGTTGCGGAGGCAAAGGAAAAGTACACATTTGAACTGTGGAATTTTTGTATTATGGCCAACCATTTTCACTTTTTAATTACACCACATGAAGGACAAAGTCTTTCAGACATAATGAAATGGATAAAATTTGTCTTTGCCATCCGGTGGAATAAAGCACATCATGAGACCGGCCACTTTTGGGGTGACCGATTCTATTCGCGGGTCATTACCAGTAAAAGGGATTTTTGGAATGTGTACAATTACATCGACCAGAATCCGGTTATTGCCGGTCTTGTGGAAAAACCGGAAGACTGGAAGTATGGCGGAGCTTACCACCGGGCAAATGGGATAACTGGGATTATTACCCTGGTAAACGAACTGATTCTGGAGGTGGTGGAGCATGGCGGGAGCTATAGGACAGTCCTACCTCCCCAGTTCTAGCCGTACAACCCTTTTTTCACCAGATTTTACAGTTTAATACCGATCAATGGACGGTTCCATCTCATCAATAAATTTTCCGGTGATATACCGCAAAAAAAGATGGGGAATATTTATTGATTTTTATAAACATTGATTATTTCTTCTTTAATGGAATCTACAATTTTCAGAGGAAATGTTTCAATATGTCCCCGGTTTTGCATATCTTCCACAAGGTTATGTACAGCTTCAATATCTTTTTTCGTATGTTTGTATACTTCGTCAAAGGTCCGAATCACACGGGCATTATGCTCCTGCACTGCAACTTCGGCTACTGCACCTGCTTCGTAGGCAAAGAGATCCGGTTCATTTATTGCAGCGATAATATGATCCGGATCAATACCCCGCTGCCGTGAATATTCTGCAAGCGCCTTTGCACAACGAATTGCCATAGAATCAGTGATTTTCCGGGCACGTACTGCAAGCGCGCCTTTGAGAATACCGGGAAAACAGAGCGCATTGTTCACTTGATTTGGAAAATCGCCCCGGCCCGTTGCAACGATAAAAGCCCCTGCTTCCTTTGCATCCGCTGGCCATAGTTCCGGAATCGGATTCGCACACGCGAAGACAATAGGTCTGTCCCTCATATTCCGTATCCAGTCAGCAGGAATCCGGTTCGGACCAGGAGCGGAAAGCGCGATCAGTACATCTGCTCCCCGGAGCGCCTCGGCCGGATCCTGAATATTCCGGGGATTTGTTGTCTTACACAATTCTCGTTGACGGTAAAATTCCGGAGGAATATCATTCCGGCCCGCATAAAGCGCACCATTGGCATCAAATAAAATAATATTTTCCGGTTTTCCGCCTGCCTGTATAATGAACCGGGCAACAGTACTATTGGCAGCGCCGGCACCGATAAACACAATCCGGGCATCTTCAAGATTTTTCTCAGCCAGCAAAAGTGCATTGAGGAGCGCTGCAAGTGTAACGCACGCCGTACCTTGGGCATCGTCATGCCACACGGGAATGTCGCAGGCATCTTGCAGCTCGTCCAAAACCCGGTAACAATTCGGCTGACTAATATCTTCCAAGTTGATCGCACCGAATGAAGGCTGGATCATCTTTACAAATTCAATGAGCTTATCAGGATCCGGACTGCCGTCCTTGTGCCTCGTGTCAGCGCACAGTGCAACTGCATCGACAGCCCCTAGATATTTCATCAAAAGTGCCTTACCTTCCATAACTCCCAAGCCGCCGGCCGGCGTACAATCCCCGTCACCAAGCACCCGTGTCGAATCCGAAACCACTGCCACCAAATTTCCCCGGCTTGACAGCGCAAAAGACGCCTCGTTGTCAGCCCGAATCGCAGTTGAAAGTGCAGAAATCCCCGGCGTATACCAGACATTCCACCAGTCCGGATCACCGACAGGAACCCGAGGAAGCGTCTGCATTTTTCCGGCGTAAAACCGGTGCGATTCTAACGAAAGTTTTTTGAGAAAATCGCTCCGAGCCTGTGCTTTTTTTTGCGCGCTCCATTCCGGAGGAAAGTCACTATCGATCATTACCAATCCTTAGAAAATACTAGAAATAAATATAATATGTGCTATACTCTTTTTCAAGAGGTATATATGAACTATATAGTAGCAATTGTGCTTTTTACATTAGCCGGCTGTACGACTCTGGAAACGTCAATTCAAGGTATGGATACTGATTATAAAAAAGTACCGGTGTCAGTCGAGAAATCATTCCGGAAAAAAAGTATAACTATGGGAGAATATTCTCTGGTTCATAATAGTAATATCAACGTGGCGTTTCCCATTTTTAATATATACCATAGTAAAAGAGGCGCCGGTTACAGTTTTTATGCTAATAATCAATTTGTTTCCGGTGTTGAAATAACGACAGAAACAACACGAATCGGTACTAAAAATTCAAACATTGAAACAGCAGAACGTACTATTACTTATACTGGTGCCGATAGATCAGAAAGGAAATTTTCTGTGATAGGAAGAATAGCTGACAGTATGTACATTGTCTTTCAGGATAGCATACTCGGCATTATTTCTTTTGAATATTATCGTTCCGGAAAATGGAATCCTATCACCGGTTTTACTATTTTAATCAATGGAGAGGAATATGGTATTTTTGGATTTTATAAAAACCCGGCATTGTATATAAGAAACCAGTCAAAAGCGCTCGATGATAAATCCAACTCACGGTTAGCGTTATATATATTATCAGCCTATCAAAGTTATCAAGATGCTCCGGATTTTTCTTCCGTTACAACCATTACCAACACCCGGAGAGAAGAACCCCGGCGGCAGACTCCTTCCCGGCCGGCTCCTGCCCCACCACCACCGCCTCCACCGAGAAGATAAAAAAGAGTTCTTGCTATTTCCTTTCTTCCTCTGTATTCCTCCGTGGGTGCATACTACTTTTCACCGGTTTAAAAAATTGATAGTATCTTGTGAAGATAACTTTCTGGAGGATCTATGCCATTTGATCAATATATTTTAATTGATTATGAGAATACTCAAGAAATTATTATGGATGGTATTTCCGAAAAAACAAAATTGATAATTGCAGTCGGTGAAAATCAAAATAAACTTCCTCTTGATTTGGTGCAAAAGACGCAGCCGTTTGGTTTATCGGTTGATTGGTGCCAGATAAAAGGCGGGGGAAAAAGAAATGCGCTTGATTTTTTTATTGCGTACTGCCTTGGTACATTGACCGCTTCTGACAAGGGAAAAGAGTATATTATTTATTCAAAAGATACCGGCTATGATCCGCTTATTGAACATTTATCCTTATCCGGAATAAATGTACGGAGAATTGTTAATTTTGTAGAATTGCATGGAAAAAACGGTACGAAATTGGAATACGCGGAAAGTGTAAAAAAAATCCGGGAAAATTTATCAAAAATCGATCAAAAAAAGCGCCCAAAAAATAAAAAAGGATTATCCGGTCATATAAAAGCTCTTTTAAATCTTGAACCGGAAAAGATTGACAGCATAATTGAAGAATTATTCATCATGAAAATTATTTATGAAGAAAATGGTCACATAAAATATTCGATAGAAACGACAAATTAAGGAGTAAATAATGGCAATTTTATCGATTCAATCTCATGTTGTGTATGGATATGCCGGAAATACTGCGGCGGTTTTTCCTCTTCAGCGGCGCGGGTATGAAGTCTGGGCAGTTAATACAGTGGAATTCTCTAACCATACCGGCTACGGTGCATGGAAAGGTTCTATTTTAGGGGCACAACTTGCACAGGATCTTGTTTCTGGACTTGAAGATCGTGGAGTTCTTGCGAATTGTACTGCTGTACTTTCCGGATATATGGGGGATGCAGATGTTGGGGACGCGGTTATGGCTGCGCTTCAGACTGTCCGGTGCTATAATCCAGAGGCATTGTACTGTTGCGATCCGGTTATGGGGGATGTTGGGCGGGGTTTTTACGTCAAACCGGGTATTCCGGCAATTTTCAAGGAAAAAATCCTTCCGCGTGCCGATATTATCACTCCGAATCAGTTTGAGCTTGAAGCTCTCACCGGAATCGACGTTTCAACCGATGCGGGCATCCGTCAGGCTGTGGATCAGATTCATTCTCGGGGTCCCAAGGTTGTTCTTGTGACTAGTTTCCGGGAATCCGATGAGTCAACCGGAATGTTAGTCTCCAATGGAAAAGAGTTATACCGGATTCAAACTGACAAATTGGCTTTTCCAACGGTGATTGCCGGTTCCGGCGATCTCACGGCCGCGGTTTTTCTCTCTCATTACTTGGAATCCGGCGATATTGTTGCGGCGGTGGAACATACTGCGTCATCGGTATTCAGCATTATGAAGGCGACATTCGATGCCGGCAGCCGTGAACTTCGCATTATCCACTCTCAGCAGGAATTGATCAGCCCTTCGATCAGCTTCATGGCAGCACATTTTTAGTTTGTGAATACTGTGCCGTTTCCGCAATCTCCTCCGTACCATCGTTTTGAGGAATTTATCGCCCCGGATGCGGACCGGTATAGTGTGCTTCAAGGGCTTTTGACCGAGACTCATCTCAACCATCAAGTGGTAACAATAGCCGGAAACCGGCATTTTCTTATTTTTCCGGGCCCGCAGCAACAATATGAGTGGCCGGGCTTGGAAAGCCTACTTGGAGGGCCGGAATTGCTCCGGCTGAGTCTGCTTAAAAATCATCTGCTCGGTGATACTGAGACAATGGTGCTAGCTGCCCATTATGACCGGGTGAATGGAAGTCCGGGCGCAAACGATAACAGTGCCGCGGTTTTTCAACTGGTGGAGACGGCGCTGCTCCTCAAAAAAGAACAGGCTAAACGTTGGTTTATCCTCTTTACTGATAAGGAAGAACTAGGAACCGGCGAAGGAGTCTGCGACCAAGGTGCGTACACATTGGCAAAGGGGCTTCGCGATGCGGGTTTTAAGACGCAGGATTTGTTTATTTTTGATGCATGCGGTTCTGGGGACACGTTGATCATATCAACTGTGGTGGATATTTTGACAAAAAACGATGAGAGACTGGGGAGCGTCCGAATCCGGCACCGTGCCCAGCAGCTCCGGACTCGTGCGTTGGAAACTGCCCGGAAACTTGCACTTGACCGGGTTTTGCTCAGTTCGACTCCATTTTCAGATGATGCCGGCTTTTTGCGGGCTGGAATCGCGGCGCAGACAATTACCATGCTGCCTGCTGCTGAAGCAGCTTCGTTAGTTTCTCTTGTACGGAATAAGCCGGACTTTGCAGACGCGCTGATCAGCCGGAATATGCCCGAAAACGATGATAAAACATGGATTCCGGCTACATGGCGCCGGCTCAACGGCAGTGACGATGAACTTTCCTATTTGACACCACAGCATTTTTCCACAGTAGTCCGTTTCGCACAGGCCCTGTGCTACCGATAAATTTTTAGAGGGACAGACCTCGATCTAACCTCTCTCTTTTCACCTTGTCAAAGCATCCAAGGAGCGATAAAGTACCCGATTTTGGGGACAGACCTCGATATTTCTTTACAATAAATAAAGTTACAAAGAAGTCAATATACATTCGGGATCGTGGCGGGAAAGATTCCGGAGCTGGAGTGCAGAATTGATTCGATTTGAGGGACAGACCTCGATCTAACATCTCTCTTTTCACCTTGTCAAAGCATCCAAGGAGCGGAAAAGCACCCGATTTGAGGGACAGACCTCAATATTTCTTTACAATAAATAGAGCTACAGAAAAGCCAATGAACATTCGGGATCGTGGCGGGAAAGATTCCGGAGCTGGAGTGTAGAATCGATTCGTCAACTGGCCGATTTGAGGGACAGACCTCGATCTAACATCTCTTTTTTCACTTTGTCAAAGCATCCAAGGAGCGATAAAGTACCCGATTTTGGGGACAGACCTCTATATTTCTTTACAATAAATAAAGTTACAAAGAAGTCAATATACATTGGTTAACCGGGATCGTGGCGGGAAAGATTCCGGAGCTGGAGTGTAGAATCGATTCGTCAACTGGCCGATTTGAGGGACAGGCCTCGATCTAACATCTCTCTTTTCACTTTGTCAAAGCATCCAAGGAGCGATAAAGTACCCGATTTTGGGGACAGACCTCGATATTTCTTTACAGTAAATAGAGTTATAAAAATGAAAAATTCAATCTTTTTTAGATTTCCACTGAATTAGGCAGCCGAAAATAAGTGCAACGCAATCACCGATAAGGAAGAGTAATGGAATAGATTCAAAGTTGAATGAAAACAAGCCCCAGGAGACGAAGGTGACCAACACGATAATTTTTCCGGCAATGTAGAGAAGAAGGTACGGGAGATATTCTGAAAATTGTACTAATAAAAAAAAGGCCATGAGCAGAAAAAATGCGTTCGGAACGATATAGGCAATAAGAGGGACTCCATCGGCAGCAGGCACAAACTGAACGACACGCACCAGCCGCAGCATCTCATATACCAATAAAAGCATCCGGAGTGGCCGGTAATGACTCATACTTTATGATAGTCATTTTCCCGGACTATGCCTAGATTATCCGTACTGTTGCCGGTACTGCTGCAAACGGGGATTTTTCGGATCAATAGAAAGCGCCTGCCTAAAATAAAAGATCGCACGAGTTGTATCATTTTTCCGGTGGTAGAATTCAAAAAGCGCAAGCAGTGAGTTGAGGTTCCGGGGATCCTCAAAAATACTCGTGCGAAGATCATGTAGAATAGATTCTTCATCTGTTTTGATCCGGCTGCTGAGATAGTAGTACTGACTCTTGATGGTACTACTTTTAACCACCGCAAGCCGGCTCGCGATCAATTCGCTTGCTTCTTTGTTTTTACCAGAATCAATCAGTTCGGTACAGTAGGCACTGATTCCATCTTCGAGTGCAGGATATTTTTGATAGAGTTCTAACGCATACCCAAAGGCTTGCTGCTGATTCCCTTGACCCCGCGCCGCGGTCCACGCCCGGAGCAGATCATGTGCGGAACGGCTCTGCGCGAGAATCCGGTTGTTGTAAGCTGTTGCGGCCGGCCAATCTTTGCGTTGAATCGCATCCTCGGCTCCCAAAACGAGCACTGCCAGCGGAGGATTTTGATTATTCAAAAGTACCGCGAGTAATTGTTGAGCCTCCTCTTTGTCGTCAGTTCGCGATGAATCTTGCAATAACTGCAGCGCGTACACAGAAGCTTCATCATCAATAAACGGCCGGCGGGTCAGAGTACGTGCATAGTTCAAGGCAGCTTCGCGGTTGTGATAACCCTCAGACTGAATCCGGACGTATAACAAAAGCGCACGCCGATCATCCGGATTCAGTGCGATGTACCGGTCCAATGGAGATTGTGCCCGGACAAATTGCCTCTGCTCCACTAAACATTGAGCATACATAAGGATAAATACCGGATTCACATTCTGTTGCTGTACAATAGGTGCGAGGAGTGCAGATGCGTCTGTCCACCGTTCAGCCATATAATAGGTGCGAGCGAGCTGTCCTTGAATAGCCGGGTTATCCGGTGCCTGTGCATCCATAGCCTGCAAAAACTGAATCGCAGTAGTGATCCGCCCCGTTGCAGCGAGTATCCGGGACAGCCCAATACCGGCCGGATACATTTCCGGTGCCGTACTGTAAATAGTATCATAGTACGGATGAGCATCTTCATACCGGCCCGCCCGCTCATGAATCACACCCAAAAAGTACGGTGCCAACACCGAATCCCTGTTCAGCGACTGTGCCCGGATCATATCCGGTGCTGCATGATCAATATTACCCGGATTATCTTCAGACAAAAGCGTTACAAAAGGCAAAACATATTCAAGGTAATCAGGTGCAGAAGATGAGGAAGGCGTATAGCTTTTATTTTCCACGGCCCGGAGGATTTTTGTGTAGAGGTGGGACGGCGAAGGATCAAACGGAGGCAGTTGTACCGGCATATCCGGATAGATATTTCGCACCAAAATCCGGATCACCGCATTCATGGTCCGGCCGAATTCATTATCCCCAAGGTTCCGGCTCTGGATTATACCCAACGCTTGAATCAGAGACGAAGGCAGTGCCTGCTCCACGAGCATCTGTACTTCAGATGCGGTTCCGGATAATGCTGCCCGGTTTCCGGCTGGAACACGGCTCTGCCGGCTGCTACATGAATAGAGCAATACACAACAGAGAAAAATATATTTCATCGGAGATCCTTGGTGCTTGCATTTTTTGTACTTAACGCGACCAAAACGAGTACCAATCCCGCAAGAACCACGAGAAGTACCCACCAATTTAAAATAAATTGTCTAAAGGAAAAAGGTACCAGATCGAATGAAAAAACGAGTAGTACTGAACCGAGAAAGATAAAAGCCAAAGAAGGCACGATATACCGGACTTTAAATACTCCGTACCGGTGCCAGCCGGCCGGAAAAAGTGCGATTCCGGAGAAAATGGAGATGAGTGGCCAGTATTGTGAAAAAGTTATTGGCAAGACTTTAATCGCGGAAAGGAGGAGAAAAAAGCTGGCTTGTAAGGAAAATGCCGCAACAAAAAGGTAAAGAGAACGCTTGTGGAACCGAATTGCACGAACTGCACATCCGATTCCGGCGCCCATAAACAAAAAAGCCAGGAACATGGAAAGCCGGGACACTTTTTCGAAGTCAAGAATTAAAAGCACGCTTCCCAAAAACAGCAGTGTGATTCCGGCTATAAAAAGGAAGCGGGCGAAGCGTTTAGGATTGCGATCAGGGGGCATGACTCCAATATACTCATAATTTGCATAAAATAAAAGCTACATTACAACACTTTTTGCAATATCCTGTGCGGCAGATTCTCCGGCGAGCGCGGCGATGATCGCACATGACCAGAGTCCGGCCGTTCCTGCCCCCCGGCTCGTGATAATATTGGCATCAACAGCGACTCTGTCCTGAGTCCATATAGAGCCGGAAACTTTTTGTTCCATGCCGGGGTAACAGGTGAATTTCCGGCCCTTAAGCACACCGAGTGGGCCAAGCACCAACGCAGGTGCGGCACAGATCGCCGCAACGATTTTTCCAGAATCTGCCATCTCTACAACCATTTTTTGTACCGGTTCCGATTCCGCGAGGTGCTTTGATCCCGGCATTCCGCCGGGTAAAAGTACTGCGTCCCACTGTTGATCCGGCAGAGATTCTATGGTCACATCTGCTGTAACCGGAATCCTATGGGAACCCGTCACAGTCCGCTCGCTTCCAACCGCACACATCGTCACTTCGATTCCGGCCCGCCGCAGAAAATCAACCGGTGTGAGCGCCTCAACTTCTTCAAAACCTTCAGCCAAAAAAATCAATGCTTTCATTTTGTTTCCATTTCCATTTTATTCTTTTGTACTACACCATTTATTGCAACGATAAATGTTTCAATACCCTCATAGCCATACGAATCCGTCACTTTACACGCAATAGAATAGGTACCGGTACTTTTAAATGTACGTTCTTCGCGATTAATTTTGCCGATATAAACATCAGCTCTAAAGCCTTTTTCCGGATCGTGTTCAAAATCCCAACTATACAATTCAATCTTTGAATCCGTCTTTGCAGTCGCGGTCAATGCTACTACTCTTTCTTTATCAAAATTCGCAAGTTCTTCTACGTCAACACTTACAGTAGGTTTAAATTTTATTTCAATTATTTCATTTACCGGTACTAATTTAATAATAATTTTATCATCTTGTTTCAATCGAGCTACCTCATCCTTCAATCCTTTTCCAAAAGAAAATGCAATAATATAGCCGGCAGGTTTAGCTTCAGCAATATTTCTAGCGAGTAATTCCGGATTATCGCGCCGGATTGCCGAAAGAAAATTATCAACAACATTTCTACCGATTTCGTCCTGTCGTTTAACTTGTATCGGTATATTGTCAGCACTTTTCCCATCTAACCCTTTATCGCCACGCTTCTTAACATTCGGCGTTCCGCCATATTTCCGTACAATCCAGTCTTCAAATTCAAAAGCATCACTATTCCGTAGCACATTATAATCATAAGTAGGGAGGATTTTTTCAAACGGTTGAGAGGTTAAATCTCTAGCATTATCTAAGCGCATTGCTGACACGCTAATTGCTTGCACTGATTGATCAATACCGATCCACCGGCGGCCGAGCCGGTCCGCAACTACAGCCGTAGTACCACCGCCGATAAAAGGATCCAAAACTAGATCACCTTCGTTACTTGCACATTTAATTATACGCTCTAAAAGAGCTTCCGGCTTTTGTGTTGGGTATCCAATACGCTCTTTAGATGACATTTGACCACCGGAATTAATCCCAGTCCACCAATCAAAAGGAATCCGGCCTTTTAAATATTCTTCCTCTGGTTTACCTTGAAATGGTATCCCCTTTTTTTTTGTTTCAGTATACGAACGGCGTTTCAACGTTGATTCATCGTAAGGTATTAAAATATCATTTTTATTAAATATAAATTGTTCACTTTTTGAGTACCGGTATATTGTGTCATGTTTTTGTGGAAACGCTTTTGTAGAATTTGCTGGTCCGCTATAACACCAAATAATCTCGTTCCGGAAATTATTCTCACCAAATATTTTATCCAGAATAAGCGTTCTAATATAAGCATTTGCGTGCCAATCGCAATGTAGAAATATTGAACCAGTCGGCTTAAGAAGCGGATACATTTTTTGTACTCGTTCCTCAAGCCAGCCGATATAATGCCGTATTCCGCCGGCCCATCTATCCTCAAAGCTGCGTACTTCACCGGAATCTCCCCAGATAACTTCGTAATTACGGTTGGAAAAGAACGGAGGGTCAAGATAAATGAGATCAACCGATTCCGGCTCCAGTGTTTGGAGAATTTCAAGATTATCACCTAAAATTAGTTGATTCATGTACTGGTTCCTTCTCACTAATTTCCCAAAAAAATATAGCTAATACCGTTCCAGAATTCCTAAAAGTCTATCCCGGTTGATTGACCGGAGAAAATTTGCCAAACGCGGTCCCTGATCTTTTCCAATCAATGCCTGATATACAACTCGGAAGAGCTCCTTTCCCTCGATGCCGGCTTCTTCAGCGATCCTGTACAATGCAGCCGCACAGGATTTATCGTCCGGATACTGATCAATGGATACAACAATTGTATCCCGCAGCAACTGAATGGCATGAGTCTCTTGTTCACCCAAATCACATTTTTCTCCGACCGGACGAAGTTTAAATCGGAATTCTTCCGGAGCATAATCTGCAATCCATCGTACCGCACAAACACAGCGCGCCCGGATTCCTGGGATCTGTTCCGGTGCGAGATCAGTCAATCCGGCAATTGTTTTTTCAATATTTCCATCAGCGATTTGGAGTAAATTACACAAATGCCGGAACGGAACTTGATAGGGCATGTGATCCGGAACTCTTTCCACTTGCGAGAGTTCATAAATCCGCCGGGCTTTTTGGTAAGTGCTTTCATCTTTTGCCGGATCCGCTTTCCATGCAATCCGCTCAACCCGATCATAATCTTCATAAATTTTGATCACATCAAGATCAAAAGAAATGGTAAATTCGGTGTTAGGTCTCGTACCGGCAAAGAGAAATCGGACAATCTCCGGTGTATAAACCTGCAAAACGGTCGCGAGATCGATCACATTTCCGGAAGAACTGGACATTTTCCCGGGTAAACCTTTTGTACCAATGAAATCGTACCGGAAAGTCACCGGTGGCTCATAACCGTACACTTCTCTGCTGACCCGCCGCGCCGTGTCAAAAGAACCACCCGGACTGTGGTGATCTTTACCGGCCGGCTCAAAATCAACCTGCTCCTGCTTCCAGCGCATAGGCCAATCAATACGCCATAATAATTTCACGCCGTTTGACTCGCGCAGATCAACTGTTTCGATCTGACCGCAATTACAATGGTACGAAAGTCCCCATTCACCGTCCCAGTCGTCAATTTCCGTAGTATCCCGGTTACACTTCCCGCAAAAAACCGTGATGGGCCAGTAATCAGCCTCCATTTTGTGATCCTCGTCCCGGAATTCGTTCAGAATTTCCTTCAAAAGCGCACGTTTTTCCAATGCAACCCGGACGCCGGCGCCGTACATAGCGCTCCGGTAACGTTCAGCTTGGTAGAGATATTCCGGATGGATACCGACCGCGGGTAGTACCGTTTCAACATCGACCTCGTGGTGCCGGGCATAAGAACTGTCACGTTCCCAGGGATCCGGCACGAGTGTAATGGGAAACCGTAGATATTTTTGCAATTCCGCGGCATGGGGCATATTGGCCGGCACTTTCCGGAATACATCATAATCATCCCACGAATAAATGAATCGAAGCTTTTTCCCTTTATCTGCTAAAGCCCGAGCAACCAAATCCACTGAAATAATTTCCCGGAAATTGCCAATGTGCACAGTTCCAGACGGAGTGATTCCGGACGCGCACACATAACAATCCTTTTCACCTTTTTCCGAAAGTATTTTCGCGGCCGTTTCATCGGCCCAATGCAAAACATGCTGATCCATATCGGCAGTTTAACAAAAAAAGCCGGGAAAAGAAAGAGGCTTTTCTTTGATTTTGGGGACAGACCTCCGTATTTATTTACAATAAAAAGAATTACACCAATTAAGAAAAATATTCATTCGTATTATTTGTGTATATTCGTGGACCTCTTCCGGTGACTCGCTGACTCTCGTATGGCAGGGGGTGCCGGAAAAATGTGGGTTTGTAGGCAGAGTAAACCGAGCGATTTTGGGGACAGACCTCCGTATTTATTTACAATAAAAAGAATTACACTAATTAAGAAAAATATTCATTCGTATTATTTGTATATATTCGTGA
>BOBG01000059.1 GCA_026002265.1 Spirochaetia bacterium
GATTCACCGATTATTTTATTGCACCCCTCGCACTATTTCCTTACCGGGCTAATTATGTTTCTGATGTGGAAGGTTTTGCAGCATTCGGTAATAATGTGTACCGTGCAATTGGCTGTATTCCCACGCGGCGTTTTGCCGGCGATCCGCAGCTTATAAAAAATATCCGTTATGCTTTGTCACAAAAAGAAATAGTTGTAATTTATCCCGAGGCACGGCATAGTAATGTTGGTACAAATAGCAGGCTGCCGCAATCTGTGGGCAAGCTCCTAAAGTTTTTAGGGGTTTCAGTTGTTATGATGAAATCACATGGAAGTTATTTAGCTGCTCCGATATGGGACGAGGAGCACAGAAGGAAGGTTCCATTATCTGTCAGTCTTGAACTTATTTTGACACCTGAAGATACAAAGATAAAAACAGTTGCAGAATTAACCGAATTTATCAATGAACAATTTACCTACGATGAATATGCATGGCAGTATGATAATAATATCCGAATTGACTACCCAAAACGTGCTGAAGGATTGCACAAGGTATTATATAAATGCCCGCATTGCACATCTGAATATGAAATTATGAGTAAAAATGCCGATCTTATCTGCTTGCACTGCGGTAAAATATGGTCAATGGGTGAGTACGGATCATTAAAAGCCGCAGACGGCGTCACAGAATTTCCGCATATTCCTGATTGGTATGAATGGCAACGCGATGAAGTAAAGCGTGAGATTGCAGCCGGGATTTATTATCTTGAAATACCGGTTAATATTGAAGCTCTGCCAAATGAAAAAGGGTTTATTCCATGCGGCACCGGACATTTGACTCATAGGCCGGATGGATTTACGTTGAAAATGTCTGATACCGGTAAAACACTATCATTTGCATCTTGTGCATTGCCGTCTCTTCATACGGAGTATAATTACCGCGGACGCGGCGATGCCATCGTATTATCAACTAAAAATTGCTGTTATTATCTGTATTTTGATACAAAAAAAGCAAATCCCACAAAGATCATGTTTGCAACTGAAGCATTTTTTTTTCATTGATTTATCGGATAATAACTCGTGAGCCGGAATTAGATTTTTTTATTTCAATCTGACTGGGAATCCGGGACCGCATTTCACTGACATGGGAGATGAGTCCCACCATGCGGTGCTCACGAATCTCGTCAAGAATGTTGAATGCAAGATCCAATGTTGCCTCGTCCAAACTGCCGAAACCTTCGTCAATGAAGACTGCATCCAGACGCACCGCTCCGGATCGGGCTTGAATCGAGTCCGCGAGTCCCAGCGCAAGGCTAATGGATGCCAAAAAACTCTCTCCGCCGGAAAGGGTACTGCACGGCCTGCTCTGGCCCGTGTGAGAATCACATACCTCAAGATCAAGTCCGGTAAAGGCATTTCCGCTTTTATAATCCAGATCAAGGCGCAGCCGGTAGCGACCCTCGCTCATACGATCAAAATATTTTGACGCACGGATGGTTACTTCTTCAAAATAGCGGCCCAAAAGCCACATATTGAAAGGTTTTTTTTGATGATTGGTGCCGGAAATATCATCAGAAAATCGTTTTTGAAGCAAATATTCTGCTTCAGACTCTTGAAAAAGGCTATTCAACCGGTTAAATTCAGCGGTTTTTTGCTCAAAAGCATTTAAATCAGTACGTGTTTCGATCAAGTTCTGTGTAGCTTTGTCCTGTTCTTTCCGGAATGACTGCAAACGTGCGCCGGCTTTTTCACGATTCAGGTCCGGTTCAACATTGAATGTCCGGAGATTCATTTGGATTTTTTCAAACTGCTGCTCTTTTTCACGAAGTTCAGAATCGAGCCGGATCTTCTGATCCTTCCAACCGGTTATTTCATGCTCCAGTTGTACTGCAAAATCAGCATTCAGAAGAGCGTTTTTCAACGCATCAATATCGGTAAATGCTGAATGTACCAACAATTGTTCCAATCCGGACCGCGATTTCTGATACTTATTCTCAGCATCGATCCGGTTGGATTCGGCATTTGCCCGGTTCGACTCGGCCTCGGCTTGTTCTTTTATCATTTTTTCCCGGGACTCTTTGTAGGCAGTAATAGCCGATTCCCACTTCGGAATCTCCCGTTCCCATTCGGCATGAACCGCGGCCGGAGATTTTCCCCACTCATTCCGGAATTGCTCTTGCTCCTGACGCATCGATTCAACAGTAGTCTGGAGATTCCGGTATTTTTCACCTTCTCGCTCAAGGGTGCGCTCTTTTTCCCGGCGTTGATCTTCCGCACGATTCCGTTTCGGACGGTACGCGGTAAGCTGACGATTGCTATCGAGAATCGCAGTGTATTGTTTGTCCAGAGAGTGGACCGCGGCATGCTGTTGTTCGAGCATTGTCCCGGCGTCAGCCGGAGAAGGCATGGGATGATCCGGATTCACAGTATGATACTCTTCGAGAAGCCGGTTGATCTCGTGATCTTTCGCTGCGCGCTGTGTCTCGGCTACCGTCCACTGGCGTTCCGCGGCATTGTACGCATCTTGAAGATCTTGGAGAGATTTTTCACTTTCAAAGCCCAAAGCCGCGCCCTCTGCACACGCGGGGTGATTTTTTGAACCGCATACCGGACAAGGTTCTCCTTTTTTCAACTGTGAAGCGAGGTGTGCCGCATAATTCATCCGCTGTTCCTGCGCCAGTCGGGTGACTTCAGAACGTAAACCGGGAAGACGTTGGGCAATTTCCTCCTGATCTCGTTGCACCTGCACATATTCACGCACTGCATTGTCATGCAGCTGCACCATTTTTACAATTTCTGTACGCCGGCGCTCCTCAGCTTGAGCCTGCTCACGTTCAATCTGAAGCGTTTCCATCTGCGCGCTTTGTGATTCATAATTCCGGATTTTATCGTCAAGATTCTGGATACTTTTTTCAAAATTGTGCAATTCAACTTTTAAATATTCGTTTTTTGCGAATTGTTTATCGAGATCTTGCTGAGATGATCGGAGCTGCTGTTCTTTTTTGGCTAATTCCTGGATCCATTGCATCTGTAAACGGCGGTCCTGTAGCATTTTTTCCTGATTATGTATTGTTGAGGATTGAAAATCCATTTCGGATTGCTTCTGCCTGACGTTTTCGGAATGTGCAGTTGCAGCAGCGCTTTTTTCGGCCGCATGATCCGCATCATGGTGATCCTGTTCGACTCTTTCAAGGTGCGGACGCAATAATTCAGCCTGACGCGCACGATCGAGCCGGTTTTCCTTTTCATGGATTGAATCCGCATTATTTTCGTGCCGGGAAATTCGAGACTGCACTTCAGATAAAGCTTTAAGGCACTGCTCCTTTTCGTTAAGCACGTCAACAACTTTCTGCAAATAGATAACCGTTTCGTTAAGAGATTGTAAATGTTCATTAGCCACAGTCACTGCGGAGCTTTTTTCAGCATGGAGCTTTTCGTGATTTTCAGCGCTAATTCCTTGATCTTTAAGGGAATTGAGCGAGCGCTCGATTTCATCTCGTTTTTCTTTTAACTCTTTTGTTTGTTTAACGGCATAATCGGTGACTACATCAATTTTCTCCATTGAAAAAAGTTTACTGAGTAATGGTTTACGAGCCTTGCTGTTTTCTTTCAAAAATTTGGCAAATTCACCCTGGGGAAGGAGAACCACTTTACAAAATTGCTCTTTATCAAGGCCGATAAGTTCTTTAATTTTTTTATTTGCTTCATTTTTTTTACCGCTCGGATTGGCCGGAAAAGTATTAATTATTTCGTAGAGAGTTGCTTCTTCTTCAAATTTCAGATTTTTATTCGATCTGAGCGATCTATCGACCCGGTAACGTTTTGTTCCAAGACTGAATTCCAGAGAGACAGAACAATCTGTAGCCGGTTTTGCATAATCGCTATGGATCCGGTTGGTTCCGCGATCTCCCGGAACATCTCCATAGAGCGCATAACAAATTGCATCAAAAATAGTCGTTTTACCGGATCCGGTTTTTCCGGTGATAAGGAAAATTTCACTTAATCCGCAAAAGTCGATAATTTCTTGTCCTACAAAGGGCCCGAAGTTTTCAAGTGTGAGTTTTTCCGGCCGCATATCAGACTCCGATGCGTTTGCCCATAGCCTCGGCATGGGAATCGTTCAAGAGTACCTCGCTCCAGTTTACAAGCATTCCCTCTTTTTCCATGAGTTTCATTAGATTGGAAAGTCCTTTTGATGTAAAAGGATATGTTTTTTTAAGAAAAGCCGCGCTCCGTTTTCCCCCGATACCTCCGCCGGATGTAGCAACAATCTTGAGAAGGGACTCCGGCATTTTTCCGCCAAAAAGCGAAATCTGCTCTGCAACCACTGCAAGGTACTCATAGCCGGGTAATTTATAGCCATCTTCCGTCCATGCATCAACAACATCAACCCGGTGACCCATTGATTCCATGCCTTTCTGCAATGCCCGGATATAACCGGGAATGCCATTTTGCTTCGCAGTCGCACTGACTATCGCTATTCTCATCGAAAACCCTCATAAATAAACTATCACATGATACTCTGTTTTTGTGGTACAGTCAATATTTAGAGCAATATTCCTCTATTTCTTCACAGTATAAACCAGAAAAATAGGTATTGAGTCTACTTCCGGTTTTATTTTCGGAAATTAGCCGGGGTTTATTTGGTACAATACCGGAAATGGCAGGGGATTAGGGACGGAGGTCTGTCCCCAGCGACCGGTGCCACGGCAGCCGCTCCAACACCCATTCCGGTGCGGGCTTTACTATCTGGACAATCCCTTGCTGATGATGGTGTAAGCCACCCCACTTCCAATCCTCCGGCAGCTCCACGATACCTGCTTTTACCGGATTTTGATCGATGTAATTATAGACTGTGATGAAATCCTCATCATCAATAATTTCCCGTGAAAAGAATCGATCTCCCCACAGATGTCCAGTTTTTCCATATTTATGATTCCACCGGATTGCGAGAACCATCTTGATCCATTTCATTATCACAGATAAACTTTGTCCCAATTCTGGTGTGATTAAAAAGTGAAAATGATTATCCATGATGCAAAAATTGTGAAGTTCAAACTTATAGTTCTTTTTCGTTTTTGCTTCTTCGATAACTTTAAGGAACATTTTTTTGTCTTCATTATCCTGTAGATCAAAGGCTTTCCGGTTGATCTCCGAAGCAACATGATATGTTTTTCCCTTACTCGTATCCCCACGGTCTGGACGTGCCATAGATTCCTCCTTGATCGCATTACACGATCAATTACAGTACGGGTCGAAACGACAGTTTTGATTCAGTTTGCCGGAATTTTTAAAAATTTTGGGGACAGACCTCCGGTATCTCTTTTTAATATATATAATTACATGGGGTCAGACCTACTTGTAAAAAGTGCCGGAATCAATTAGTATTCATAAATGGAGACGATTGCATTTACCGGCGGGGGAACAGGAGGGCATATTTATCCCGGGCTTGCGGTTGTGGCACACCTGCCGTACTACCAGGTCCTTTGGATAGGTTCAAACACAGGAATGGATCGGGGTATTATTGAAAAAACTGGGGTGGCATTTTTTGGAATACCGGCCGGGAAGCTGCGCCGTTATTTCTCATTTGAGAATTTCCGTGATGTGTTAAAAGTTATCTCCGGTTTTTTTGCAGCGCGGAAAATTTTAAAAAAGGAAAAGCCGGCATTACTTTTTTCAAAAGGGGGCTATGTGAGTGTACCACCAGTACTTGCTGCTGCATCTCTGTGTATACCGGTTTTTATTCATGAGTCAGATTTTAGTCCCGGTCTCGCTACGAAGATTGCATTACGCTTTACACAGAAAATATTTGTGGCATATCCGGAAACTGCCACTGCTTGTGGTGCGAAATATCAGAATAAAATAATTGTGTCCGGAAATCCGGTGAGGATGCAGTTTCGGAACGCTGATGCTACGGCCGGCCGGAAGTTTTTGAATATTGATCCGGATGAAAAAATTGTACTGATACTTGGGGGCAGTCAAGGAGCGCACGAGGTCAACAATCTGATTCAGGAGAGTCTGCCTGAACTGACAAAAATTTACACTGTTGTGCATCAAACCGGAAACGCAGAACAATATGCACCGTCTTTCCGGTATTATCCCCTTGCGTACATTGGAGAAGAGATGCCCCACCTGCTTGCTGCCGCTGAACTAGTTGTGGGTAGGAGCGGAGCCGGTACCGTGTGGGAATGTGCCACAGTGGGAGTGCCGATGATGTTGATTCCATTACGGGGAAATGCGACACGGGGCGATCAGGTAGAAAATGCTGGCTTTTTTGAACGAGCCGGTGCAGCACTTGTGCTGGAACAACCGGATTCAAAAACATTGGTGGAAACGATTTATGGCTTTGCACATGATCCGGAAAAGAGGAATCGCATGGCTGCTGCTGCACAAAAAATCGGAACGCTTGATGGAGCATGCTGTATTAGCCATGCAATAAAAGAATTTGTGGAGAAAAGCTGATGGTACCAATTGATATTATTTTATTGATTTTTATTCTCATTTTAACTATTCGGGCTGCACTCCGGGGATTCACTGAAGAATCCTTATCTGTTGCGGCCGTGGTACTTGGGGCGTGGGTGGCTTTGATTTTGTACCGGAATGGTGCAACTTTTGTTCGGACGAAAATGAACACCGATATTAAAATTTTTCCAGAATTGATAAGTTTTATTGTATTGTTTTTTATCGTGTTTGGTGTCGTGAAATTAGTGCAGATAATGCTCAAGGATATTGTCAAGCGGATTCATATTGGCGCTGTGGATCATTTTCTGGGGGCGGCATTTGGATTATTGGAGGGGATAACAGTCGCTGCATGTGTCGTTGTTCTACTTCGGATGCAGCCGATTTTTGATGCGGAACCGATTTTTGCCGGGTCTATTTTTGGAAATATGTTTGCCGGATTGAGTATTGCGTCAATTTTGCCGGTGATTCCGATTCAATAATTTTGGGGACAGACCTCTTGCATCTTTTTACAGTATATATATTTACACTGGGTCAGACCTCGATCTGAATTTTTACGAACAGGATCCACGAATTAACACGAATAAGAAAAACTAATTAGTGGATATTCGTGTGTATTCGTGGACAGCTTCCAGTGTTCCCTTCGACAGGCTCAGGGAACGCCTTCAACCACGAGGGGGGTGACGGCATCTCGACAGGCTCGATGCCCGGGTATCGAGCCTGTCGAGATAGAGGCAGGGGGAGGACACCCCCTTTTATTGGATATTCACATAAAAGCGTTCAAGGTAGGCAATGCGCTTTTTGGCGTCCGATATCCGGGAACTCCACGGAAATTCCTGCACAAGCCGCTGATAATAGGTGACCGCGGAGCGGATGTTCCGATTCGCGCCCGGCGCTTCAAAAATTTGCCCGTAAAGCCACCACGCTTCGTCAGTTCCGGTCGGATAGTGCTCCCGAAATAGATCCAGACGGGAAAGTGCCGGTTCAAGGTCGCCAGCCTCGAAAGCTGTTTGAGCCTGAGTGAAATAGGTGTGCGGATCCTGCGCCTGCTCAGGGGGTTGCTCCGGCGGCTCGCTCGGCGGTGAATCCAGCGCAGCATCTGAGAGCTGCTCC
Source organism: Spirochaetia bacterium (assembly GCA_026002265.1). Classification (GTDB taxonomy): domain Bacteria; phylum Spirochaetota; class Spirochaetia; order Treponematales; family Breznakiellaceae; genus BOBG01. The sequence goes on from BOBG01000059.1 coordinate 7,551, forward strand.
GGATGAACAGGGGGCGCTGCTGGTGCTGGAGCCCGGACTGCACCGACCGCGGCTGCTTCTTCCAAAGCGCTCGGCCACCGAGGACCGGCAACGATCCGGCTTTGCTGAGCTGGCGGGTTAAACCATGTTGTCGGCGAAAATTCCGGCGGCTCAGAGGCAATCACCTGAACGAGATCGTTGAGAATATAATCCCGGATAAAATCCTGTTTATAAAATTTGAGCGCGAAGGTGCCGGCCGCATTCACTCTGAACAAAAAGGTCTGACCCTCTGCATCAAGGCGCCGTGAATCGTAGACCATACCGCGCTGGGCTCTGGCTTCCCCAAGATAGACCCAACCGGTCCCCCGATATGGAATTTCAAGCATCTGTCCGACCCGAACTTGCACTGTCCGGGAATAAAGAGCATTCGGATCTGGGGTCTGGTTTTGTACTGGAGTCTGTGGAGTCGCTGCTGAAGCCGGGACTTGGTTTTGTGCCGGAATCTGTGGAGTTGCCGGTGCCGGGGTCTGGTTTTGCGCTGGAGTCTGTGGCGGAGTAGGAGTCTGACGTGCAACCGGAGTCTGCGGATTCGCTGGTGCCGGGGTTTGGTTTTGTGCGGGAATCTGTGGGGTTGCCGGTGCCGGGGTCTGGTTTTGCGCCGGAGTAGGAGTCTGACGTGCAACCGGAGTCTGCGGATTCGCCGGTGCTGGGGTTTGGTTTTGTGCCGGAGTAGGAGTCTGACGTGCAACCGGAGTCTGCGGATTCGCCGGTGCTGGGGTTTGGTTTTGTGCCGGAATCTGTGGAGTTGCCGGCGCCGGAGTAGCAGAGATGGCCGGTAGTTCCGGGATGCGCGGCGTAGTTGGATCCGGTAGTAGCACAGTTTGGTTAGTGCCAGATCCGGAATCGGCCGGCAAAACAATGTCAGGGGGATCAAAGACCGGTTCATCAGTGATAGTGATGCGATCAGCATCCGGTAAAAGAAGCTCTTGAGCAAAGACCGGAACTGCTGTCAATAAAAGAATTAAAAGTGCGTATATATGTTGCATCAGGGGATTTCCTCCAGTAAATCATCGAGTGCGTTGGATACTCGTTCCCTCCAATATCCTTCGCCTCGTTCCAAGGGATCCGTCCAAAAGGGCATAACATCCTCAGTTGTCCACGGCGCCGGCTCCTCCTGCAAGAGTACCCGCGGCAAAAAATCTGGTTCCTCCGGCAAAAAAATATCTTCCTGGGGAAGCGGCGGCAGAGTCAAATCTGCCAATTCCGGTTTTGAATACCCGCCGGCTTTTTTCGGAAGAGCTATAGCAATGATAAGGAGGCAGATCAACAATGCGCCCCCGACGCCAACAATGATCATCAAGGTCCGGTTATGAACGAGATCTTGTACCGTATCGACCACACGATACCATACTTCTTTTCCGGAACTGAGAATTGCCGAAAATGACCACATGAATCCAGTATACTCTAAAAAAATAATTCCGGCTATTCCATTGTAATGCCTTCCAACCCCGGAAAGAGGAACCAGAGCGCACCTTCATCCGCTTTTGTGTTCGATTCTGTTACGATTCGGGCTTCCGGGCTGGCCGGAAAGCGCCTTACGAGGGTATCTTTATACTGGTCATCGCCGGATATTTTCCAAATGGTGTAGTACAATGCGGGCCGGTAGTGCGAAAAAGCCGGATCGTTGAGGAGCAAAATCAGCGCAGATGCGTGCCCGGAATGAAATGACTCGATACGTGCCATCAAAAACCGGGCCTGAACCGCGAGAGCCGGATCCTTGGTTTTTTCCAAAAGCATCCGGATACTTTCCAAGGCGTGATCCATTTCTCCCAATGCAGTTAAACAACGTGCACGCTCAAAAAGCGCTTGCAAATCCCAGTGTTCCGGATCCACAAAAGCCGCATCGGTCCATGCCTCTGCCGCCTTTTCAAGATTTCCGGAAAGGTGATACAACTGACCCAACTGCACGAATGCACTCCGGCGGACATCCACTGAAAGTCCGGGCGCGCGCGCATTTTGCTCAAGGTTCCGGATCGTTGCTTCAAGCGGAGTTGTTTGAGCAAACAGTTCGAGAGTCAGCATAAAGAAAAATACGGCGAAGATTATGATGGTATCACTCTGTTTTGCCGCCCGCATAAGTAACTATAGCATGGAATGAAACAGATGATTCAGTCAGCTTATATTGGGGACAGACCTCTATATTTCTTTTTAACATAATGAAATAGTAAAATAGTAAAAATTCGTAAGATATGGAAAGAACCTAAAACTTTTACCAAAAGTAGCTCCGTTGAGGGGAACAGGGACGCTGATTTTCACTGCCGCTCACGGCACATAGTCAGCATAGAATGTGTTTCCCCTTAAACCGGAAAGCTTGAGAGTCGCGAAAGAATTCACCGAAGCGGGGGAGCCAGGCACGACAACCATCTCCTCATGTTCAGTATGACACAGGAGTTCCCCGGTATTTTTCCGGGAAATTCCCTCGATCAAAACCGGCACCGTTGCCCCAATCCGGCCGTGCAGCAGTGTCTGCGTGTGCTGTTTTTGGAGTGTGATAACCCGGTCCAGACGCTCCAATTTTACCGGATCCGGCACCCGATCCGGCAGATCAAAAGCTTTGGTCCCTTCACGCGGATTATAATGGTACATAAACGACAAAAGAAAATGCACTTCTTCCATTAACGACACAGTTTCCGCGAAATCCGCTTCAGTCTCACCCGGAAAACCAACCAAAATATCAGCCGAAAAGGTGATATCCGGTAAAGCATTACGAATCGATGCAATGAGATCGAGGTACTGCTGACGGTTGTACCGGCGGTTCATTGCCGCGAGAATCCGCGATGAACCGGATTGAAAGGGCAGGTGCAGGTGCCGGCAGAAAACCGGATATTCTTGTAAAACTTCAATGGTCCGGGGCGAAACATCGGCCGGATTCGCTGAAAGAAAACGGATCCATCTAATTCCGGTGCCTTGAATTGCCCCTACACTTTTTTCCAATAATGCCGGAAAATCAACAGCCTCCCACCGGTACGAGTTGACATTTTGCCCCAGCAGTACGATTTCCCTTACCCCTCTATCTCCAAGGATCCGGATTTCCTCATAAATAGAATCCGGATCCCGTGCAATTTCCGGCCCGCGCACATAAGGAACGATGCAGTAAGTACAAAAATTGCTGCACCCATGCATAATCGGCACAAAGGCACGGGACTTGCCTTCCTCAAGATGCAGCGGTGAAAAGGAAAAAACCGGCTTTTCATCTGTTTCAATAGAATGAGTTCCGGCTTTAATCGATTCGAGAATCGCCGGAAACCGGTTTCGCTCATGTGTTCCAAGCACAAAATCCGCCCCGATTTTTCTCCCCAGCCGCGATGCCATGCATCCAGCCACGATCAGGCTGAAAGTCCGGCTTTTTTTGAGCGCCGCGTAATGGGCAATCCGTCCCAAGGCACGTTGTTCCGCAGTTGCCCGGACCGCACAAGTGTTTATCAGTACAAGATCTGCTTGTTCACCGGAATCGGCCGGAACCCAGCCGTGCTCCTTGAGCACCACTACGAGCGCAGCCGACTCCGCGCTATTCATTTGACAGCCATAGGTTTCAAAAAAATATGTCATGGTTTTTCCTCGGTATTTTTCGTGCGTTTCCTGTAAATAACAGTATATTCATGAATAAAACGTGAAAATATAATGTAAAAATCTCCCACAGCACCTACTGTAAACACTATGCCTTTTTTAATACAAATCCGAAATACTAAAAATAGTATGCCAATGAGATTGATTATTAAAAAATTGATCGGATTCATAATCCATAAAAATGCTCCTTTCATCGCTCGTACTACGGGCGGCCAACGCTTTTAGAGTTATTGACATGATGATTATAGGTGCAGTGCTTCCGGTTTATCTTTATGGTACAAAAGCAGATCAACGGAATAATCCCATGGATCCGATGGAACTGATGGAAGTACCTGACAATGCAAACACACTCCGGCCGTACAAAACGGAACTGAATCGAGTCCCGCTAAAAACCGGTCATAAAATCCTTTACCGCGGCCAAGTCTTCGACCTCTGAGATCAAAGGCGAGACCGGGTACGAAGATGAGTGCCGGAAAGTCCGCCGGTGTCAAGGGTTCCGCTGCCGGATACGGTTCACGGATCCCATAAGTCCCAATTTTCCATTCACCTGTGCACCGGTAAAATTCCATGGTAGATCCGGAAATTTTCGGCATAAATACATTTTTTCCGAGGGAAAGCGCGGATTCAAACAGGGGGCCAGTATCAATTTCCAGATCCATTGAAAAAAACAAAAGTACAGTCTGGTACTGATTCCATGCAGGCAGTCCGGTTAAGCTCTCAATAAGAGCAAGTCCTTCATGGTGAAAGGTTTCGGGCGGAATGGTCCTCAAAAGATTCTGCATAGAACCGCGGAGCGCCGGCTTTGTCATATTCGATTCGTCACTGCTGCCGGTTTTTATGTTACGATAGCACATGTTTGATTCACGGGCGCCGGTTGATACGTTTGAGAATATCCTCCACTTTTGCCTGATAATTTTCCGGATTCGATTGTGCTGCCTGTTTCAACAGATCTTCGGCTTCGTCAACACGCCCCGCGCCCAGGGCATTTACCCCCAGCGCATACCGGGCCATCGCAAAATCCAGCCCGTAGGATAGGCTTTTCCGGAAATACTGCTCCGCATGGGCAAAGTTAGCAGAATCGTAAGCCACAAGCCCAAGATAATAGTAGGGAGCATAGTGATCCGGCTGCATCTCCTGCGCGTTTTTGAACAATTTTTCCGCACCGGGAAGGTTTTTATCTGTATATGCCTTCTGTCCCTCGGCAAAAATTTCCGCAAAGGTCTGTTTTTTCCCCAAAAATGCCTGAAAATCGTTTTCAAATTGCTCCGGATCCGTCCACCGGGCGATTCTGCGGGCCGTAGCCAGTGTATTGCCCTGTGCCGAATCCTCGACGGAGAGATTCATAAAACATTCGATCAATGTCCGGTAGTATTCGTCATTGCCGCCTTCCATAAGATACGTAATGACGGCAGTTCCCAGATTCCGGAACTCAGGCGGAGGATTCGCTGCCGGATCCGCAGTCAGGAAATCTTTCCACGTTGATTCGTTCCGTTTCACCGGTTTGACGCTTTCCAGCCACGGCCACTCATCAATGTGAACCAATTGTTGATCACAACCGGTCCATTGCCACGAGCTGAGATAACCTGCAAAACCGTCTCGAATCCATGCCGGCGGTTCCTGCACAAAAGCCCGGAGATATTGGATAAAAGCCTGATAGGGAAGCCGGTTCTGCTCGTCAGGACTCCCCCGATGCACGATCAACTCCCGGCGATCTGCTTGCCAGTAATGAATATACACCGCACCCGGGCCACTTTCTCCCCGGTGGGAATCCACAGCTTGAGTGTAGGCTTCCTCGTCATAGAAGGCACGCACCTTGAGCAATCCGGGCATATTCTGATCGTCAAAGCGGAAAATCCGGTTGCAAAAGGCAAAACGCGCCTCAAGTTCCTGCAAAAGGAGCGCGGCATCAACAATATCCCCGTCCGATGCCACCTCGTACCATTGCCCCCGGATCGGCTCGGCCGCGAGCGAAAACGCACATAAAAACAACACCAAATATTTCACTTTTTTCCTATTTCCTGTAAAAGTATAGTCATTTGGCTCAATGAGCTGATTCCGGAATCATACATGTCAAAAAAAACATAACCACTTTTTTTTATCTCTGTATTCTTCTATATACTCTGTGGTTACAATTTTTCATACACATCAATTCCGGCGCGGGCAATTTCTATATCATCATAACCCTTGAGTCCGGAAAAGCCGCAAATACATTTCC
>BOBG01000060.1 GCA_026002265.1 Spirochaetia bacterium
TGTGTGTAAAGGAATAAAATGAACAGAAATTCCGATGCCGGATTCTTTTAATGTTGCAATAACAGCATCGCGTTTTTCCGGATTTACCAGCCTGAGCGGGTACAAATGCCGGGCATCTCCCGGTGCAGTCGGTGGAAGAATCAATTTTTCATTTCCGGAAAAAGCAGCATCATAGACAGTTGCGATCCGGCGCCGCATCGCGAGCAGCTCTTCTGCACGGGAAAGCTGAACACGTCCAATTGCTGAAAGAAGATCCGGAAGATTGTACTTGTAGCCGGCCTCCGCTACTTCGTAATACCAGGATGCACCGGTATCGCTGTACCGATTCCACACGGCCCTATCAATTCCATGGAGTCGCATCAGAGTCATCCGGCTGATTAGATCCGGATCCCGGCTCAGAACCATACCGCCTTCCCCGGTTGTGATAGTTTTAGTCGCATAAAATGAAAAAACACCTGCATCGCCGGTTGTCCCGGCCATTGTTCCATCAGGATTCCGGGCCGGAAATGCATGGGCAGAATCTTCAATCACCCGCATAGCGTAGTTCCGGCTTATTGCTGCAATAGACTGCATATCGCAGCACAACCCGCCGTAATGAACCGGCATCACCGCCTTAGGTTTTCCAACCGGCCCACCAGTTCCCGGCCGATCATACGCGGGCTGGCCGCGGGAAAGTCGTCCGGCTGTCTTCTCCAGTTGATCCGGATCAATATGAAAGGTTCCGGGACTACAATCCACAAAGGCAACTTCCGCTCCCATATACCTGACCACTTCAGCAGTCGATGCAAAAGTATATGACGGCACCAAAACAACATCACCCGGACCGACTCCGCACGCCTCAAGTGCAAGGTGCAAACCGGAAGTCGCAGAATTCACCGCGATAGCATGGAGAGAAAGATCCCCAAAAGATCCGGCAAATTCTTTTTCAAAAGCCAATGTCTCCGGACCCGTAGTCAGCCAGCCGGAACGGAGAACTCTGAGCACAGCTTCCTCTTCTTCTTTCCGGATAAAGGGGATAGCGAATGGAATATTTTCATTTGACTGATCTTGTTTTGTATTCTGGGACAATTTTCTGCCTTTTCGCGAATTTTGAATACGTTACCGGAAAAAGAATAAAATGTCAAATTCCTCGCCTCTCACAATTTCAACTCAAAGTCGATATTCACCATATCTCAAAAGAAAATCTCAGTCTTCTCCAGTTTCTTTTTGTGCAGGTAAAATGGGTCGTCAATGATATGATCGCTTTTTCTCAAACCGGAGATATTTTCATGTATGAATATAAAGAACATCGGCAGGGCGGTGATGATAAGCCGGCGAGTGCCGACAACGAAAGAATGTCCGGAATGTGGCTACGAGGAAGGTAGAGATGTTAGGTGAAATCCCCGCAAAGATAAATAAAGGCATAAAATAAATATCAAGGTAATATCAGTTTTTCTATTATTTCACTAAAAATTTTATTAAATTCTTCGTCAGTATTATTATTCATTTCACGATTTATATCATGATAATATTTTCCGCTTTTTATCTCTTTTGATAATGAATCAAGCGGCCACCCTTCAACAAGTTTTTTATGGGGTTTTGACGTTATTATAAATTTTTCAGAATTTATTTTTTCATCATCACTTTCTATTATTGTTTCTCTGTCAATTATTATGCAAATTGCGTTTTTATAATATCCTATTATTTCTCCACCATATTTTTCTGCCAATTTTGAATAATATGTTATCATTTCACTGTCGGTCAATTTTACGCCATTTATTCGTCTTACGTGTGTTCCAGGCTGATCTTTATATTCAACATTTTCAAAAAATAATCCTGAATCTATTGAAAATACGGGAGCATTTATCTGTCCATAATAATGCAAGGCCTTTATTTTGGCATTTTCCAATGGTTCTTTTCCGCATTCATCTATATTGTGATCAATGTTTTCAATTTCATATAATCCTTTGATTTTTATGGGCAAATTTTTAAGAACATTTGACATAAAATTTGCTTTTGCAACATTATTCGTTCCATAGTATATTGTATACATTTTTATACACCTCTTTCATATTTTCTTTATATTATCATTTTCTTAATATTTTGTCAATCAGTTTTTATTCAATATTTACAACAAATTTTAGGGGCAATGGTGTATGTTATACACCGTTTGGGCGTACTTCATTTATGCCAATTTATTTTATGTTTGACGTTATTACATAAAATCGATGATCTATAAAATCCATATACCCATTCTCCTTTATTATCTCATTCATTATTTCCAATTTACTCTTTTTCCTGTTTTATACAATATTTTATATTTTTATGCAATATATTTTTAAAAAAATTTAGGGCACATTTCGCATAACACCGTGTTCCCACTACGAGGCTAAAGCCCCTTGGTTTGCCCGAGGCTTCTCGAAGAAGAGGGTTTCATGCGGACACACCTGCGATCCTAAGATTTACATCTAAGGGTCTCGGCGTCGGGAGCCCACAAACGTTCATGCTACTAAAAACGTGAAGAGGCTGGGTGCCGGCATAAAGGCACCGTGTGCTTGAGGCAAGCCACCGCCGAGAGAAAAACCGCTGGTCAAGCAGAGTCATCTTTGTAAGACTAAGATTAGTACATCCCCCGAAGGGCTTGTTGAGCTGAAAATTCCGGTGGAATTGTTACGTATCTTCAATGATGGCGAAAAACAGAAGCTCTCTGCTTTAGCATAAGTAGCTCACCGGTTCTGAGACTTAGGAACAAGCCTTGACACTTTTCCTGCTTTTGGTATATTCTCTCTTAATGAAAGCTGATAACTAAAGCTTTCGTATTCAAATGATCTGGATCAGATGACGCTCACGGAGAGCGGAAGACCCTTGTTGTAGGTGGGGTGCCTGGAATTTCCGGATAAGTTGAGCTTTGTGACCCCTTTTGCTGCCTATCCGGGTAATATTATTGTCGGAGTTATCATGAAGAAATGGTGTACAGTTTTAATTTTTGGAATGTGCTTGAGTGGTGCCGCGTTTGCCGAATTTCCGGATAAGTTGAGCTTTGTGACTCCTTTTGCTACCTACCCGGGCACTGTTACTGTCGGAGCTATCTTGGGCGGTGGGTTCAACCCGGCGGAGAAAGACGGCGATAATAATGTTACCAGAGGCTACGGTATCGCGGGTTTTACTCTCGAATTATCGGTGCTGCCGAAATTTGAATGGGCCCTCAAACTCGATATGGGTGCAGATTATTTCCGGTTTATGCTACGGGGCGATTATCGTTTCATTGACAGTTCATTATGGTCTGCTATTAACCTGAATTGGTACTTTGGAGCTGGCGCGTATTTGTTTTTTGGGAACGATGCTTTTGGTATGGGGTTACGAGCGCCAATTGGACTCTCGTGGCAGTTCTTGGACCGGATGGAGTTTCGGTTGGGAACCGATCTCAACCTCGGCTTTAAAGTAATAGACCCGGTGTTTGATTTTTTTATGGATTTTGAATTGGGGTTCCGGGTAAAGTTGTAGAATGAGTAAAGTTATTCTCAAGGCAGAAGATTTAGACGGCTATTTGACTCCGGATGATTGGATGCATTTGGAGCAATTGGATGTGTTGTACCGGCAAGCAATGGTTTCGTTTGGAATCCTTGGAACGACTCGAGTGGCAAAGGAGCGGAGCCGTGAGGAAGATAATTTAATCAAGGTCTATAACGAAATGGGAACGTTTATGCAGAATTTATGTGCCGCTGAACCCGGAATTCAGGTGTATTCGTTCTGCACTCCGCACGAGAGTCACGCGGAGGCATCGCGTCTTACGGCAAAACTCCGGGCATTGGAAACAGAGCATCAGGAATTTGTGTACTATATTCAACGCGCCTACGAAATGCTGTTTAAATTGGCTTACGGCAGTACAATCGGTATTAAAAAAAATTATAAAATTGTAAAAACACCTGTTACAATGCCAGTACAAAATTATGCTGTACATAAAATTACTGACATTGATGAACAAATCGAAAATACCATTATGTGCATCTTGCTCCGCGGGGCATTGCTCCCTTCGATGATTTTTTCAAAAGAAATTCAGGAATATTCTTCACATGGCTATGTAACGCCTTTTGCTCTTTTCCGGATAAAACGTGACGACAGCAGATATGAAAATGACATGAAATATATTCTCGATCTTGACCGTTCATTTTTTGATATTGATATGTTGCAGGGTAAAGATTTAATTTTTGCGGATCCGATGAATGCAACCGGTGGCTCTTTGGTAACTGTGGTAAAATATCTGCTTGAATCCGGCGCAAAACCCCGGTCCGTACAATTTTTTAACGTGATTGCGGCCTTAAAAGGCGCACTCCGGGTTGTCCGTGCGATTGAAAATTGTCAAGTGTTTACCCTGTGGATGGATCCGGTTCTCAATGAATCTGCGTACATTATGCCCGGGCTTGGCGACGCGGGGGACAGAATCAACGGCCCGGACACCGGAACATTTCCCCGGAACATTATTCAGTTGATCGCTGATTACGGTGCAGGTATTGCAAATCTCTACCGTTCCCAGTTACGTGAAATAGAAGAAACGGTCCTCAAAGTTAGGAAAAGTTGAGCAGTTTTTCATGAAGATGCTTCTATTCATTGCCTCTACTTTATTGTTTAGCCTTAACTCTTGTGTCAGCACAGCTTCTGCTGAAGAATATTATACTATCGGTATTGCTTATCTCGACATAGGCAAGTACGCCGAAGCCGAACAATGGCTCAAAAAGGCTTACAGCTCACAAAAAACAAGAAATGCCGCGGGCTACAACCTTGGCAGAATCAAGTTTGAACAAGGTCAGTACGAAGAAGCTTTTGCCTATTTTGACGGAATTTTGGTACGGGATCCTAACAATGTGACGGTACTACGGGCCGCAGCCTACACTGCCATTAAACTGGAAAACACCAGCCGGGCACTTGCACTGTACAACCGGGTTCTCCGGCTCGTGCCGGAATCTACTGATGACGGATACAATTATGCGCTCGTATTGTATTCGCTCAAACGATATGAGCAGGCAGAATCGGTTTTGGCGCGGCATCCGAATCCGGAAAACAAGGAATCCTCCCTGCTGCTCGCCCGAATCATGCGCGCGGAGCATAAACCGGAAGCACTTGACCACTATGCCGCGTGGCTGGAGAAAAACAAGGATCCGGCCGTCAGTTTTGAATTTGCACAACTGCTTGAAGAGGATAGCTTTTATGCCCGGGCAATCGAGAAATACCGGCAGATTCTTAAGGATCTTCCGGCAGCATCTACGAATCCAAAGCCGGCTCAAGTCAACTTTGCGTTGGCGCGGCTCCTTTTGACAGCGGATCCGGAGAATCCGGACGGAATTTTGACATTAGAGACTGCGTTTAAGGCTGGAGCTGACCGGAAAGATGTTGAGGTACTGCTTGAAAATCCGGATATTTCAGATCAGACAAAAGAATCGATCCGGAGAATTCTTGCAGCTGAGAGTCCCGCGCCGGAACCCGTAAAAGAAAATACGGAATCTGCCGAGGAAGAACCCTAATGATTGTTTCATTGATTCAAATTATCATTGAAATTCCGGAAGTTGATTCGATCAAAGCAAAACGCCGGATCGTTCATTCCATCCGGGACAAGTGGCAGCGTAGCTTTCATCTGAGCGCGGCCGAGGTTGATCTTCAGGATTCGCTTGCGTTCGCGCAGATTGGCGGGGCGATTGTTTCCAATTCCAGAGAATTCGGAGAACGAGTACTGCAAAAAGCTCTTGCGATGGTTGAAGATGAAGTTCCCGTACGGATTCAAGATGTGAGCATTTATTCGGAGGAATTTTAATGAGGCGAATGTGCTTCCTACTGAGTACTCTTTTGTTGAGCGGTTGTTTTGGAGTCAGCGCCACGGTTGTGATCCGGGCAAACGGCGCCGGTTCCATTACTATGGAGTACCATATCTCACAAACACTTGAATCACTGGGAAAACAAGATGGAAACGAGCGCTATCCCCCGATTCCGGTGGGGAAAGTGGATTTTGAACGTACGGTGAATCGGATTCCGGGGCTTCGGCTCCGCTCATTTTCTGCAAAAACTGTTGGAACCGATGTTGTTACTCAGGTCCGGATGGATTTTTCTACGACAGATGCGCTTCTCACTTTTTTTGATGCCCAGGGCGGCCGGGCCAGCCTCAACGAAGTATCCGGAAAACAGCACCTTTCCTTTATTTTAAGTGAAGGTCCGGCGAAATTGGATCCGGATTTACAAAATTTGGTGAATGAGGTGACGGCTGGTTACACGATCTCCATGACTTTTAACCTGCCCCGTACCGGCGAATTGCGTTTGACTGATTCCGCGGGGAATCTCATCCCGGGACAGAGCTCCTCTGGGACGACTCTTTCGTTTAGTGTGCCGGTTTCTGGTGCGTTGAATGGATTGCAGGCGGATATTTTGTGGTAGAGAATCTGCGTCCTGTCCTTTTTTTAGATTCTGGAATCGGAGGGCTTCCCTATTACCGGCATTTCCATACACGCAACCCGCGGGAGCCGGTTGTCTACGTTGCTGACCGGGCATCCTTCCCCTACGGCGCAAAAGACGCACCTACGCTAGTTTCATTAATCCGGAACCTCATCGCACGATGCATCGGGCGATTTAACCCCAAAATTGTCGTTCTCGCTTGCAATAGCGCTTCAGTCGCCGCCCTAGATGATCTCCGTAAACAATTTCCGGCATTTCCTTTTGTTGGAACGGTTCCCGCGCTCAAGCCAGCCATCGTCCAAAGTAAAAGCCGGATTGTCGGTCTCCTCGGCACGGAACGGACAGTCGCAACGCTGAACAGTTCCGAATGGACAAAGCGTTACGGACCGGATTCCACAGTAATCGGCATTGCCGCGCCAGAGTTGGTAAACTTTGTTGAGAATGCGGCAATCACAAGTGATGAGGAATCATGCGAGCGCATGGTCGCGCCTTTTGTTGAAGGCTTCCGGCGGGCGGGCGCGGATTCCATTGTGTTGGGCTGTACTCATTTTCTTTTTTTGTCAGATGCATTTGTGCAACGTGCCGCACCGGATATACATATTTACGATTCTATCTCCGGAATCTCCGGCCGCGTTGAATCTCTTTTGGAAAGTATGGGCCGGAATCCGGGAACACCGGGAGAACCGATCCTCGTAGTCACCGGAACGGATCCAATCGAGAGCCGGTGGAAACACTACGCCGAAATATTCGGTTTCCCGGGAGAGTCGTTATACACAATGCCTCTAAAAATAGAATAAACGGAATATCAAAAAATAGTATAGATTTTAATAATACATGGGAAAAATTACAAAATGAAACAATATACTGTTAGTTGTAATGACATTTTAGAATCACCATGGAGAAATATTAAAAATATTTCAGTTGGTGATATTTCTCAATCTGTAGAAGAGAGATGTCCAAATATGTATTATACGATCAGTTGTGATGGAAGACCTTATCTTGTAATAAATGTATATTATGAATATAACACGACATTTAAAGATGCTGAGGTTTTGGGAAAATATGTTTTTATAGGTTTTTGCGATTCTGTCTTTATCGTTAATTTGGACAATAATAATGTAAGAAAAATAATGTTAAGATATTATTTTGGTCATATGAATAAATATGAGAATTTTATCTTAATAGGGTCTGCCTGCGACTTATTACTATTTGACAAGAGCGCTGAATTAAAATGGGTTGCAGAGGATGTAGGTATTGATGGCGTTATTGTTCATGATTTTGACGGAAAATATATTTACGGCAACGGTGAATACGATCCGCCAGGCGGATGGATTAAATTTAAAATATGTTATAAAACAGGAAAAAGAGTAAATGATTAATATATTGATAAATGGAATTATTTTTACTCGTGATACTGTCTCTTCCAATATTACATATAGTTTATTCCACGGTTTTAAAATTGTATAACGGCATCAGGCGCTGCTCTATTTCCACTGTATCTTCAAGGTATTCAAGGATATCCCGGGGACGTTTGTAGGCCATCGGGCTTTCGTCAAGCGTTTCTTTGCAAACGGTACTCGACCAGACATTTTTCATTTGTTTCCGGTATTCATCTAGGGACAGACCTTGACGAGCTTGGGAACGCGAAATCTTCCGGCCCGCACCGTGGGGAGCAGAATTATTCCATTTTTCGTTAGCCTTTCCACGGCCGAGAATTGCACCATCAGCCATGGAAAAAGGAATCACGACTTTTTCATCTTTATGCGCGGAAATTGCCCCTTTCCGGATAAGTGAATCGGAAAAATCAAGATAATTATGCATGCTGTCGCGGTATTCTGTTTCATGAATGTCAATTTTAAAAAAATCTTCGGCAATCGTTGCAGCCATAAGAGCCCGGTTTATTTTTGCATATTGTTGTACGATAACTAGATCATTCCGGTAATTTTCGGCTGAATCTCCGGAAATATATTTTAACGGACTCGATTCCGGCGTTTCCCGCAGGGCGTATACATCATGGTACTCGGCTGTCCATGTTCCCAAAACCCTTGAACCGGAATGAATTAAAAGCCACCGGTTATGATTTTCGTCACTATCGATCTCAATAAAATGATTCCCGCCGCCGAGTGTTCCAAGTGATGCAAAAATCCGTTCCGGTGAACGTTCCAGCTGCTTGCACAATTCCCGGAGCTGCTGTTTAAATTGATTGGAATCTCCGCCGGTAAAAGCAGTTACATCGGCCAATTTTTCATGCAGTGATGAGCGAATATCCATGCCGGCCGGAATATTTTTGCGGATAAATGCATCCAATTTATCAAAACGCATATTTCCCCGGCCGAGGTTGCACGCACACACTCCGCAGCCAATATCCACACCGATCAGCGCCGGAACAATTACTTCATTACAGGTGGCAGTAAAACCAACCACACATCCTTTACCTATATGAACATCCGGCATGATGCGGACTTTTGTGCCGGCAAAAATTTCTTGATCAAGGTACTGCCGGATCTTGTCTTCGCACGTTGCCTCAACCGCTTTCGCGTACACAAGTGCCTCGTTAAACTTTCCCTTGACTACAATTGGCTCGATCATGTATCTCCTTTAAAAATCCGTATTGGGTTTCCCCGCTCCAGTTCATAGTGAGTATGCCGGAGTTTTTCGTGCGCTTTTCCTTGACTTACAAGCATTTCTTCTTCAAATAATGCCGCAAGACGGGAAATGCTTATCTTTTTATTCATATATTGCGAGCGTTCATCCCGTGAAATAACGCTTTTTCCAGTCGGAATATGTACCGCACGTACGGCACTTTCCGTTTTATTAACATTTTGTCCCCCAGGCCCGCCGGACCGGGCTGTCTCAAAACGCACCGCATCCGGTGAAAAAAGGGGAACAGATTCCGGCACTTCGTAGCGAGTCACTGCAATAAACCAATTTTTGCGTTTATGGTGCGGCCGGTAGGGACTTTTAAATATCCACTGTACGGTTCCAACCCACGACAGTACAAAAGGATCCGGATCGTCTCCTTCGATTTCAAGCAGCGCGGACCGGATATTTCCGGCTACCGGTGAAGGCATTGTTTTTATCACTGTCGCCTTAACCGTTGCAGCATCGTGAATAATTTTCTGCACGGTACGGGCAGCCGCGTACGCACATTCCTCTGGACCGATTCCTGCACTAACATGTAAATATATTGTTGTCATAGTGTCAGGTTATACTGCCTTCGACAGGCTCAGAGCTACTACCGGTTGTCGAGTCTGTCGAGACACAATTCACGTTTTCGGCCCATCTTTCGATGCAGAATCATCACCTGACAGCTCTTCATCGGGAGCTTCTTCCGCTTTTTCTGGTTCAGCAGCTTTTTCTGCAAGGAATTCAGCTCGTTCCTTTTCAAGGGCATCTTTTTCTTCTTGAAGCGCAGCTTCTTTCCGGGCCAAGGCTTGCTCTCGTTCTTGAAGCTCAGCATGCAGTTTTTCCCGGCGCGCCCTTTCCTTTTCCTGCTGGATTGCGTCTTTGCGTTCCTGAATCATTGCCTCACGCTGGTCAATAGCTTCCTGAAGCGAAACCAGTTCATCTACAGTTGCTTTGATTCTAGCATCATCGCGGGCTATCTCGTCAGCATCCTCTTCGATAAAAGCCGTATAAACTTCAGCTCCGAGCCGGTTGATCAGCTTCCGCACTTGCCCTTCGAGCTGGTGTATTTCAACACTGATCACCCCGCGTTCCCCAATATCCTGAGCCGCCTCACCCGTTTTTGAAACAATAATTTTAGATGTTTGGCTCGCCTGCCCCAAAAGTCTCTCCATCAGCTCTTTAAAACCCATATTTCCCCCTTTTGCAAAAATTCTATCAAAAATAGTATAGCACAAGGTACATGGAATCGGCAATTAAAAAAACCGGATTTTAGTTCAGGTGTGATGCGATGCCCGGCTGAGACGGTCGTTTATCGCAGTTCCAAGCCCTTGATCCGGAACTCTTTGCACGTAAATAATATCAGCACCACTTGTATCCAGTGCATGGAGTAAGGCGAATAAATTTGCAGCCGCTTCCGTCAGCGAGCCATCTTCAGAAAGTACCCGAATCCGGCGTTCATCAACCGGAATAGTATGCTGCTCACGCCATTGATCACGGGATCTGCCGTCAAAAAAAAGGTACGCAGCGTCTTTGAGGGCCGGCACTTTTTCAAAACATTCAAGCGCAGTGCGAGGCGCATAGTGACTTTTAAGCTGACCCGGAGCAGTCGGTGCAGTTGAAAAACCGGAAAACAATTCCACAGGACCAATAAGCGATTCAATCTGTTCGCGGGTAGTGCCTCCGGGCCGGAGAATCCGGGGATGATCCGCCGAGAGATCGAGAATGGTCGACTCGACTCCTATACCGGTTGGACCGCCGTCAAGAATCATATCAACAGCATCACCTAAACTTTTTTCCACATGGTCGGCAGTAGTCGGAGAGAGCTGCCCAAAACGATTGGCACTCGGCGCGGCAATGGCACCGGTCGAATGTCGGATCAACGATAGTGCAACCGGATGATCGGGAATACGGACAGCAACCGTTGGCAACCCGCTGGTAGCTAAATCTGGTACGGACCGTTGTTTAGGAAGAATAATGGTGAGAGGACCCGGCCAAAGGGCAGCGGAAAGGGTGTCAAGATTAGCCGTTGAATTCAAATTGGAACGATCCGCAACCCGGTCAAGTGAATCCGGATCGTTAAGGTGAATAATGAGGGGATCGAAAGTAGGGCGATGTTTTGCTGCAAAAATATTCGCAAGTGCTGTCCCATTGAATGCATCAGCACCAAGTCCATAGACTGTTTCCGTAGGAAATGCAACCAGACCGCCTTTTTTCAAAATATCCGCTGCATGAAGAATCGCATCTTCAGTAGCCAATTTTTTTACCATTTTTTTTCCCCGATCTATGGGGACAGACCTCCGTATTTCTTTACAATATATATAATTACATGGGGTCAGACCTCAACCTGTTTCGGAAAAGTCTTCTCTTCTTTCCTCTGTGGTTCTTCCCTAGCGCAAAATGACTTCGGTCCGGCCAAAACCACCGATCTCCGGCCGGGAAAAATGAAAATCCGCAACAACCGGCTGATTCCGCAAAAAATCCTGTACGCCGCGCTGAAGAACACCTTCACCAGTACCGTGGATAACCGCAAATTCATGGATTCCGGCAAGAACCGCCGCATCAAGCTGACGCTGGAGCCGTTCAAGCGCCTCCTCAAGATGCATTCCCAGCAACTTGAGTTCAAGCACTACCGGTTCACCCGCGGAAATATCCGTAGAAATCGAAACCGCAACAGGCTTTTCACCGGCAACCGGAACAAGTTCAGAATCTGCAAAACTCATCTTAAGCGATCCAATTTCCACGACCCACAGCCCTTTTTTATCACGCCGAAGCACCGTTCCGCGATTTTTGGAAGTACCGGCACGGACAGTGATTCCGGGACGAATTGCATCTGGTACACCCGGTTCCGGATCGATTACCCGGCGCTGTTCCTCCAAAAATGCCTGCGTCTCATGTTCCTGGCGAGATTCCTCCGCCGAGCTTAATTGCTCAAGATCATGCAAAAATTCCTTTACTTTGAGCGTTTTTTCACGGGAAAGTTCCCCTTCCTTGAGTTCCTTGACCAAATTTTCCAAAGTTTTCCGGCTTTCTTGTAACAAAGTATGCAACCGGCCCACTCCTTCAGCCTTGAGTTCCCCTTCCTTTTGCCGAAGCCGGAGTTCCCGGAGATCGGCTTTCCGCTTTTCTTCCCGGAGCCGGCTTTCCTGCTTACGGATCGCATCAGCGGCAGAATCAAGGGACTGGTGTTTTTCCTTCAAACCGGCAATCAACGTAGAAACGTCACTTCTGCCATCTTCGAGGTAGGATCGCGCCTGCGCCACAATATCCGGTTGTAGTCCATTCCGGGCAGCAATATCAACAGCCCGGCTTTCTCCCGGAATTCCCATGATGATCCGGTAGGTCGGCGAAAGAGTGTGAGAATCAAATTCAACAGACGCATTTTCAACACCGGTATGCGTGTAGCCATAATTTTTGAGCACACCATGGTGAGTCGTGACGATGAGGCGGGAACGGATTTTGATGAGATGGTCGAGAATAGCCATTGCCAAGGCAGAGCCTTCGGCCGGATCCGTCCCGGAACCAAGTTCATCAATCAGCACAAGGGAGCGCTTCGTCACGAGTGCGATGAGTGAGGCAATATTCGTAATATGCGCGGAAAAAGTCGAAAGGGACTGTGAAAGGGACTGCTCATCACCAATATCCGCGTAAATTCCATCAAAAAAAGGCAGACAAGTGCCGTCATCAGATGGCAGCGCAAGACCAAATTGATTCATCAGCGCAAAAAGGCCGACCGTTTTAAGCGCAACAGTTTTCCCCCCGGTGTTTGGTCCGGTGATAATCGCGGCAGTCGTTTCGGGATCAAGGGAAAAATCAATGGGAACCGGCTGAAGCAACAAAGGATGCCGGGCGCGTTTGAGAGTCAGTGCCGGAGATTCCGGTACAAAAATTCCCTTTGTTTCGTAGGAATAGCGAGCGCGTGCCCGAATCGTTTCCAAAAACACTATTTTTTCATGCAGCTCATGCAAGGCAGGTCCGGATTCAGCAATGCGTGCGGTCATATTCCGGAGTACTTTTTGAATCTCCGCGTTCAATCTGCCCTGTTCAAGGGTAATCGCATTGTTTTTTTCAACAATTTCAGCCGGCTCCACGAAAATAGTCTGACCCGTGGACGAAACTTCATGGATAATTCCCGGAATCCGCCCCCGGAAATTCGCCTTGAGCGCAAGTACCAGCCGGCCGTCACGTTGAGAGGGAATGGTCGATTGCAGCATCCGGCGGCTTTCCTCAGTTTGCATATAGGATCCGAGCGCAGATTCCAACTCCCGATTCAGACTGAGAATCCGCCGCTGAATATCCCGGAATTCCGGTAAATCCCGGAGTTTGCC
>BOBG01000061.1 GCA_026002265.1 Spirochaetia bacterium
CAGGACAAAGATGTATGGAAATTTGAATAAGTCCCCGAAGGGGGTGGTTATAGTAAAACCTTAAATACTATATTTGCCCACAGCCAAGCTTTTGATCCTTTTTTTGAAAAAATTTTTACAAAGTAAATTTTACACATTACTTTATTGAATCTGTTATAATCCGGGATCGAGGTCTAATCCGGGATCGAGGTCTGACCCCAACTATTTCATTATGTTGAAAAAAGATACAGAGGTCTGTCCCCATAGATCGGAACATTTCTCAACGGGAGCTAGTGAAAATCTGTCCCGGAGATAAAAGCCGGAATCTCGCAGGACAAAGATGTATGGAAATTTGAATAAGTCCCCGAAGGGGGTGGTTATAGTAAAACCTTAAATACTATATTTGCCCACAGTCAAGCTTTTGATCCTTTTTTTGAAAAAATTTTTACAAAGTAAATTTTACACATTACTTTGTTGAATCTGTAATCCGGGATCCGGGATCGAGGTCTGACCCCAACTATTTCATTATGTTGAAAAAAGATACAGAGGTCTGACCCCATAGATCGGAACATTTCTCTCAACGGGAGCTAGTGAAAATCTGTCCCGGAGATAAAAGCCGGAATCTTATGTGGATCTCTTTTTTTACGATCATTGCAGATCGTTGAGATCATAGGGTGTCTCTTGATACACATAATTCAGCCAGTTGGAAAAAAATAGGTATGCATGGGCACGCCACCGGACAATCGGTTTTTGGGTAGGATCATTATCCGGGTAATAATTTTGTGGAATGTTAATGGGAAGCCCTTTGTCCCGATCCCGCCGGTATTCTGCATCGAGAGTCAAAGGATCATACTCTAAATGCCCTGTTACATATACTTCACGCCCATCACGCGCTGTTACCACAAAAACACCTGCATCCGGAGATTCCGACTGAATAGCAAGCCGTGAATCTGCAGCAATTGCCGCTCGTTCACTTTCGGTATGCCGGGACTGAGGCGCAAGAAATTCATCATCAAAACCCCGGAAAAGCGGAATATGCGGAATATTGATCCGTAAATATATTCTTTTGGGGAAGACCAAAATCCGGCAGAGCCATTACATACCGGAATATTTCGGCATTTTCTGAGAGAATTGAAAAATTTATGTCAAAAAATCTGCCGATATGAAGCGAAAAACGCATCGAAAAAGAAAATTTTGATTGTGTGTACTTGATTAAGTCCAGATCAAGACTCGGATTCACCGTGAAATTGACTAAAAAGCGGTTTTGCAGGAGTAAATCCGGTTTAAATGTTTTTGAATAACTCGTACGAAAGAGCGTGGGTACAAATGATTCCGGAGCAGTTGTGTCTTGAACCCAACCCTGATCGGCTACCAGATTCCAGGGTTTTGACTGGGCAGCGTTAAACGAAGCCGAAAAACCATAGCCGGAAAGTGTTGAAAGAGCAGTTAGCCATTTTTTTTTCTCCGGATCGTAGCTGAGTTCTTGCCGGATCGTAAAATTGTTGTTAGGACCAAACCGTATGGTTTCGCTTAACTTCATCGTATCAAAGGTTTTATCTCCTTCCATTACCTTTCCCTGGAATGTTGTTTCAGTGAAAAAAATCCGGAATGTGGCATTGAGCGCGAGCGCCTTTTTATCCGGAAGCATATCCGCAACCAATGACGCTGTTTGCATTTTATTAAAAAATTGAGCCGCGAGATTTGCAGTCAACCGATGATCGCTCAATTCACCTTTTTCCCAGTCCCATTGCGGATCAATTCCGGTTCCGGAAAAAACCGTTTTTATGATCGGCCCCTTGACTAAATATTGAAAATTAGTGGTACCGAATATCGGGCTTTGAGCAAAAGGCTGCAAGGAGGTGTTGAATTCCCAGGCAGTCGAAAAAAACTGTGCATTGTACCGGTCCTTCCATGCATTTGCACGCTTGGTTTCCGAGTCAAATTCTTCAGCTTCCTCGTTCATGTAGGAATAATCCTCCCATGCGCCGGAAAACGAAAACCGGAGCGAACTTGAGTACATTCTGCCGGAGGGCTGCGAAAGATTCAAACCGAAATTTCCGGTGATACCCAGTTTTGAAACTACCGCACGTACATCATTTAACGAAACTGCATCCGCTGATTTCCAGTGGTCCGCGGAGTTCCGGTACTGAAGCTCAGACACGCCGGAAGGGCTGAAGCTGTAATCGAATGCAAGCCGGGGTCCGCCCAGATCAGTCGGCAGGCTAAAACGTTGAGTCAAAACCGGCGGACTGAGTTGATCATCAGTTGGTGCGGCGTTTTTTGATTCCGGAATTTTTAGAGATTCCCACGGCGCGATAATATTATTTGCTAATTCAGATTCCCGGTGCGGATTCGTGGAAGATGCAGGAGGTGGCTGTACCGCTCCGAATGACCATGGGGTTCCGGCTATGGCAGCGTTCAACGAAAAAATGGTCCATTTATCCGGATAGAAAAAGACTCGGTCCGGCGACGCGTCTGGCGACACTCGGTTTTCGCGGCTGCTGAATGCCATAGTACTGCTTATATTTGAGATAGATAAACTGTTGATGCCGGGCGATAAATTAGTTATTTTCGGGTTGAGATTCCCACGGATTTGCCATTCGTAAGAATTTTTGTACGTTGTAGTTGTTGTGGTTGAATCGCTCCCCATGAGCATATTCATGTAATCCATTTTTTCGGAACGATTAGTGAGAAAATCGGAATCAACAAAGGGATCTGAGTACACCGGCACTGACCATGAAAATGATCCGTAGGTTCCAGACAATGAACCAGTGGTAGTCAACCGGTACCGGAACGGCACATCAATAGAAAAAATTCTGGAATGATTCCATGTATCAGACCCGGATGCATCAAAAGGAGTGTAATATGAACCCTGTTGATGTACATCACGAGAAAAAGCAATTCCTGCCGACAGATCAATAGCATCAAACACCGTTTTTTTGGGTAATGCAAGTTCCGCACCGATGTAATAACCAAGGTTTGTGTATGCATCCAGTAGAATCGAAAACCGCGTGGTGTTTGGGTCAATGGCTTTCCGGCCCGTGCTCCGCAAAAAAACTCCCTCGCGCTTTTTTTCCATACCGGCGTCATTGTTTCCCATAATTGATGTTAGAGAATTTTCCGATGAAACCGGCGCATTTGACCTGCCGAAAATATAAGTCGTTGTCTGTACAAAACTTCCTTCCCGCGGCCGGGTGCCTAAAACCGGATGAAACATGATCTCGTCCGAAGGAATATGCAAAAAAGGAAAGTAAAAAACCGGTATTTCACCAACTTTTAACACCGCATTGAGAATCGCAAAATCCGATCCGGGTAAGAGCCATATCTGCGAAGCATGCACTGACCACAGAGATTCCTCATCCTGTGCATTCCGGATAGTTGCATCTTTGAGTACCGTTGTCCCGGCATCAGTCCGGGAAATGACCGTCCCGGAAAATTCATACGCGGTATCATTATTGGCAAAAGTACTTGCACCGTCAACAAAAGTCGATTCCCATGTATTTAAATTGACATGAATGGAATCGCCCCGGAAGCTCTCCTCCCGTTCACTGGAAATTCGTGCGTAAGAAACTCCGCCGGACGCGGTCACCATATTCCGAGTCCGGTTAAAGAGAATTTCATTGGCCTGAATCCGGTGCGTTGTACTGCCGTCATTGAGTGTGAGCGAAACTCCCCCGCGAAACCGGGCATATTCCTCATTAACTTCTTTAACTGTAAAATATTCTGAATGTTGCGCAGCATTAACGGTGATTGTCCGAATGCTCCGGTCCGCAGAAACCGGAGCCGATTCCGGCGCGGGCAGGTGATAATAGTTCCGGATTCTGCCGGCAACTTCCTCCTTGGTTCCGGTTTCACTCAAGCCGAGGTTCCGGCACCACAGCACCAATTCGTTCAGAGTCGATGTTGCAATATCCCGTTCCCGGGTAGCATCTTCTTGAGCCGGAGCCGGGAGAGAGAGAATGAACAGCAGCACGAGTACGGCGAATTGCTTCACCGTTTCATTAAAATGTTTTTTTAAAAAAAAAGAAACATGGGAAGGTGGCGCTAACCGAATCTGACTACCCTTTTCGCCGGCTTGAGACGCCCATTAGCAGCATGTTTTTCCGGAATTTTGAGACATATTTGAAGAAAAAAATCCGGAATCATGAGGGGGTGTACTCCCCCTGCCTCTATCTCGACAGGCTCAGGGAGCTTGCCGGTCATCGAGCCTGTCGAGATGCCGGCACCCCCCTCCTGATTGTGAGTCAGCAAAACACCGGAAAACCAGATCGAGGTCTGACCCCGATTATCCCGTTATATTGAAAAGAAATACGAAGATCTGTCCCCAAGATCAATCTCTTTGTGGTTGCATTGCTTCATTCACTAGCAAAAGAGATGTCCACGAATACACACGAATATTCACTAATTTAAGAATAATATTTATTCGTGTACATTCGTGACATTCGTGGATCCTAAAAAATTCCGATCGAGGTCTGACCCCAATTATCTCGTTATATTGTAATAGGATACGAGGTCTGACCCCATAGATCGGAAAATTCATTGCAGATCCGCACCGTAAATGCTATGATTCTGGTATGATTTTAGCTACATTGATAAGTGACAGCATGGTTCTTCAGCATAATGCGAATGTTCCAGTGTGGGGACGCGATACCCCGTATACTTCAATTACGGTGCATTTTTTGGAAAAAACCTACGATACAACGGCGGACGATTCCGGAGTATGGCAGATTCTGCTCGACCCGGAGTCCCCCGGCGGTCCCTATACGATGGAAATTTCCGCTGAGAATCCGGAGGGTTCAAAAATAATCCGCGATATATATGTCGGTGATGTATGGCTTTGTTCCGGTCAATCGAACATGGAACTCCCGCTCTCGCGCCTCGCCGATGAATATCCGGAAGAGTTTAGGGTTCCGGTGAATTCCCGGATCCGGCAGTTGAGAGTGCCGCTTGGGTGGAATTTTAAGGGTCCGGCTGAGGATATACTGGGCGGGAAATGGGTTCCGGCTGACCCGGAAACACTGATGAATTTTTCCGGAACTGCATGGTTTTTTGCCAAGCAATTCTATAAAGACAAAGATATTGCGGTTGGACTCATTGTTTCGGCAACCGGCGGTTCGCCCATTGAATCATGGATGAGTAAAGAATCGCTTGCGGCATTTCCGGAAAAAAGTGCAGAGAGTGAACAATATGCTGACCCGGCTTTTGCCGATAAGTGTATACGGGAAAACGATGAAAAACAACGAAAATGGTACGAAACACTGTATTTAAATGATGAGGGATTATTAAATAATGCCGAATGGTTCAAAAATGATTATGACGATTCTGAGTGGCGTGCTATTGATTTACCCGGCTTTTTTAATGTCGATGATCTCGAAACATTCAGCGGAATCGTCTGGATCCGGAAGAATTTTGATGTTCCTTATTCATTAACCGGAAAAAAATTGTCACTATGGCTCGGTACTATTGTTGATGCTGATACTGTGTATATTAACGGCAAAGAAATCGGCGGAATCACCTACCGGTACCCGCCCCGAAAATACATAGTTCCGGAAGATCTCCTGCACGAAGGAATAAATCAAATCACTATCCGGATTATTGTTGCAGATGGAAACGGCGGCTTTACGCCCGGAAAACCTTTTCATCTCTTTTCCGGTGAAGAAACAATAGAACTTTCCGGTCAATGGAAATATAAAACGACTGCGCGGACAGATCCGCGGCCGGAGGAATTTTTTATACAGTGGCAGCCATGCGGTTTATTTAATGCAATGCTGGCGCCCCTGCTTCGCTATCCGGTCACGGGAATCCTTTGGTACCAAGGAGAATCAAATGACAAAAATCCTCAGGACTATGCACAGCTTTTTCCGGCATTAATTAATGATTGGAGGCGCGGGCAGGATATTCCCTTTATTTTCGTGCAGCTTCCTTTGTGGGGTGAACCGGAGGAAAATACCGAAAATAGTTCGTGGGCATTGATTCGTGAGGCTCAATGCAGTGCGTTGTCTTTAGCCTGGACTGGGATGGCCGCAGCCTTGGATCTGGGTGAATGGAATGATTTGCACCCGCTCAATAAAAAAGATGTTGGATTCCGCTTGGCACTTGCCGCACAAAAACTGCTAGATAATAAAGAAAACAGCTCGCCGGGTCCGATTCTTAAATCAGTTGAGCAGCGCTGGCACCGGCTGGTATTGACCTTTGATAATTGCGGGTCCGGACTTCGTGCAAAAGAACTCATTTGGGTAACAGTAGTTGATGAAGATCAAAAAAGCTTCCGGCTTCCCGCTTATATCACCGGAACAAATGAAATTTCTGTCAGCATTATTCCGGTAAAAAGTCCTCAAAAAATACTCTATGCATGGGCTCAAAATCCGCGTGACCGGCAATTGTTCAACACTGAAGCTTTACCGGCCATTCCATTCCGGAAAATTTTGCAAGATCCTTAGAGTTACCCTGAAGAGAGCAGAGGCGTATACCGTTTGTTATGTGCAGTACGGGCGTATAACATTATTTGTTATTATCTGGATAAAAATAAATTAACAAATTTTCGTGAATTGTATTTATAATAATATCATTCTCCATTGCAATATTTAATTTTAAATGATTTGATAATATTTTACAAAAATTTTCAGCAAAATTATTTTCTTCATCACCATCAATAGTTAATGATATATAAATATTAAATAAATCTTCATAACCATAATTATTTAATGAAATTTTTATTTTAATTTTTTGTTTTATAATTCCAAAATAATATTTGTTATTGATATAAAATGAACTATCTCCTTCAGAAATTTCTTTAACATTATAAAAATCAAAGATTTCATTCGTAATACTCAATAATTGTTTGTCTGTTTTTAAAAATATTGCCTTAATCATATAATATCCTCAATTAATACTTCAAATGTATCCATAATCTTCTTCTATAATTATATACACACTATACTTTATTTTGTCAATATATTTCCAACCACCTTTAGCCCGTATTGCACATAACGAGCTGTTTCCGAGGAGATGCTGAGTTTTGCTGAACTTTGATCCACGAAAGAAACACCTCCAAACAATGTATCAACGGAATTTTTTTGACTTCACTCGTCAATCGCGCCGTAGACCACTTGCGCGAAACGTTTCGCCAGGTCTTCGTTTGCACCCGGATACCGCTGCACCAAAAACACCGCGATCAAGTCTTCAGCCGGATCCACGCAGTACCATGTCCCCAACATTCCGTCCCATGCCCACTCTCCGACCGAACCATTCAATCCGGCACGACTCGTGTTCTGCATCGTCCGAACTCCCAACCCGTAACCATAGCCGGACATAGCGGGGAATCCAAATTGAGCAAGTTTCTGAGAATCAAGAAGATGATTCTGCCGGATCAGATCAACTGTTTTCCGGGAAAGGATTCGCACAGTATCAGACTTTCCGGAATTGAGCAGCATAGACGCATAGGCTCCCACGTCACGCAATGTTGACATGAGTCCCGCTCCGCCGCTTTCAAAGGCCGGTTTTGTAAAGGGAACCGGATTCAGATCAGTTTTTTCCACAGGACCGGTGGCAGTAATATCATAAGCTTGTGCGAGCCGGGAACGTTTTTCCTCCGAAACAAAGAATCTGGTGTCAGAAAGCCCCAGCGGTTCAAGAATCACTTCAGCCATATAGTCGCCAAAACTTTTACCGGAAATGACTTCAATGAGCCGGCCGAGGACGTCGTGCGAAAAGCCATACATCCAATACTCACCGGGTTGGAAACACAGAGGAATTCCGGCAACCATATCCACAACCTGCGCGGTGCTCACATCTGTGGAAGGATCCGCCACCGCTGCGGATTGGAATTCTGCAAATCTCCGGGAAGAGTAACTATCGGGCCCCGGATAAGGGATTCCGGAAGTCATGGTAAAAAGATGTTCAAAGGTGATAGGTCCTTTGGCCGGAACAAGCTGCATATTGCCGCGTGAATCATGCTGTGCGACTTGCACATTAGAAAAAGCCGGCAAAAATTCTGCTATCGGATCATGCAGTTTGAATAAACCTTTTTCGTACAACGTCATCGCAGTGACGATGGTGAAAGTTTTCGTCATGGAAAAAAGCCGGTAAATAGAATCATTTTTCATGGTGATTCCCTTTTCCCGGTCCTGCATCCCGAAACTCTTGTAGTAAGCTTCCTCGCCATGCCGGACAATGTAGACGCCTGCACCAGCCACTTGGCCTTTTTCTATGATTCGCTGTAAAAATGCGTCCATGTTGCCGAGTCTTTTTGCACAAAAACCGCTTCCCATTAGATTCTCCTTCAAAAGCTGTTTTTATAGTATAGTTGAAAAAGAGTGAAGTGTAAAGTTGATTAAGGGTGAAATTTAACTCTTGTCTCTTAATTGCGGCTATCGACTTTTATCACTTTTTTGTGTAATATAGAGCTATGAGTACACTTTTATCGCCGTTGACAGACCTTATTTTCAAACGTATCTTCGGCGACGCACGAAATGCAGATATTCTTACTGATCTGCTCTTGTCCATTCTGGATTTACCGGAAGATGACTATGCCGGACTTGAGTTTGAAGATACCCACCTCAAGCCGGAAATTGAAGGTGGCAAACTGGTTATCCTTGACGTAAAGGTGAAGACCAAAGCCGGCACAATTTTAGATATTGAAATTCAAGTATGCCGGGCAACGGCAATGCGAGCGCGGATTCTATTCTACAGCTCAAAATTGATAACTGATCAGATGGGCGAATCTGACAACTACACAAAAATAAAACCGGTCATTCTTATTGTGATTGCCGATTTTAACCTATTACCAGAGGAGTTGAAATATCACAATGTTTACCGGCTCTTGAACGAGGATTCACATAAGCTTTTTAGCAGACTCCTTGAGATACATATAATAGAATTGAAAAAGTTGCCGAAGGAAGGAGATGGAAGTGAATTGGGTAACTGGATGCGGTTTATGAAGATGTGCGAAGAGCAGGATATAACGATATTAAGAGAGGCAAACCCGATGATACAAAAAGCCTATGGAGTACTGAGAAAATTAAGTGCAGATGAGGAGCTTCGCTTACAGGTAGATGCACGCGAGAAGGCATTGCGGGATTACTATTCACTTGTCAGCGATAGAGATGATGCATTTGCTGAGCGGGATGCAGTCAAGGCCGAGCGAGATGCAGTCAAGGCTGAACGGGATGCGGTTAAGGCTGAACGGGATGCAGTTAAGGCTGAACTTGAAAAAGCAATGGCTCTGATGCGAGCGATGGGTATGACTGATGAACAGATTAGCCAAGCCTCACAGAAATAAAAGGGTCTTTTAAGTGGAGAGCTTCTGTGTCCTCTGCGCTTAGCTTTCTTTCTTCGTGTACCTGTGTGATTGCAGATTGGTCTTCACCATATATCCCATGTTTTTCCATCTTCATTACATACATAACTTCCGTAGTGCGTTCCGGTAGTTCCTGTTACCAAGTAGATCGTTCTTCCTTTTGTGATCGAAATAGCGGCTTCCCGGCTGGGAGGAATCCTCGCCACTTCAGCTCCTTCTGAATAGCCGGTTACAAAAACTACGAGTGTTTCTGGGCTTTTATTCATCACGAATACCCTTATGTCGCCTTCATTTTCGCCCAGTTCAGTCATTGAGTCAAGAAGTTGAAGCATCTGTATGCTGCATGTAGATAACAATACAATAAGTACGATGTTAATTACACTAGCATGAATGAATGTCATATATTCTCCATCAATAAATAATAATTACTATAGAGACAAAAGTAAATAGCCAAGACTGTCCGGTATGAAAGCTTTAATGTTATCTGCTCTTGACTCATCTCCCGGCTCTACTCACTGCTCATTCCATAGCGCATTGATACTCCTATTCCGATGGAGTGGTTATCAACAATCCGAAGGTATTGTCTTTATTCTCTTTCCTTTTTCTTTATCTTATCTTATACTTCATGAGAATATTCTTAAGGAGAGAACTATGGGAACATTTTCTGACACATTTTTATTGGCAATGCACACGATTAAAGGTCTACTGTACCCAAATCACCTTGAAAACGCAACCGGTAAGTATATCTTGCATGCCCAGCATGACCCAAAAGTACTGACACTGGAGGATATTGCAACAAGTGCTATACAGCGCGGTGGTGTGAGTTTAACGCGTGATGTACTCATCGAGGCGTACCGGGCAATGGCAGCCGAGGCTGTGCATCAAGCTGCTGACGGCTTTATTGTTAATACTGATGTTATTCGGCTTGCAGTTGAATTGGGCGGCGTCTATAATGGTATTCATGACCCTGTGAAGCCGGCTGAGTTACGTTTTTCCATTACACCATCGGCAAAAATGCGGACTATACTCAAGAATATCGATGTTAAGATAGACGGACTGGCACATGTTGATGGCTATATTAGTCAAGTCCTGAATGTAGTTGATGGTATGATTAACTCAACTATTACGCCGGGTGATGATATAGTGATTACAGGCGACCGTTTAAAGATAGCCGGTAGTGATGCTGACTGTGGAGTATACTTTATTGCCGACTATGACGATACACGTACTAAAATAACACATCCGTTAATAGAGAATACACCGGCAAAGGTAATTATACGTGTCCCTGAACTTAGTCCAGGTCAATACAAGCTTGAGCTTATGTCACAGTATTCTTCGAGCGGAAAAGATCTCAAGACACCCCGGACAATTAGTTCCCAGACAAACTTGACGGTAAATTAAGTACACTTTGGATTGTTAGCCGCATCCTCATGGGCTTGAGAGTATCCTCCGCTTCGGATTGTTACTATCAATCCAAGTGGTAGGAGTGAGTGTCTACTCAAAGCTATGGTTCAATACCCGGTGGGTAAGTTTATCGAACCATATCAACCGGCTTTGGGCTTTATGCCGTTTTTCGTAAATAAGTAGATCTGGACTTTTCTGTACTGAACTGTTATTATATGTAGTCAACTACCCAAGCCTAAAAGATTGGGCTTGTCTCGGTTATTCGAGTTCCGTGGTCCTATCACGGTCTTTCACTCATTCCACCACGAGCTAGCGTCTTCCTTGTCTTCCTGTCGTTGTAACAGTAGCCTGATCTGGTTGCGACCAGATCATGTACAGATGGAAGCCGTGGTTATCAGCTTTCATAAGAGAGGTACTATAGATGAGAAATATTGTCAATAGTTGCACAAATTTTCATTGCGGCTTATTATATAATAAATATAAAAGGTATTGCATATCATGTCCATTCGTCTAAAAATTATTCTGATCATCATTTTGATGTCACTAGCTATCATCGTTTTCGGTATTGGAGCCGGACTGATTTTTATCCAAGACAACCTTGAACACACTACTGAGGTCAGTCTGATGGCTGTGGCTGATATTGCGGATCAATTGATTTCCGCCGAAATTGATCTGCTCAAGACAGATGCCTCCGGAGTGGCGCGGCAGCTTCTCTATGCCTCTGATACGGAATTTCAAAAGATTTTGCAGGAAGATGTTGAATCTGATGACAACAGCTTTATAGGATTTACGGTGATTGACCGTACCGGCATTGTGGCCTCGTTTGGCAACGCTGAAAGGCCCGAATGGGTGGCCGAGGGTAAGTATATATCCAAAGCCTTTGCAGGGGAATCGATTATTTCCACTACCAGACTGGATCCGGGCGACAACGGTGGGGTTGTGTTTCATGTCTATGTGCCGATGGAAGACCGGGTACTGTCTGCAACAATTCCGGGTATGTTTTTCAGAAATCTGCTGTTACCATTTAAGGTATGGGAAACCGGCCACATCTTTATAGATGATGCAGAAGGCACAATTATTTCTAATATACGCGCAAATTGGGTTTTGGAACGGTCTAATTTTATCAAAGAAGCGGAAACAGAGCCTCAATATGAACGAGTGGCTCAGATAGTCCGCCGTATGATTCGTGGGGAGAGTGGATCGGGAAGCTTTGCCATGGGTGATGTCGAGCGGATATGTGTTTTCAGGCCGATTACCGGCTCAAACGACGGATGGTCCCTCGGTGTTATTGCACCGCTTACCGAAAGCCCAGCCCGCAATGCAAATAATGGAATCCTCATGGTCGGAGTTGTTTCTCTCATGTTAAGTATTATTGCCGCGCTTTTCATTTCTTCATCTATCGAAAAACCCTATAAACGAATAAATGACATGGTAAAGGAGGTGGAAATACAAGATGAGCTTCTGCATACTATCAACAATGCCACCGTCATACTGCTGAATGCAGAAACAGATAATTTTGAAAATGATATTTGGAAAAGTATGGGTATGATAGCACGGGGAGTCGGTGTGGATCGTATGAATGTATGGAAAAATTATACAAAAGACGGAGCCTTATGCTGCATGGAAGTATATGAGTGGTCTGAAGGGATAGAACCCCAAACCGGAAAAAAAATTACCACAGATATTCCTTACAGCGAAAGTATCCCCGGATGGGAAGAGAAATTCTCCGGTAATCAGTGTGTAAACGGCATTGTCCGTACGTTTTCAGAGGCTGAACAAGCGCAGTTATCGCCCCAAGGTATTCTTTCCATTCTGGCTATTCCGGTCTTTTTTCAGGACCGCTTGTGGGGATTTGTCTCTTTTAATGATTGCCATAAGGAACGCAGTTTTTCAAAGGATGATGAGAATGTGCTGCGTTCTGGATCTTTGCTGATTGCGAGCGCTATATTACGTAATGAAATGACTCACGATCTTGTACGGGCGCGGGAAGAAGCGGTCGCCAGTACCACGGCAAAATCTGATTTCCTTGCCAATATGAGCCACGAGATGCGCACACCGCTCAACGCCATTATCGGCCTGTCAGAACTGACGCTTAATTCCGATGAGGTGGATGGAGATGTGCGGGACACTTTGGAGAAAGTCTATAATTCCGGCGTCACACTCCTCAGCCTTATCAATGATATTCTGGATATATCAAAAATTGAATCCGGTAAGTTTGAACTGATCCCGGTCGAATATGACACGCCGAGTATTATCAACGATACCGTCACACTAAATATTGTCCGGATCGGGTCAAAGCCCATTATCTTTAACCTTGAGATAGATGAAAATTTGCCGAATCTGCTTATCGGCGATGAATTACGCGTCAAACAAATCTTCAATAATCTCTTGAGTAATGCTTTTAAATATACGAAGGAAGGTACCGTTACATGGCAGATTTCCAGTGAGACGGACGGCAATGATGTGTGGTTGAT
>BOBG01000062.1 GCA_026002265.1 Spirochaetia bacterium
TTTTTAACGCGTCATGTAAAGCCGGAATCTATTCCGGAAATCTTGCATATTGTTGACAAAGCTGCAAAAATCACCCGGAACGAATTGGCTACTCAGCTTGAAACTGTTGCCGGACAAGACTCTACTAGGAAATCTTGAAAAAATCGTTGAATTATCAGAAAAAAGGGGGATCACTGAAAATTTTTTCGTCCGGGCAGCTCCATACATTGCATTTGTTACAGAAAAACTTCTTTTGACGCCGATACAAACTGTACTTTTAGCGCATTTTTTGAACCGGTGTGATGATATGTCCATAACTATTGATGAAATAGCTGAATCAATAAAATGCAGCAATATCCGGATTATTCAATATATGGACGAATTTGATGAATTAGAAAAAAGGAAATTGATCCGGTGTTGTCGTGAGTACAAGAGTATTTCCTACCGGGTTCCTCTTGAAGTAATTAATGCGCTCCGGAGAGGCGAAGAGCCGAAACCGGATTCGTATGAAAATATTTCCATTCTTGATTTCTTTACAGTGGTTGAAAATTTTTTTAATCAACGAAATGAAAACGAGTTGACATTTATGACTCTTCATGCTGAATTAGACGATTTAATCAAAAGTAATATGCAATTAACTTTTTGCCAAAAAATAAGAAATTACAATCTTACTCCAATGGATGAAGTGCTGTTACTCTGTTTTTGTTCTTTATTTATTAATAATGATGACGATAATATCGGTTTTCATGATTTAGATGATATTTATGATCATAAAACAATGTTTCAGCGTGTAAAGCGGATGCTTGAAGACGGTACTCACGAATTAATTTCACAGCAATTTATTGAAAATACTAATAGTAACGGTTTTGGGGACCGGGAATCATTTAAATTAACTGATAAAGCTAAAAATGAACTTCTTTCAGAATTAAATCTCAGCAGACAAAACCGGATAAAAAATAAAAAAGGAATCGTTGCATCCGGTACGATTCCGGTTAGAACGTTATTTTATAACGAAAAAGAAAGAGAAAAGGTCAAACAATTCAGCACTCTTGTGCATGAAGAAAATTTCCGGCTGATTCAAAAACGCCTTGAAGAAAGCAACCTCCGGACCGGTTTTGCCTGTCTTTTCAGCGGGCCGCCCGGAACCGGAAAAACAGAAACAGTTCTGCAAATTGCCCGGGAAACCGGCCGTGACATTATGCAGGTAAATGCTGCTGACATAAAGAGTATGTGGTTTGGAGAAAGTGAAAAACAGGTAAAAGAAATATTTGACCGCTACCGGAGTTATGTTGAAACGAGTCCAGTCGCACCGATTTTACTTTTTAATGAAGCTGACGGTATTTTGAGCCGGCGTAATGAATTCAACGAAGGCAGCCGGGCTGTTGATCAGACTGAAAATGCCATCCAAAATATTTTTTTGGAAGAATTTGAAAAGCTCACCGGAATCCTCATTGCGACAAGTAATTTGGTTATCAATATGGATAAAGCCTTTGAGCGCCGGTTTTTGTACAAAATTGAATTTGCTAAACCGGATATGTCCAGCCGGTGTGCGATTTGGCGTTCTCTTATTCCGGGTTTACCGGAACAGTATATCGAGCAACTATCGTCCCGGTTTGAATTTTCCGGCGGACAAATTGAAAATATCAGCCGCCGCCGGATCGTTGAGAATGTGCTTTCCGGAACTATTCCTTCATTGGAAAGCCTGATTTCATTTTGTCAAGATGAATTATTTTCCACACATCCTGAAAAAAAGCTTGGGTTTATCCAGTGATTGGTAGTATTGAAAATCATCGGTCGCGGGAGGCAGGTTCTCTGGTGTATCCGGTTTATTCCCGGCGTTCCGGAGGATTGTCTATTGGAATAAATTTATTTCCGGCCGAGAAGGTCTGTCCCTTTAATTGCCCTTATTGTGAAGTGTTTCCCTTTCATAATGATGCCGGTTTTTCTATCAAGGAAATGGAAAAAGAACTTGTTGTGATTGTTGAAGATGCAAAAAGCCGGAACATTCCGATCCGCGACATTTGTTTTTCCGGAAACGGCGAACCGACTATTTCCCCGGATTTTCCGGATGCGCTTGGGGCTGCTGCATGGATCCGGAACGAAAAGGCATACGAGGCGTCCATAGTTGTGATCACTTCAGGAGCCGGTTTGATCGATTCTGCACGGAGCGATGTTCTGGTGCAGGCGGCGACTGGGCCGGATTCGGTCCATGTGTGGTTAAAAGTCGATGCAGGTACTGAAGAATGGTACCGGGTTATAAACCGGTCCGCGATTCCCTTTGCGGATGTGTGCGCGGGTATCCGGGATTTTTGCGCTCGTGCGCCGGCCGTGGTGCAGACGATGCTCTGCGCTGTTGATGCTCAGATTCCTTCAGAGCAAGAATCTGAATCGTGGGTGAAATTGGTGTCCGGATTGGATCATATTGAGGCTATTCAAATTTATGGAAAGTGCCGCCCCGCGCCGGAGGATCCTTGTGCAGAGCCGGTACCACTTTCTTTTTTGGAAGCACGGGCCGAGAGAATCCGGAAGCAAATTGCTCCGGTGCCGGTTTTTGTCTTTTTTTAAACGTTTTAATTTTTTTTCTTGTTACTTTGTGGTCTATTTTATTCTCAATTGATTAAGGTTAAGATGAAAAAACTCTATGCACTGCGGGGTGCAACTTGTTGCCTCAACGATAAGCAGGATATAAGTGATCAGACCTGTACGTTATATGATGAATTATTGGCGCGGAATGTTTTGGCGGAATCTGATGTTGTGTCGATCCTCTTTTCAATGACACCGGATCTTGATGCGTTGAATCCGGCTGCCGCGCTCCGTACGGCCGGCAGGGCTGAAGATCGTGCGCTTTTTGCGGTACAGGAAGCTGTTGTCAAGGGCAGTTTGGAGCGGGTGATCCGGGTTTTGATCCATTGTTACTGTGACGAAGGATCGGTTCCTGTACATGTATACCGGAATGGTGCGGAGGTGCTCCGGCCGGATCGGACCTAGTCAATCTCGTCGATTTCTTCCTTTGTCAAGGGCCGGGTAATGCTGATTCCATCAGGACTGGTTCCTACTTCTTTGTTTTTTCCATCTGGATTCAGCTCACCAAAGATTTGAACGACGGGAAAGCGCGGATTCTCCGGGTTAACATCAACGACTTGGGCTTTTTTTCCGGTGGAAAGGAGGACGTACAATCCGATTGGGTAAAGAGATAATGAAAACACGAGTGCCCGGATAACGGCATCATCGTAGGGTTTTCCCTCATTTTTGAGGAGGTTCACCATACCAGTAAATGCATCCGCAGTTTCTCGGTAAGGGCGTTCCGAGGTGGATCCATCGTAGGAACAAGCAACTGCGATAATTTTTGCATAATAGCTGATTTTGTCCCCAATAATCTGCCGCGGGTAACCGGAACCATTTTCACGCTCATGGTGTTCGAGTACCGCGAGGCAGGCAGCCATTGGAAAACCGGCTGATTTTAAAATGTTATAACCGAGAATCGGGTGTGCCATAACCGCTTTTCGTTCCGCAGGCGAAAGAGTCCGGTCATTCATATAAACCTGCGAAGGTAATTTTGTCATACCGATTTCGTGGACTATGGAAATAACCCCCAATTCAATGAGCCGGTGATTCGGTAATTTTAAATATAAACCAATAACTATAGCGATAATAGTCGAGTGAACAGTATGCATTGCAAGAAAAGATTCTTCATCCTCTATTTCCTCATGGATAACCCGGAGCAGAAACCGGCGATTTTCCCGGATACTATCGAGATGCGCTTGAACCCATTTTGAAATACGATCAAGGGTTGGGGGAACTGTCGCGACCGAGTCAAAAAGTTCTGTGACGTAGGTTCTGAATTCAGCACAAAAATGCTGTGCGGCTCTGAGTTTATCCCGGTCACGTACCGTATCGGTGCCGGCAGCAGCCTGGGGATGTTCCGGAATATAGTCCTTCCGCGGTTCCCCTTCAGAAAAAATGACCCGGAATTCCCAATCGGTCAAAGCTTTAACCATATCCGAATCAAAGTGTATCTCCGGTGAAAGGAGTACAAAATCTTTGTCAAGATAGACCGGTTTGGAAAAAAAACTTTCCGCCGGAATATCAGCTATTGAATAGAGCATGGTTCGATCCCAGTCACGCTTATTTCAGAATTATACTTTTGGTTTTTCATTTGCTTTTCAAAAAATTGTACCATAGTTGAATATTTGCTGCAAGGTATCTTTACAAAAATCTACTGTAACGCCGCATGCTTCACTATGAGACAACTCTTCATGAAACTCTGTTGTAAACATTTTTATAATTATTTATACTGTAAATAAATACGGAGGTCTGTCCCCATTTTCGGCCGGTCTGAATCGGATTCGCTTTCCCGATCCATATATAACAGGAGAGATCTCGACCGGATTCCACAAGCCGGAGGTTCACTCCGGATCCAAAAAATTTCCGGGAATATTACAAAGATGCCTGTTAGGTACTCAATTTACAAATTTTTCGAGGTCTCAAATTTTCGATCGAGGTCTGACCCCATGTAACTGTATATGTTGTAAATAAATACAAAGGTCTGTCCCCAACGATCGGATAATATGCAGATTTCAGCTTTTTCTGGAATTTTTTTTTTGACAAATCCGAAAAAACAGGTGATAATTCCCTAGTTACGGATCTGCTTAAGTAAAAGCTCAGGATCCGTCCGCCGGTCCGGCGGTTCAATCTTTATTTTGGAGGATCCGCCATAAACGCGGCGGAAATCACATGAAAAAATTGCTAACTTTGGCCCTTGTGCTTGTCATAGGGATTGGTTCTGTGTTTGCGAATGGACAAGGCGCAACAGGTGCCGATGGGGCTCAGCTTACGAGTCTTCCCCGGAATCAAACGCTTTATTTCAATGGACTCCTCTGGGGTTCGCCGACTCATTTTAACCCGTTCAATGTGGACAGCTCTTTTGGATTGACCCCATTTACACCCTTGTCCCGGCAGCTTATCTACGAATGCCTGTTTGTCTACAACTTGCTGGATGCAAAACTTTATCCGCAGATTGCAGACTCTTACCAGTGGAATGGACAGAATGTTACTATCAAACTGAATCCTAATGTTAAATTCAACAACGGTCAGGCCTTGACTGCCGACGATGTCGTGTATTCCTATGAACTGCAAAACCGCTATCAGACATCCGGTACGGCTTACTGGTCATATATCGACAGTGTCCGGAGAATTGACAATTTAACAGTGGAAATCCGGGGGAAAGCATCGAATTTCAACCCGAAAATGATTGAAACTTCTCTGGTTGCGCTCTATATCGTTCCGCGTTCAGTGTGGACCGAAATTGAAAAGACGAATCCGCCGCCGACCGGCATTGTCCAATATCCTAACTGGGTACCGATTGGTACTGGTCCGTATAAGCCCTACGTGTATGATGATACCAAAGCGGTCCTGATCCGTGATGACAATTACTGGGGACAGCACAGCTCCCGGTACGGCAAACTTCCTGCTCCGAAATACGTTGCCCACAACGTTTACAAAGACAATGCATCCGGTGACGCCGCGTTCCGCGCGGGTGAAGTTGATGTTTCCCAGCAGTTTATGGCTTCGGTGTGGACATTCCAGAATGCCGAAACCTACATTCCCCAGGCACCGTACTACTTCCCCGGTGTCATTCCGATGATCGTATTCAACACCCAAAAACCCGGACTCAATGATCCGGCCGTCCGCAAGGCAATTGCAATGGGTCTTGATTATGACATGATCGGCAAAAACGCCATGTCCGGATACACAGCGCAATTAACCCCCTCTCTCATGCTGCCGGTTCCGGCCGAACAAGCTCTCATCGATGCAGCCGCACTCACCCAGTATCAATGGACGGGTGTTGACATTGCCGGTGCGAACCGGCTTCTAGATCAGGCTGGTTGGGTCCGCGGTGCAGATGGTATCCGGGCAAAAGCCGGTGTCCGTCTCTCCTTCAGAGCAGAATGTCCAGCCGGTTGGTCTGATTGGAACGCCTCCCTCGAAGTAGTAGCTCAAGTCGGCCGGTCGCTCGGCATGGACATCAGCACCTACTTCCCAGAAGCAAATGTCTGGCAGGCTGACAAAGACACTGGCAACTTCGATATTATAATGCACTCCTACGGCGGAGCGGGTCCCGCGTCTCCGTGGTCACGGGCTTATGAAGCTATGAGCAGCACAGATATTCCAAGAGTCGGACTCCCGAACCGGATCGGCAACTTCGGCCGGTGGACAAATGATGAAGCCAACCGGATCATCGCCCAGCTTGCGTCCGAAACCAACGACGCCACGATCAAACAGCTCTGGACTCGCCTGAATGTCATCTATTTGCAGGAAATGCCGGTCGCCGGACTTATGTACCGCCCGGTCGTATTCCACACAACAAACAGCAACGTTTGGACAGGTTTCCCGAAGTTTAACGATGGCTCGAACATTCCCCCGACCATTTGTAGTGATGGCTACGGAATCCGGGCATTGTATAACATTAGTCCGAAACGCTAAAAAACCGACAGCTATTGTTCCGGAATCTTGAAAAAATTAACGAAAGAATCCGGAATCATGAGGGGGTGTACTCCCCCTGCCTCCAAGCCCGTCCTTCGATAAACTCAGGGAACGGGCTTTCCGGCACCCCCCTCTCGGTTGATAGTCAGTGAAACACCGAGTAAGATAAGCCGCAGAGAAAGAAAATTTTACTGTCTTCCTCTGTGGTTTGTATGCTTAAGCTTTTCCGGAGAGGAAATGTGTATGAAAATTGGAAACAGTTATTGGGGCAAAAAGGTCCTCTGGTACTTTATCACCCTCATTATTGCGGTATTTCTCAACTTTTTACTGCCGCGGCTCATTCCGGGAAATCCGGTTGCAACCATAGTTGCGTCAATGACGGCCGGTATGACCGATGCTAACGCGCAAAAAAAAGTCTACGATGCGTACATGGCAATGTTTGGGTTGGATAAACCTATATGGCAGCAATTTGTAATCTATATTGGGAATTTATTTAAGGGAAACATGGGAATTTCCTTTTACAATTTTCCCCGGGAAGTGAGTGATATTATTGCTGCTGCAATTCCTTGGACATTAATGCTCCAGATTCCGGCCATTCTCGTCGGATGGTTTTTCGGCAATGCACTCGGCGCAATCACCGCGTACCGGAAAGGCATTTTCGACCGGGTATTTTTCCCCTTTTTTTTGTTTCTGAGTGCTATACCGGCATTTGGTTTAGCCATTGTAAATGTACACTTTTTAGCAAATAAAGCACATCTTTTTCCGGGCGGACTTGGGTATGCATTCGATATGCTCCCCAATTGGGGCAATCCGGTTTTTTTACTTTCCGTTCTCGATCATTACCGGCTGCCGTTTTTAACAATGGTTCTCGTCGTTATCGGTGGACAGGCGCTTGGTATGCGGGAAATGTCAATTTATGAACTCAACGCTGACTATGTTAAGTACAGTCGGCTTATGGGAATAAAAGATTCAAAAATCGTCTCCTATGTGTTCCGGAATGCAATGCTTCCGCAAATTACCGGACTCGCACTTTCACTCGGTACCATGATCGGGGGTAATTTAATCACCGAAATTGTGTTCAGTTATCCGGGGTTAGGGACAACAATGTTTTCAGCAATCCGGACTCAAGATTTTCCTTTAATCTCCGGCTGTACTTTAATTATCACAGTTACAGTACTTGCTGCGAATTTTTTGGTGGATATTATCTGCGGAATAATCGATCCGCGTGTCCGTGCTGCCAACGAGGAAGGTTAATATGGGTTATTTTTTCAAAACTGCCTTTAAATCCGGAAAATTCCGGTTTGGGTTTATTACCATTGGAATTATCCTCTTGTTAATGATTTTGTACCCGATTTTTGTGCACACGGATCCGCTTTTAATGGAAGGCGGAATGTTTGAGCGCCCGAATATCCGGGAAATGATGCGGAATAAAAATGCCGGAGAAACAGCGGTTCCGGAACAAAGTGCCCCGACTGAAACTGACGATCTTCTTGCATTATGGGGACTTACTGCTGTACAACGTGAAGCTCCAAAAACGCTGCATATCCTCGGAACAGATAATTTCGGCCGGGATGTTATGGCGGAATTGGTTGCCGGAACAAAAACGAGTCTGCTGATCGGCTTAATTGCCGGAATAATTGCAACATTACTCGGTTTAACTATTGGACTCATCGCAGGTTATGTCGGAGGGCAGCTGGACAATTTTCTCTCCAGTTTAACTAATATTTTTATCGTTATTCCCTCTTTTGTAATTCTTGTACTCGTTTCGGTGAGTATTTCCGTGCGGAGTTTTTGGGTAACCGGTATTATCATTGGTATAACGAGTTGGCCGTGGACAGCGCGTTCGGTCCGGGCCCAGACAACAAGTCTCCGGAATCGCGATCATGTCAATCTTTCAAAACTTTCCGGTCATAGTATGCCACGAATTATTGTTCAGGATATTTTACCGTATATTGCATCTTACGTGGTTATGGCATTTATTTTACAGGTTGCGTCCGGAATTTTGTCTGAAGCCCAGCTTTCTATGCTTGGTCTCGGCCCCCAGAATGTAGCAAGTTTAGGACTGATGATGAATTGGGCGGTAACATTCAGTGCGCTTCCAACCGGTGCATGGTGGGCATTTTTACCGGTGGTAATAATGGTAGCATTAATCAGCTTTTCCCTTAATTTAATGAATTCCGGACTCGACCAAATATTTAACCCGCAGATAAGGAGTTAGCCGTGGCAATGCTCGAAGTAAAAAACCTGACAACATTCTATAAAACTCGAATGAATGAAAAAGTCTGCTCGGTTGATAATGTTTCTTTTACGCTGGAAGAGGGAAAATCTCTGGGAATTGCAGGCGAATCCGGGTGCGGAAAAAGTACGTTAGCGATGAGTGTAATGGGTTATTATTTTCCGCCGCTTAATTACGAATCCGGTTCTATTATCATTGATGGAAAAGAGATAACAAAACTTCCTCCGGATACAATCCGCACAACAGTATTGGGAACTGATATTGCGTATATTCCTCAAGCTGCAATGAATGCGCTCAATCCGACCCGAAAAATAATACGGTTTATTGAGGATGTTTTACAGGCGCATGGAACAAAAATGACAAAATCTGAAATTCGTCACCTTGCCCAGGAACGTTTTGCAATCCTTAATCTTCCGGAAAAAGTGCTAGATCAATATGCGGTAGAACTTTCCGGCGGTATGAAACAGCGTACTATTATTGCTATTTCAACGATTTTAAATCCAAAAGTTTTAATCGCTGATGAGCCGTCTTCCGCGCTTGATGTTTCTTCACAAAAAATTGTGATAAAATTGCTCCATGATTTAATGCAGAAAAAATTTGTCCGGTCAATGCTTTTTATTACCCATGAATTACCGCTTCTTTACAACGTAACTGACGATATTATGGTAATGTACGCGGGAGAAATTGTTGAACGCGGCAGTGCGAAAGAAATGATTTTTGATCCAATAATGCCCTATTCAAAAGGGTTAATGAATTCAATTATTGTGCCGGAAGATGGTACTCGTGGGCATATTTTACAAGCGATTCCGGGATCCCCGCCGAATTTAAAGAAACGTCCGGTTGGGTGCCGGTTTGGTGACCGGTGTAAATATGCTGATGAACTATGCCGGAAAGATTCTGTAAATGAGCAAAATGCAAGCATTGGAAGGTCTTACCGGTGC
Organism: Spirochaetia bacterium; assembly: GCA_026002265.1. Taxonomy (GTDB): domain Bacteria; phylum Spirochaetota; class Spirochaetia; order Treponematales; family Breznakiellaceae; genus BOBG01. The sequence continues at coordinate 9,640 of BOBG01000062.1, forward strand.
CGGCATCCTCTTGAAGAATTGTACCAAATTTATGAAAATGAATTACCGGCTTTGCTTGGCGATAATGAGGAAAAGAAATGACCCGGAATAAAATTGGAGAAGCGTTTTTAAACGCAAAAGGCCTTACAAAAGAATTCGGACGAGGCGATAAAAAAACAATTGCAGTCAATAATGTTGATTTTACGTTTCACCGGAGTGAAATTATTTCTATTGTCGGTGAAAGCGGATCCGGAAAGACAACGATTGCAAAGATGATCCTCGGACTTTTAACTCCGACCCGCGGAGAGATTGATTTTGAAGGAAAACCGCGCGATATTTCCAATCAGGCAAAGCGTAAAAAGTATTGGCAGAATATACAGGCAATTTTTCAGGATCCTTTTTCTACCTATAATATTTTTAATAAAATTGATTCGGTACTGCTTGACTGTATAAGGCTGCAAGGCGGAGGCAATTTAAGCGATAATGAAAAAATGGAAAAAATGATCGAAGCTTGTTCCTTTGTCAACTTGAAATTTGCAGAATTATCCAATAAATATCCGTTTGAATTATCCGGCGGACAGATGCAGCGTTTGATGATTGCCCGGATCTTTATGCTTAAACCGAAACTGCTTATCGCTGATGAACCGACCTCTATGATTGATGCGTGTTCTCGCGCTACTATTCTGGATATGCTCCTTAAACTTCGTGACGAAATCAATATGACTATTGTATTTATTACCCACGATATTGGACTCGCATACTATATTTCCGACACCGTATATATTATGGAACATGGAATTATTGTTGAGCGAGGCACTGCGGACGAGGCGATTTTGCACCCAAAATCTGATTATACCAAACGACTTCTCGGAGATGTTCCAAAAATATATGAACCGTGGGATTTTTCTCAGGGAGCGTAATATTGAAAATTGGTGAAAGAATAGTCCACATTATTTCCGGAATAAAAATATTTATTTTTAAACATCGGACATTATTCTTAAGGCTGCCATTGATTGTAGTGATTATTAGTCTGTGGTTTCTTTCGTCACAAAGCCGTCTGCTGCGTTTACCGGGATTTATTGGCAGAGATAAAATTGCACATACTATCGCATATTGCGGACTTGCGATTACACTCAGCCTGTGGTTTCCCATCGAAAAATGGAGAAGCCGGCGCTTTTTAACTATATGTAGTGTAATATTAATTTCGACATTGTATGGTATTATTGATGAACTTCATCAATTTTTTACACCGGGTAGAGATTCTAGTATATTGGATTTGTTTGCAGATACCGCAGGTGCAACAATCGGCGCTGGATTATTTTTGCTTTTTGTCGAAATTTTTAGTAAATGGTCCCGGATTCCCAAAAATTCTAGATAATTAATGCTCCTCGAATGATGGATTAGAAAATACGAATTGTTGGGGTCAATAGGGTCCACGAATATCACAAATGTACACGAATGTATGAATAGGATCCACGAATATCACGAATGTACACGAATATATGAATAGAAGCCACGAATATCACGAATGTACACGAATATATGAATGTATGAATAGGGGCCACGGATGTCACGAATGTACACGAATAAGAAAAATAATTAGTAAGAAGTATTCATTCGTGAATATTCGTGTGTATTCGTGGATCTTTTCTAGGGTCCACGAATGTCACAAATGTACACGAATATATGAATAGAGTCCACGAATATCACAAATGTACACGAATAAGAAAAATAATTAGTAAGAAGTATTCATTCGTGAATATTCGTGTGTATTCGTGGACATCTTCCGGTGTTCCTTCGACAGAGTCAGGGAACGCTTTCACTTACGAGGGGGGTGCCGGCATCACGACAGGCTCGATGCCCGGTTATCGAGCCTGTCGTGATAGAGGCAGGGGGAAGACACCCCCTCATTCCGGATTGAATTCCCATTCAAGTGCATTTATTGCTGCAAGATAGGCTTTTATAGAAGACTCTATCACATCAGTTGAGATACCGCGGCCATTCCAATGCCGGCCATTCCATGCAATTTTGACAGTGGTTTGTCCCTGTGCGTCCTCTCCGCTGGTGATTGCACCCAATTCATAGAGTTCTAACACCGGCTCTTTGCCGATAATCTGATTGATCGATTTGAAAGCCGCTTCGATTGGACCGTCCCCCATGGCGACCCGTTCAATGTATTCACCAGTTTTATGCTGAAGCCGGATCGCACTCGTTGCGCTCAGAGTGGATCCGGAATTAACAACCCATCGGTCGAGTTTCCATGTTGTCTCCGGTGTTACACCGGAAATACCCATAACCAAAGCTTCGAGATCTTCGTCAGTGACTGTTTTCTTCCGGTCAGCTAATGCTTTAAACTGTAGAAAGATAGTTTCAATGTCATCAGCCGCTGACGGAATCCCTAACTCGTTAAGGCGCTTTTCTAAAGCGTGCCGGCCGCTGTGTTTACCGAGTATTAACCGGTTTTGCGGTACTCCAACTGATTCCGGAGTCATAATTTCGTAGGTTGCCCGGTTTGCCATAACCCCATGCTGATGAATCCCAGACTCATGCGTAAACGCATTATCACCGACAATAGCTTTATTAGGAGGGATTTTTGAACCGGTTGTTTGAGCTACAAGCCGGCTGGTGATGTAGAGCTGCTCACTGTGAATCCGGGTGTCAGCCTGCAAAAGTTCCCGCCTGACCCGCAGTCCCATGACAATTTCTTCCAAAGATGCGTT
>BOBG01000063.1 GCA_026002265.1 Spirochaetia bacterium
TTTTGAGCAGATTCGATGATACGCTTTGATTCCGACTCGGCTTGAGCCTTAATCTTCGCTGCCTCCTCGGAGGCAGAAGCTATCCCATCTTTTTTGATGGTGTCGATAAGATCCTTCAGCTGAACATCCATAAATATCTCCCACACTTGTCCTTAAATACTATCAAGTACACTGAATATAATTTTCGTCTGCTCGTGGTACGGTTTATCCGGACCGTAAATACAAAGAGGAAAATTCGGTTGGTTAGGTGAATCCGGAAAATGCTGTGTTTCCAGACACAATCCGCTATATTTAGTGTACGTTGCCCCATTTTTTCCGGAAATTCCATTTAAAAAATTGCCGGTATAAAATTGTACCCCTGGCTGTGTTGTCCATACACGCATAATCCGGCCGGATTTTTTCTCAAAAACTTCTGCACAAGGAGATAAGTCTCCATTTGTAGCATCTATCTTGAAACAATGATCATAACCCTGTCCCGTTTCCGCTATATCTTTCCGGATCTCTTTCCATACTCTAAAATCAAATGGAGTACTCTGAACCGGAATTAAATTTCCAGTCGGGATCAAATCCGGATCAACTTCAAGATATGAGGATGCATGAAGAGTCATCTCATGAGAGAGTATATCACCTTCACCGGCAAGATTATAGTATGCATGATTAGTCATATTAATCGGGCAAGGAGCATCGACTCGTGCATCGTACGAAATAAGCAATTCATTAGCTTGACTCAACCCATAGACAACTGACGCTGAACAATTACCCGGAAAACCACCGTCTCCCTCCGGACTGTCTATATCAAACCGGACAAAAACCGAATCATTTTCTTCGTACGCATCTGATTTCCAAAAACGGTTACTAAAACCGGTCTGCCCTGAATGAAGGCTATGCTTTCCATCGTTTTGTTCCAACTGGAATTCACTGCCATTCAAACTGAAACGGCCCCCAGCAATCCGGTTTGCAAAACGTCCCACTGTTACACCAAGATAAGGGATATTTTTATACCAATCTTCCGGATTCGAATAACCTAACAAAATATCACCGCTCCTTCCCTTCTGAGACGGAACGTACAAACTCGTTAATGTGGCACCAAATGACAGTAAAGAAAGTGAAAGATCCCCAGCCCTGAGGGTATAACAAAAAACCTCACCTTCAGAACTAAGGATACGCTCTTTGCTTATGTCAAGAGTTTCGCTCATTAGGGCAGCCCCTTAACGACTGAGTACTGAAACAACCCGTTCCAATACTTTTTTTCGATCCAACGGCTTGACAATGTAGCTTTTTGCCCCTGCGAGAAGGGATTTTTTGACTACATCTTCCTTCCCGAGTGCACTTACCATGATTACACAGGCATTTTTGTCAAATTCCATTATTTTTTCTAACGAGGTCACTCCATCCATAACCGGCATCGTAATGTCCATCGTTACAAGATCGATGTTAGGATACATTTCCTTATACCGCTCAAAACCCTGAGCCCCGTCAGCAGCGGTTCCCGCCACTTCAAAACTTTCAGAAGTAAAAATTTGACTGAGCTGTTTAGCTATAAACATAGAATCATCTACAACTAGAACACGATATGCCCCGCCGTCGGGTTTCAAACCATCCGGTGGTTTGTTATCAGCACCAGGTGGTAAATCTGCTTTTGCTATCATCTCATTTCCGCCATTTTCCCTTTGTTAGAAGTCAAATTTTTTGATCCCCTGTCCATAAGGAAACAGCGTCACACCTCCTCTTATCTGAAATTTGAAATTCAATATTACACTTTGTCTTTTGTCAGAAGATAAAATATTTTTGACAAAAAAAATCACCCTTTTTTTTGTAAACGACACAATAGCTAATAATAGTGTACTGATTAAAAAAGAGTCAAGCTATAGTGTATGAATCAAACGCTCACAAGCCTCCTTAATATCACCACGGTGGCCAAAAGCTGAAAACCGGATATACGATTGCCCAGATGGACCAAAGCCGGAACCGGGAGTTGTAACAACATAACACCGGTTTAAAATATCGGTGAACACGTCCCAACTGTCTTTTTCTGGAAAAAAAGCCCAAATGTATGGCGAATTATCAGCACCGATACAAGGAATACCTAATTGCTGCAACGAATTACGGATCAATGCAGCATTTTCTAAGTAAAAATCACATAACTGCCGGATCTCTGCTAAACCTTCAGGATCCAGAGCCGCCACACCGCCTGTCTGAGCAATATTTGACGCTCCATTGAAAATAGTACCGGAAATTCGCGCCCAATCACTGTTGATGCTTTCTCCGGATTCGTAGTGAAGTTTTTTTGGGACCACGGTCCACCCAAGACGGACTCCGGTAAAACCGGCCGTTTTTGAAAACGAATTGACCTCAATGGCACAGAGATCAGCATCTGGAATCTCAAAAATTGTTTTGGGTAATAAAGGATCCCGGATATACTCTGCATAAGCCGCATCAAAAATGATAAGGGAGCCGGTTTTAAGTGCGGATTCAACCAATGATTCTAATTGATGGCGATCCGCAACCGCCCCGGTTGGATTATTTGGAGAACAAAAGTACAAAAGTGTACTGCGGGGAAGGAGCGAAAGATCCGGAAAATAATTATTTTCGGCAGTGCATGGGAGATAGGTAATTCCGGTATAACCGGTTTCGGTCCACGCACCGGCTGCACCGGTCAGCACTGAACCATCAACATACACCGGGTACGAAGGATCCTGTACTGCGATCCGGACACCGGATCCAAACAGTACCTGCAACCGGCCTATATCACATTTTGCTCCATCTGAAATAAAAATCTCGTCTGCATGGAACCGACCCTTGTAAAATACCGAAGAAATTTTTTCCCGGAGTTCCAAGAATCCCTCGTCCGCATAACCGGAGTAACCGGCCGCGGTTCCCAATTTTTGGGCGCCTTCCACTAATCCTTGGGTAATGTATGGTAAAACCGGTTCGGTCGTATTGCCGACACCGAGGCTGATTATTTTTGCATCCGGATGCTGTAGCGCGCATTCCCGCCTTCGTTTTGCAATTTCCGGAAACAAGTAACCGGATTTTAAATGTGCTATACACGGATTCCGGCTAATCATTTCGCAGCCGCCGCTACAACAGTTGTTTCAAATGTCATACTTTCTTCAAAACCCTTAACCAATCTAACAAAATCGCGAGAACGATCGGCCTCTTGTTGAGAATTATACGGACCGATCCGCAGCCGGAACCATGTTGTACTATCTAGTACTTTTTTTTCAATAACAGTATTGGTGATGCCGTTCATTTTGAGCTCTTCTTTGGCACGTTCTGCAAACGTTTGAAATTCAAAGGAACCGGCTTGAACCCAGTAGTTATTGGAAAGAGATTCTTCCGGAACCGTCCGGGTTGTCGATGTTTGTGCTGTTGCTGGAGCCGTGCTAGTCCGGGCAGCCGGCGTCTGATTCTGCGTTGTACTCGGTACACTCGTCTGCGAGGCTGTACCTGTCTGGGCAGTCTGATTTTGATTCCCAGCCGGGACGCTCGTCTGCGGCGCTGTACCTGTCTGGGCAGTCTGATTTTGATTCCCAGCCGGGACGCTCGTCTGCGACGCTGTACCTGTCTGGGCAGTTTGATCTTGATTCCCAGCCGGTACGCTCGTCTGCGACGCTGTACCTGTCTGTGTAGCCTGATTTTGATTCCCAGCCGGTACGCTCGTCTGTACTGTCGCCGCCGAAGTTCCGGCTCCTTGAGGAGGAGTTACGACTATTTTAACTACACCATCATCCGTAAGCCCGGTGGAAGCCCGGTTTGGGTCGCCGGAATTGGAGGGAACATTTACTGCGGTATCAATTGATACACTCTCGTCTCCTGCCTTTGCCTGTGCAGAAAAAACTAACAGTGCAGCTCCGACAGCTACTACCAGAACAAAACCAGCCGAAATTGTTGTGATGAGCAACTTGTTTTTACCCATGAAAACCTTTCTTTTATAGTCCCACAGCTAAAAGAATCTCATCTACCCGGAGATCGATCTTTTTGCGGTGCAAAAAACCATTACCCATTATGTATACATCGGCATTTGATGAAAAATATTGAGATCTAAAATGCCGCTGACTCCAAAAACGCTTCATAAGATCCTTCCATGGAAGATGATCCCGGCGCCGGGCGCGAAAAAACCGAAGCAAAACCGGCGCCTCAACAAGAATAATTGCACCTAACCGGGAAAAAGCAGCCGATTTATGAAGCAGTGCAGCGTTGATAACACACGATTCCGGCTGATCTTCTATCCATTGAATGGTCCGCTGATTCACAACCGGATGTACGATTCTCTCAAGGAGAGCACGTTTTTCCGGATCCGCAAACACAAGCTTTCCTAAAGAAACACGGTTAATCGTAGCATCTTCCCAAAGCACGCCCGGACCAAAAAACCGCACCACGGATTCCTTTTCCGATTCAAGCGCTTGATGCCCTACTGCATCGAGATCCAGCACCGGAAGCCCACGCTGCTCCAGCACTGACGCTACATAATTTTTTCCCGCACAGTAAGTTCCGGTCAGCCCAAGCACCACCGGCTAAAAATCCTGTGTGATCGGGGTATCTTCCGGAGAAACATCATCAGCCGACACATCATAAACCCGGATAAATGTCGCCACTGCAATAAAGGCAATCAAAATTAACACCAATTTCCGCATGTTACTTCCACAACAATTTAATTTCGGTAATTCTACCGGAAAATATTCAAAAGAATCAACAGGGAAACACTACTTTTTCCAGTACCGGAAGAAAATTTTTAGCACATCCGGCACAGATTTTAGCCGGTCAGCCAGTCCGGGACCGCCCAATAATTCCGTCAAGGCATGCATTCCCTTATAAATTTCCGGAGTATAAGGCTGCCAAAAAATATTACGCTTCACGGCCGGCAGTATATCATCTACAATCACTTGCATATTAAGCATTTCCCGGAATCCTTGCTCTCCATGAGTCCTGCCGATTCCGGAATCTTCATATCCGCCCCACGGTGTTTCCGCAAGTCCATGTGACATAAGATGATCGTTGATCATGATCGCGCCTGCATGAATCCGGCTGGCAATAGCCCTGGCACGCTTTTTATTCCGGGACCAGACTGAACCGGTAAGCCCGTACTGCGAATCATTTGCAATTTGGATCGCTTCTTCATCAGAATCAACCGGCGCCACTGCAATAACCGGCCCGAAAATTTCCTCGGTCATCACTGGCATACCGCGAGTGATGTTGGTCAAAACGACGGCCGGAGTCTCCAAACCGGAACCTTCAAAATTTCCTCCGGAACTTGTCGCCGCAATACGTGCGCCTGCGGCAATACACGCACCAAGCTGTTGTTTGACCAATTGTTTTTGTTTGAGCGATGTCATCGGACCGATGTCACAATACCGGTCACTGCCGATGCGGAGCTTTTTTACTAGTGTACTTATTTTTTTCACAAAAGAATTGTACACAGATCGATGCACGAGAATCCGCTGAGCGCCTCCGCACGACTGCCCTGCATTGGAAAACCCGGCCCACACAATACCGGCCGCAGCGCGATCAAGGTCAGCATCTTCGCAAATAACAGCCGCATCAGCTCCGCCAAGTTCCAACACCAGCGGCAAAAGCCGGGAAGCGGCCAATGCCATGAGCTGTTTGCCGACCGCGGTTGAACCGGTAAAAAATAATTTATCAACACCGCCCGCAATAAAAGCCGGACCTGCCTCGTTTCCCGGTATTTCAACATAATTGAAGAGACCTGCCGGCAGATTAGCCGCGGCGAATATTGACCCGATGATCCGGCCGACATTCGGTGTGAGCGATGCAACTTTCAACACGACTGCATTTCCGGCGAGCAGCGCCATCACGACCTCGGAAAAAGGAATCGCAAAGGGATAATTCCACGGCGAAATGATTCCCACAACTCCATAGGGTTTGTACTCGATCCGGCTTTGTTTGTTGAACAGCAGCAGGTTGCTGCCCCGGACTGCATGACTCTTAAGCACTTTCCGGCCCAATTTTATATAGTATGAAAAACCCATAATGGCCGGCAGCACTTCAGTTACCAATGCGTCCAGCTCCAGCTTGCCGTTATCGCGGTGAATAACAGCAGTAATTGCATCAACATGGGAATTCAAAAAGGACTGAGCTTTTTTGAGCCGGACAACCCGTTCCCGGTACGGGTAAGCTGCCCAGACGCTCTGGGCGATTCGGGCTTTTTCTATGATTTTTTGCATAAGTAGCTCCCTCTTTAATAATGAAATGTACTACATGTTTTAAGTTCTCATGTACAGTACAAAAAATACCAGCTTCCCTTTGTTTCACTAACCGGTTACAATATTTCTATTTTGTGGAGGGCTTATGAATTTACGTTTTTCATTGCTATCCGGAGTCGCTGATCTTGAGAGCTTTGGATCCGAAACGATTTTTTCGTACCGTGTTGGTGAATTTGAAGTGTTTGTACTGGTTGAAGCTACGGGACAAGGTTTTGCAAACGTGATTCAAGGAGCAACTGAGTCGCAACTACAACGATACCTTCCGAAAGGAACCTACCAGTCCGCAACTAACACCTTTTTGGTCCGGACTCCTGAACGGATTTTTTTAATTGATACCGGCTTTGGAGATGCTCTTTTTGACCGGCTGAAAGCTGTGGAGGTAGAGCCGGAACATATTGATGCCATTTTGCTCACACACCTGCACAATGATCATATCGGCGGACTGACTCAGGGTACCGATGCCCTTTTTCCATGGTCAACGCTTTACATGGCCGAGCCGGAGTACAAACATTGGACCGTAACGAATCCGGATCCGGGCGTAATGAACACACTTGCACCGTACAATGCCCGGCTCATGACCTTTACACCAAAGCCTTTCGGTGCTGAACGCCTCAACCTTTTTCCGGGTATGAGCGCCATCGCAAGTTTTGGCCATACACCGGGTCACACAATGTACCTTATCGAATCTGATGGTGAGGCTCTTCTTTTTTGCGGGGATCTCATTCATGTACAAGATATCCAGTTTGCATTTCCGGAGCTGGGCGTGATATTTGACGTGGATCCGGATGCAGCCAGCGCAAATCGTGATTATGTTTTGGAATATTGCGCGGAAACCGGGATTCCAATCGCGGGTGTCCATCTGCGTTATCCGGCAATAGGTACCGTCCAGAGGGACCATGGCGCATTCAAGTTTGAATCGTTTTAATTCAGAGCAATTCAATCGTGTAATCATTACGTCCACGGATCTTCGACTGATAGAGCGCAGCATCAGCTTTTTGAAAAAGTGTCTCATAATCGACTGGTTTATCAGACAAAATCGTGATTCCAATGCTGACAGTAATTGATTCCGCGCCTTCAGCCGGATAAATCATGCTCGCAGCCTGCTTGATCAGTTGAGCTTTGTGTTCTACCATCCTCCGGCTGCCGATATTCCCGCAAAAAACGGTAAATTCATCACCGCCCATCCGGGCGATGTCATCAGAATTCCGGAATTGCGCCTGTAGTGTCACAGCAAATTTTTTAAGAACTTCGTCACCGACCGGATGCCCGTACGTATCGTTAATCTCTTTAAATCTATCAATATCTAACACTATAAAGGCGTGTAATTTACCGGGTATACGTTTCTGAAGAAATTCATTAACACCATTGTAAAAAGCCTCCCGGTTATGCAGTCCGGTGAGAAAATCAGTCGATGCTCTCCGGCTTGCTTCATTTAAATCAGATGTATATTTCTGTACTTTTTTTTCAATATTTTTGAGGGAATCAGCCAAAATTTCTAATTCATCTCCAGTTGTTATAGAAAGAGAACTAATGGCAAAATGATCTTTATTAATGTTATCATCGAGAAAATAATTTTTTGCTGCTGTAACAAGACTGTTTACCGGTACAATTATTTTTGATTTAATGATTAACCAATATAATATAAAAAATAAAACATTAGAAAGTACCAAAATGATAGATAAAAAAAGAATATAGTAGCGCTGTTTTGACTCTATTCCATGAATTTTAAATTTTGCTCCGGCATAATATCCGCACATACCTGCATTGTTCCGCTGGTGCAGGGGGCTAAAGATAAAAAATCTGTCACTCGAATTATTTAATTGGTACAATTCCGGCTCTGAAATTCTGCTCTCAGAGAGAGCCACTTTGTTTTTTTCCGGAAAATTGTCCCCAAAACTATCCTCCCATGAGGAGACATATCCTAAAGAAAATTTACCGGAAAAATTATTCTCAAATTTAAATATTATATGCTGTCCATCCTCTTGAAATTGCGAAATAAACAATACTTGTATATCATCATTATTTTTTTGAATGTTGTGCATCATTGATGCTACATACTCGTATGCATCGTCAGTAACAAGTGTTTCTAAATACTGCTCTGAAGCCTCTGCATCAATTAAATTCGCGACTGTATTAACAATATTTTCACCGTATGAAAAATAATTTTTCATCATTATTTTTTTATGAAGTACATATCCTGCTATGGATATGACACTGCTGATACCAAGAGACATTAACATAACAAATAATATCAAACGAGTACCCAATGACTTCGGTTTTTTTGAATTAAACGACATATTTTCTCCAAAATTTACTGATTAAGTTATCATTCTGGAATAAGAGCTTGATATTCTGAAATGATTATCCCAAAAGCATTTCATCATTGGCAAGTTCTCGTTGTTTTATTGCCCGGAACCGCTCCACTATATCAGCAGTCGTGAGCGCGGCTTTTTCCTTTTCATCAAGATCGAATATAATATCACCGTCATCAAGCATAAGGAGCCGGTTGCCGAAATGAAGCGCATGAGTCATGTTATGAGTGATCATCATCACCGTCAAATGGTATTCCGCGGCAAACCGGAGCGTCAGTTCCATAACAAGTTCCGCATTATGCGGATCCAGCGCGGCGGTATGTTCATCGAGTAGGAGAATTACGGGGTGCGAAAGGACAGTCATGAGGAGAGTCAAGGCCTGCCGCTGACCGCCGGAAAAAAGAGAAACATTATCCTCAAGCCGGTTCTCAAGCCCCATGCCGAGAACGCGCAAATGTTCCTGAAAACGTTCACGCATCGCGTGATTCAAAGAGATTCTGAGACCTTTATAGCCTTTTTTATAACAAATCATCATATTGTCTGCCAGTGTCATAGATCCGGCCGTACCGAGGAGGGGATTTTGAAAAATCCGGCCAATGTACCGAGCGCGCTGATATTCCGGCTCTTTGGTAATGTCTTTTTCTCCAGATCCGTTATCCATAAAAATTCTGCCGCTCGTGGGGATAAGTGTGCCGGCAATAGTATTGTACAAAGTTGATTTTCCGGCACCGTTAGAGCCAATGATCGTAATAAAATCCCCCCGTTTAACCGTAAGATTGACAGATTTAAGAACCATATTTTCGTCCGGCGTGCCAGGCGAAAAAATCATGCCGAGATTTTCTGTTCTAATCATGTTTAGTACCTTATAAAATAACCGGATTTCTTCCGGAGAGGAATTTGTTGAAAAAATTCAACTATCAAATCACAATAGCTAAAAATATATCAATTATAGTTTAACGTATAGCTAAACGAATTTTATGTAGTATGACAAGATTGAATCTCAGATCTCGGCTAAACTGGGGACAGACCTCTATAATTCATTATCCTGTAAATAAATAATTGGGGTCAGACCTCGATCCCGGATCGATCCACAGGCACAATCCGGAAAAATTGGTACAATTTCAAAGACAAATTCCGGAAAACACTTGATTCTTTCCATAAATTTGTATAGCATAAATTTGTATTTTTAGCATTCCACAAAGGTGCGGGCTTGTGGTGCCGGAAACACTGTGGTAACTCCGGAATTGATAGATTTTTTAAAGGGAGGTCGGGTATACCCGAAGATATTTTTTTATGAATGTAAACGAATTAAAGCATAAGGGTTTGAAAAAATGGGTTGACGAAGCAGTCGCACTGATGACGCCGGATTCTGTCGAGGTGTGTGATGGTTCCCAGACTGAGTATAACCACATGATTATGGTCAATATTGCTGCCGGGCTGGCAACGCCCCTCAATGCAGGGAAACTGCCGGGCTGCGTACTGTTCCGCTCGGATCCTTCTGATGTGGCTAGGGTTGAGGATCGGACCTTCATTGCCAGTGAAAAAGAAAGCGATGCAGGACCGACCAACCATTGGACGGCTCCAGCAGACCTCAAGCAGACCATGTCCAGTCTCTACAAGGGTTGTATGAAAGGCCGTACCATGTACGTCATTCCCTTTTCTATGGGACCTGTAGGATCGGATATTGCGAAGATCGGGGTGGAAATCACTGATTCTGCTTATGTGGTCGCCAACATGCACATTATGACTCGGGTAGGAACCAAGGTACTGGATGTCCTTGGTCAGGACGGCTTCTTTGTTCCCTGCTACCACTCGGTGGGCAAACCACTGGCTGAAGGCCAAAAAGATTCCGGTGTCTGGCCCTGCGCTTCCATGGATAAAAAGTACATTTCCCATTTTCCGGAAACCAGAGAAATCTGGAGTTACGGTTCCGGTTACGGTGGAAACGCCCTACTGGGAAAAAAATGCCTCGCGCTCCGTATTGCGTCAGTATTGGCGCGTGATGAGGGCTGGCTCGCGGAACATATGCTCATACTCAAACTTACGAACCCTAAAGGCGAAGTAAAATATGTAACCGGCGCGTTCCCCTCTGCCTGCGGCAAGACTAATCTCGCCATGCTTATCCCCACGCTCCCGGGGTGGAAAGTTGAGACAGTCGGTGACGATATTGCATGGATGAAGTTTGGCAAAGACGGACGGCTCTATGCGATCAATCCTGAAGCTGGATTCTTCGGTGTGGCGCCCGGTACCAACTACGATTCCAACAAGAACGCCATGGAAGCTTGTAAAAAGAATTCCATTTTTACCAACTGCGGGCTTACCGAAGATGGCGATATTTGGTGGGAAATGATCGGCCAAGGTGCTGCGGGTCAGGAAGTGATCGACTGGAAGGGGAATTTGCGGCCATCTCCTTTGAAAGATAAGTCTCTCAAGGGCCAGGAAATCGCCCATCCCAATGCCCGGTTTACCGCACCGGCGCGGCAGTGTCCCTGTATTGCCGATGAATGGGACGATCCGGCCGGCGTACCAATTTCTGCGTTTCTTTTCGGCGGACGCCGTCCCAAAACGATTCCGCTCGTGAATCAGGCAAAAAGCTGGGTCCATGGTGTCTTTATGGGTTCTATTGTCGGTTCTGAAGTCACTGCTGCGGTCATTTCCGATCAGGTCGGACAGGTGCGCCGCGATCCCTTTGCCATGCTGCCCTTCTGCGGCTATCATATGGGCGACTACTTCCAGCATTGGCTCAACATCGGCAAAAAAAGTGATCCGGAAAAACTGCCCAAAATTTTCTTTGTAAACTGGTTCCGGAAAAATGCCGAAGGTAAATTTATATGGCCTGGTTACGGTGAAAATTCCCGGGTCCTCGCGTGGATTTTTGATCGGTGCAACGGCGTCACAGATAATGCGGTTGATACGCCGATTGGATTCCTGCCCACAATTTCGGCAATCGCCCGGCCGGATGGAGTCAGTGAAGCAGATATGAAGGAAATTCTGAATGTTGACATTGAAGGGTGGAAAGCCGAAATCGCCGATGTCCGGAAAAATCATTATCCTAAATTCGGCGACAAGCTTCCCAAGGAATTGTACACTGAACTAGATGCAATTGAGGAGCGACTTAATAAAGCTTAATACCGGAATCCGGTTGCTTGGTTAGACGGAATTTTTCAGAGCTAACGATTCGGTATTTATAATGAAACTAAATACGAAAAGTTAGCTCAATGTCCACCGTTGGTGGAAAGCCTGTTTTATAGCAGTGGGTGCCAGACTGTGAAACTGTTATAAACAAAATTGTGGTTAAAGAAGAAAACTAAGATAAGTGACTTGTAACAGTGATCAAGTCTGTTAAGTTTTCAAAGAGATTTTATGTTCAAAAAAATTGTAGTAGCTGGTGTTTTGTGTATTGTTGTTTCTTCTGCTCTTTCTGCACAAAATACAAAACATTTTGCGTTGACTATTGATCCGATTCCGTTTTTTGCTGCTCCGTTATTAGATGGTTTTGGAGCCGGCGGTAGTTTTGAATGGAGGCCGTGGGGAGGATTCAGTCTCCGGGCTAGTGCATATTATTTGGATATCAATGCCGAGGGCATATTTGCATTGACTGATAATGCTACTACAAGTGTTCAGTTCACTCTTTTTAAGGCAAATGCAAGCGCCCGATACTATTTTGTTCATACATTGGAAGGTTTTTTTCTCGA
>BOBG01000064.1 GCA_026002265.1 Spirochaetia bacterium
ATGGGGGAGTCGGCTTAGGGAAAACGCATTTAATGCAGGCCATTGGAAATTATATTCATGCAACTTCAAGGCTTAAAGTGATTTACGTTACTTCTGAATATTTTACCACTGAATTTATCGAGTCGATCCGTGAAGGTAAAATGCCGGCTTTTAAAAATAAATACCGGTTTACTGATGTATTATTAATTGATGATATTCAGTTTTTGGAAAATAAATGGGAAACACAAATGGAGTTATTTCATACCTTTAACGCTCTCCGCGATGCCAATAAACAACTGGTTTTTACCTGTGATAAACCGGCTTCGCAACTGAAACATATCGAGGAGCGGCTCCGTTCCCGGTTTGAAAACGGACTCAATGTTGATATTCAGCCTCCGGATTATGAAACAAGATGCGCGATTCTCAATGCAAAGATGCGGTTCCGGAACTTTGATCTTCCGGCCGATGTGATCACGTTTATCGCAAAAACAGTGACGACAAATGTCCGGGATCTTGAAGCTGCACTCACCAAACTTTCTGCGTACGCTGAACTTATGGATAAGCCGGTAACACTTGAGGTTGCTCAGAATCAACTGGGAAATTCAACTCCGGCCCGCCGGACAGAGGTTCCGGCTGCTGTGTCCGTCAGGACGATTCAGGAGGTGGTTGCCGCTCACTACCATGTATCTATCGCAGATATGCAGAGTAAAAAACGCCGTCAGGATATTGTTCTGCCCCGGCAAATTGCGCTCTACCTTGCACGGGAAATAAGCGGATCTTCCGGCGCGAATATTGGAGAAGCATTCGGGGGCCGGGATTATACAACGGTTATGCGTGCGTGTAAAAAAGTCGAGGAGCGGCTCCGGAACGAAAAGGATTTAGGCGTTACGTTACAAACACTTGCTAAAACCGTAGCAGGTAATGCCATGACAGATAGATGAAAATCCGGGGACCTGATGTCGTACTCTTTAGTTTTGCACTGCTTATCATCGGAGTCGCCCTGGTGGTGTATATAACTAGTGATGAAAAACCAGAGGCTGCTCTGCCGGAACTCACTAAAATGCAGTCTCTTGCACCGCAACCGGTTACTGTACTTTTTAGTCACTACTGGCGTGACGAATTAGCTCCCGGTGATCTTGAATCTCTCATTGCAGATTTTCAGGCGCGGCACCCCCTCGTGCTTGTTGAGCAGAATGTGCTTTCATATTCTGAAATGCGGGATCAAATTGATAGTATTGTGCGTGAATCCGATGTGGTTGCACTCGATCCGCGCTGGCTTGCAGATCTTGGAAATGCAAATGCCCTTGAAATGCTCCGGCCCTTAGGTGAAGAATCCGGCATTGTCTGGACGCGCTCGCTTTTCAGTTCCGGTCATCTTTTATTTTATGATATTGAACACTTGCAGAATGCCGGTTTTGCAAAGCCGCCGAAAACTAGAGGGGAATTCCTACAGTATGCCCGGGCACTGGGAGCATCGAGTGTCGCGTGTGCCTTTGATCCGGAAAGTTTGTACTCAGATCTATACTCATGGATATGGGCATCCGGCGTACTGCTCACGCAAAACAGCCGGCTGAATTTTACTGACCCGCAGGTTGTCGAAGTTTTTCAGTTTTTGAACACACTGAATAGCGAGGGACTCATTACAGCAAATACCTTTGATCACAATGAAACTCAAAAAATCGAGGCATTTTGCAATGGAACTGCGTCATTGATGATTGCACCGGCACAATCCATCAAAAAAATCCGGGAACGCATGGGAGATTCTGCATTTGGAGTAACCACGATTCCGGTGCCGGATCGTTATATGGGGAAACCGGTTCTTGGACTTTCGACATGGAGTGTCGGGCTTTCCCGTTGGAGCGCAAATAAGTCTGCGGCAGGCGCTTTTGTTGATTTTCTCGCGGAACATTCAACATTTTTATCAAATGCAGCCGGAGCCATACCGGGAACAGGCCAGCGTACTTCTGTTGATCTTGTTTCCCGGAAAGCTTTTGATATGTTTGAAATGGGAGAATTGGTGCATGAATTTGACGGCCGGTTCCCTGCGGTCCGGAACCTTGAGACCATAGTCCGGAATGAACTGTACAAAATGTTTGAAACAGAACAGAGTCCGGCTGAAACGGTGCGTGCGATTCAACAAAATTTCGAGGCAATTCATGGACTGTGGCGATGAGAAAATAGCTCATATCTTCTTTGTCACAGTGAATCACCGAAGAGATATTTTTGAGGATATCCGGATTTTTTTATTGAAAATGATACTGGAATGTTTTTAGAAGACGCCGGAAGTGGGGTGGGACTACCGGGATCCGGGACGGGGGTCTGTCCCCAGTAGCCGGTGCCACGGCAGCCGCTCCAACACCCATTCTGGCGCAGCATTCACTATCCGGGTATCTCCGACTTGATGATGATGCAACCCACTCCACGGCCACTCTTCCGGCTTCTCGACAATACCGGCTTTTACCGGATTCTGGTCGATGTAATTGTAGACTGTTATAAAATCTTCATCGTCAACAATCTCCCGGGAAAAGAATCGGTCACCCCATAAATGGCCGGTTTTTCCATACTTATGATTCCACCGAATCGCGAGGACCATTTTGATCCATTTCATTATAACAGATAGGCTTTGTCCAAGTTCCGGTGTGATTAAAAAGTGGAAATGGTTATCCATGATGCAAAAATTGTGAAGCTCGAATTTATAATTCTTTTTCGTTTTTGCTTCTTCGATAACTTTAAGGAACATTTTTTTATCCTCCTTATCCTGCAAATCGAAAGCCTTCCGGTTAATTTCCGAGGCAACATGATATGTTTTTCCCTTGCTAGTATCTCCACGTTCTGGTCGCGCCATAGATTCCTCCTTGATCGCTTTGCGCGATCAATAAGATCATGAGATGAAAGTTGTCTTTTGATTCAGTTTGCCTGAAATTTTTTAAATTTTGGGGACAGACCTCCGGTATTTTTTTTTAACATATATAATTATAAAGGGTCAGACCTCGATCTCATTTTCCGGTGTTTGTGGAAGTATAAAATCCGGACACTTTTATCAGAACAACTCTCATCGAGGATAAAATATTCATATTAAGTGAATCAAAATATCCAGTTCGATCCATTTATTCCGGCAGGAGTTTTTATGAAAATATTAGTTGTACTACTACTTGCCGGATTTATAGCCGGGTGCATGAGTCTTGAATCGCTAAAAGCCGGATCCGGAACATGGTACGAGGGAATGGGACAAGGATTACGCGGTCATATCAGCGTTTCGGTACATTATGAAGAAGGCAGAATAGCTGACATAATCGCTGACCATGCTGAAGACGAATGGGTCGGTGGAGATGCCATACAGGAATTGATCGATCAAGTGCTTGACACACAATCAATAGAGGTGGATGCAATTTCCGGAGCCACTGAATCGAGTGCCGGTTTTCTCGCCGCACTTGAGGAAGCGTTGAACAAAATCCGGTAATATACTACCATATTTCTTTATGGAAGATTGTATTTTTTGTAAAATTGCGGCCGGCACCATTCCCTCAAAAAAAGTGTATGAAGATGATGAATGTTTTGCCTTTCACGACATAAGCCCTCAGGGTCCGGTTCATTTTTTGGTTATTCCCAAGAAGCATATCCGGAATATTATGGAAACGACTCCGGAAGACGAGCCTTTGCTTGGACGGCTTCTGTACCGTGCTCAAAAATTGGCCGTGGAATGCGGCTGCGGAGAGCGTGGCGCCCGGTTTGTAATTAATTGTAAAGATAACGGTGGACAAACCGTGGACCACCTGCATATTCATGTTGTGGGTGGCCGGTTCATGGAATGGCCGCCGGGCTGATTCTATCTGTTTTTTAGGTATTTTTGCTGCCTACTCATTATTCACTTGACTTTATTTTAATTTTCACTAAACTAAATTTCAGGAAGGAATACATGAACTTGGTACAATATAGAACATTCTCTATACATAGAATAAGACTTGCAGCGGTAATTTTGCTCCTATGCAGTGCAGGTCAGCCGCCGGTTTTTGCGGGAGGCGGGAGAGATACCGGTGTAGCACAACCGGCAGCCTCACATCAGCCGGTAACTATTCTGGTGGCTGCGGCTGCTTCATTGCGGAACTCATTTGAACAGGAGCTTATTCCTCTGTTTCAGCAGAAGTACCCATGGATCACGGTGGAAGGGACCTACGACAGTTCCGGCAAGCTCCAGACTCAGATTGAAGAAGGGCTTGGTGCCGATGTATTTATGTCAGCAGCCCCGACCCAGATGAACAACCTAGTCGGAAAGAACCTCGTCTCCACTGATACAGTAAAGTCCTTGCTGGAGAACAAGATCGTCCTGATAAAGCCCAGAGGTGCCAGTACACCGGTTAGCAGCTTTCAGACCATCACCCTGGCAAAGACTATAGCTCTGGGGGATCCGGCAAGTGTACCGGCCGGGCAATATGCCCGGGAAGCCTTTACAACCTTGGGTATCTGGGACGCAGTGCAGGCGGCAAAGCCCAGCTTGGGAACCAATGTCACCGAAGTCCTTAACTGGGTTGCAGCAGGGAGTGCCGATGTGGGAGTCGTTTATGCCACCGATGCGGCTTCAAAGAGCGATGTGGAGATCATAGCCGAGGCGCCGGAAGGCAGCCTGACACAGAAGGTGATCTACCCGGTGGGACTTGTGACTGCCTCGGTTCATAAGGCTGAAGCGCAGTTGTTTATTGACTTTCTCGCCTCCAATGAAGGGTTGACCATCTTTAGAAGCTATGGATTCTCTGCCGGTAACTAGGCATGAATCTTTCCCCTATCCTCGTTTCCATGCGGACTGCCTCTGTTGCTATTGTGATTACGTTTTTTGTGGGCTTGCTGGCAGCTAAACTTGTGGCCGGGATACGCGGAAAAATAGGGAAGATGATTCTGGACGGCATTCTCACGCTGCCGCTGGTGCTACCTCCCACAGTGGCGGGATTCTTTCTATTGTATCTTTTCGGTGTGCGGGGCCCTATTGGGAAATTTTTCCTCGATGTATTCAGCATCAAAATTGCCTTCTCATGGGGGGCAACGGTGCTTGCGGCCGTGGCAATCTCCTTTCCGCTGATGTACCGCTCTGCACGCGGCGCGCTGGAACAGGTTGATCAGAATCTGATCTATGCGGGACGTACTCTGGGCATGAGTGAGCAGCAGATCTTCTGGAATATAAGCCTTCCTACGGCACTGCCGGGAGTCGCCTCCGGCGGGGTGCTTGCTTTTGCACGGGGGCTGGGGGAGTTCGGTGCTACAGCGATGATCGCCGGAAACATTGCCGGTAAAACCCGTACTCTGCCGCTGGCAATTTACTCTGCTGTGTCTTCTGGGGATATGGATATTGCCTACAACTATGTGCTGATCATCGTAGTCTTTTCCTTTGCGGTAGTGGCTTTGATGAATTACCTGACGATTCAGGAAAAGCGGTCGAACTAAGTGGGCATCACTGTTTCTATCCGCAAGCGTCTCTCCCGCGACTTTAGCTTAGAGATTGATTTTGAGATGGATGCTGGCTGCCTCGGTATTCTTGGGGCATCTGGCTGCGGCAAGAGCATGACCCTCAAATGTATCGCCGGTATAGAGACCCCAGACGAGGGACATATCGAAGTAAACGGACGCATCTTTTTTGATTCAGATAAAAAGATAAACCTAAAGCCTCAGGTGCGGCGGGTGGGATATCTATTCCAAAACTATGCGCTCTTTCCCCGTATGACAGTGCTGGAAAATATCACTGTTGCCCTGCCAGGTTCTCGACAAACGCTACGCGCATGTGCAGTGGAGTGGTTGGAACGTTTTGATCTTACCGGCTTTGAACACCGGTATCCAAGCCAGCTCTCCGGTGGGCAGCAGCAGCGAGTAGCTCTGGCACGGATGCTTATCCGTGAGCCGGAGGTGATTCTGCTGGACGAACCCTTTTCAGCGCTGGACACGAATCTGCGGGAAAGTATGCAGCTTCAATTTATCGAACTGCTCAAGACCCATAATGATGTGATCATGGTGACCCATAGCCGGGATGAAGCCTACCAGCTTTGCACGGATATTCTGGTAATGGACGCTGGCCGGGCATTGGGCAAGGGTCCAACAAAGGAATGATTCGCGTACGGTATTATCACCGTCCTCAGTTGATTTTTGCCGTTTTAACATTTCTCATTGAGGAATATTTTCCTGCAATAGAGTTTCCTTGTCTACATACAAAACATTCTTTTTTGAGTGCTTCATGTGATTTTTCATTTTTTGAGTTGACCAATCGCATAAGCTGTCCTACACTAAAAAACATGAATACTTATCTGCTTTCGTTGTTACAATTCGAATCGGGGTGTCCTCATCTTATGACTGGTGCACGCCGGGAATTTCATATCTGCAACGCAGTTCGTGCAGAATCTGCATTGGAAGCACCGCTTTTTTCGCTTACCGGCAATGTACTGTTGGCTGATTTCCGGAAAACACGGGCATTGGCGGCAAAACTAAACGAAGGGCATCCGGAGCGGGCAGTCCGAGCTGGCGATCTCAACGCGATGGGGTTGATCGATGAAATCCTCCATTTTCTTACAAAATTGTACCGAGAGCGCATTCAGCCGGATCTCTTTGAAGCCGGAGTCACTAGAATCACAGAAAAAGCAGGTCCGGATCGGACTGACGAACTTCTCCAGACTTTTACTATGCAATTTCCCCCGCGGGATGTTTATGCCGGGTCGGAAACGAGGGATCACTACCTTGCAGGTACTACGGAAGGCGAATCTCACCGGGCATTGTCACTTGAGGAAATGCTCCTCCTTGCACTAGCCAATTTGAATCCGGCATTCAGTCCCTTTCTTTTTATGTTTGATGATTCGGATCTGGAGCGTCAAACCATTTACCCGCAAGCAATTAAAGAATTACAAAATTATCTCCAGAGCCTTCCCGGTTTTGGGCCCGATGGACAGAATCTGTGGGATATGCTCCGGGCGCCTGCGCTCGCTTCGCCGGATTCGCTGGCCGGGCAGCTCAATTTTATGCGCCGGAAATGGGGAATGTTGCTCAAACACTTTACCGGGCGGATGCTCACCGGATTAGATGTGATAAAAGAGGAGCATAAGCCGGTTTTTTCAGGTCCTGGGTCTGCCGAAGCCTATACGTACACTGGATTAGGATTAGACGAATATGAACGATTTAGTCCGGATCAGGATTGGATGCCGAAAACGGTGCTGCTCGCAAAATCGACTCTGGTGTGGCTTTTTCAGCTCTCCCAAAAGTACGGCCGCGAGATCGCACGTTTGGATCAGATTCCGGATGAAGAATTGGATCTTCTTTCACACCGTGGATTTACCGGAATTTGGCTGATTGGAATCTGGGAACGGTCTGTTGCGAGCAAGACGATTAAACAGTGGACCGGGAACCCGGATGCTGCGGCAAGTGCTTATAGTTTATACGATTATGATATTGCGTCTGAACTTGGCGGGTGGCCGGCTCTGACGAATCTCCGTGAACGCTGCGCACAGCGGGGACTCCGGCTCGGATCTGATATGGTGCCGAATCATACGGGAATCGATTCCCGGTGGGTCATTGAGCATCCGGATCGTTTTTTGCAGTTGCCTTATCCGCCTTTTCCTTCATACAATTATAATTGCGGTAACCTTTCCGGCCGGAATGATGTGACGGTGCAAATCGAAGGGCATTATTTTACCCGGAATGACGCTGCGGTTGTGTTTAAACGGATTGATAATAATACCGGTGAAACACGCTACATTTACCACGGAAATGACGGTACGTCTATGCCCTGGAACGATACAGCACAGATCGATTTTCTCAATCCGGAAGCCCGTGAAGCGGTAATTCAAACGATTATCGGGGTCTGCAAACAATTTCCGATTGTCCGGTTTGATGCTGCAATGACGCTGGCCAAACGGCATATTCAGCGCCTGTGGTATCCGGAGCCGGGCCACGGCGGAGACATTTCGAGCCGGGGTGAACACGCAATTTCTAACGATGAATTTAACCGGCGTATTCCCAATGAATTTTGGCGGGAAGTTGTTGACCGGTGTGCAGTTGAGGCACCCGGAACACTCCTTTTAGCTGAAGCTTTTTGGATGATGGAAGGCTATTTTGTCCGGACTCTGGGAATGCATCGTGTTTACAACTCGGCATTTATGAATATGCTGAAAAATGAAGATAATCAAAAATACCGGGCAACCATTAAAAATACCCTTGAATTTGATCCGGAAGTTCTCAAACGTTTTGTTAATTTTATGAATAATCCGGATGAAGAAACCGCGGTTGTCCAATTTGGGAAAGGAGATAAGTACTTTGGAATCTGTACACTCCTCGTTACGATGCCGGGTCTGCCTCTGTTTGGGCATGGTCAGGTCGAAGGTTTTGAGGAAAAATACGGCATGGAATACCGGCGATCCTATCGTGACGAAAAACCGGATTCTTATTTGATTGAACGGCATGAACGCGAAATTTTCCCCTTGATGAAACGGCGTGCCATTTTTTCCGGCAGCTCTAACTTTTGTCTCTACGATTTTTATACATCGGATGGCAGTGTAAACGAGAATGTCTTTGCCTACACGAATCGTTCCGGTATGGATCGTGCGCTGGTTTTTTTCAATAATTCTTACTATCAAAGTTCCGGCTGGATCCGGGTCAGTGCAGCCGCTATTCCCCAGAAAAACGCTACGATCCGGCGTGACGATCTCTTTCAAGCATTGCTCCTCCATGCTGACGATAATTCCTTTACAGCTATGCGTGAGCAACATTCCGGGCAGTGGTTCCTCCGTTCTTCTAAAGATATTGCCGAGCATGGATTTTTTGTCATGCTTTCCGGTTATGAATCCCAGGTTTTCATTGATATTCACGAAAAAATTGACACGGACGGCACATGGGCGCGGCTCAATCATCAACTTAATGGTAAAGGAGTTCCTAATCTCGAAATTGCTGCACAGGATCTTGAATTCGGTACTCTGTACGAAGCATTTACCGCTCTTTTTGCACCGGAGTATATAGCTGAACATAAAGCGGAACAGCTGAAGAAACCGGTGGAAGATTTTCTTAATGTTGTGCTGTCAATGGTTCCGGAATCAAAAGAAAAACCAAAATGTGAAAAGTTGTGGGAAGAGTATGAATCCTATCTCGGCCGGCTCGATGAGTTGACAACAATTAAGCAGGATCGCTTGACTAAAGCTGCAAAAACGC
The DNA here is from genome assembly GCA_026002265.1 of Spirochaetia bacterium. GTDB lineage: Bacteria > Spirochaetota > Spirochaetia > Treponematales > Breznakiellaceae > BOBG01. The sequence continues at coordinate 9,148 of BOBG01000064.1, forward strand.
TCCTTGCAGCATTGGCAGAACAAAAACCGGCTTCTATGCCGTATGTACTTGCGTATGGAGTGTTCTCCCTTTTCCGTTCAATAACTGGTTCTGGAGAAAAAGCAAAGCAACAGATTCTTGCGTGGCATCTGGACAGGAAAATCCGGGGAGTGCTTATCAACCTCGGAGCAGACCCTGTTGAATCCGGGCGTATTGTTACGTTGATGCTGACAATCCTTCAACGAACCGGAGTCGAACCGGTTGAACCGCTCACTGCGGAATCGTTGGTTACGGAATATTATCAAGACGAGGATTTTCGGCAGATACTTGGTGTAAATGTATTTGAAGATACGACATGGTTTAACAAAGAAGCGTTTGAGCTTAGCCTTATGTATGCACCGCTCTTTCTTATTGTGGAAAGTGATGCCGCATTCAAGAGCCCCCGATCACCGGGTGGGAAGATACAGAAAAAACGCCTTGAAAGTATTGCAGCCATTAGCAATGACTTGCACAATGCGAAATCTGATTCCGGCTATCAGCTCGATAAACTCCTTACAAGATTGCAGACTCCAGACCAACCGAAACAAAAAGCGGAAAAGAAATAGTGTAGGAACCGCTCCCAGACTGTATCGAAGGGGGCGGCTTCTATAATTTTCCTGCATGATACAGCTACAAACCACAAAGTATACAATTAATACGAAAAAAAATATAACCACAGAAGATGCAGAGTAACATAGAGAAGTGGTTTGTGCGTCTAGTCTGTACACCCAAAGTGTTTAGACTAGACCCGCTATGTGTGTAAACTGCACACTGCCCGGTGTCTAACCTATACACAAAAGGGGATAAAGAGATTCGTAAAATCCTAACTTTCGGGGGACAGACTCGCAGTTGGGAGGGGGGTGCCGGAAAGCCCGTTCCCTGAGTTTATCGAAGGGCGGGCTTGGAGGCAGGGGGAGTACACCCCCTCTTTAGTCTAAACTCTTCATTCTTGTTTATTTTCACTCAGCGTTTTTGCTTCCTGCCAATAGCGTTCCATTTCTAGACAATGTCCGCTTGACAGCTCAATGCCGGATTCTTTCATTTTTTTTTCGATATAGGTGAAGCGCTTGGTGAATTTCGTATTAGTCCGCTGAAGCGCAATCGATGGATCAATCTTTAAGAATCGGCATAAATTGATCGCCGCAAAAAGCACATCCCCCAATTCAGCTTCTAAAGCATCATTATTTCCAGAATCGAGTTCCGCTTGTGTTTCAACCAGTTCCTCACGAATCTTATCGATAATTTCCTCCGGCTTATCCCATTCAAAACCCACTTTAGCGGCTTTCTTTTGCAATTTATACGCACGGTCTAAGGGAGGAATCCCCCGCGGCACAGTATCGAGAAGTGAATCTTTGGGCGCACGTTTTTCCACCTGCACTTTGTACTCTGCCCAGTTTTTGAGAACCTCTGCACTGTCTTTTACCTGAACATCGCCGAATACATGAGGATGGCGCCGGATAAGTTTATCCACCAGTGACTCCAGCACATCTGCCACACTAAAAGCGCCGGACTGTTCATGCATATAGGAAATCATTGTGACCAAAAGAAAAAGATCACCGAGTTCTTCCTGAGTGTGCGCGGGATTCTGCTCGTCAATTGCCTCAATACATTCAAAGGTTTCTTCAATTAAATCGCCTCGGAGTGTAGACGGGCTTTGCTCATGATCCCAGGGACAACCACCGGGGCCGCGGAGCCTGATGATAGTATCATACAATTTCTGAAAGGCTTGTGCAGTATCCATTCCGCTATGATACTGGAAAAAGGTGGGTGAGTAAAGAGTGGAGCCACTGTGGGGACAGACCTCGATTCTCTTTCCGGCATAAATAGTTATAAAATTGATCGGGCATAGTGGTTTAAACAGCTCCAATTCATTAAAATGGATTCCTATGGATGATATTGTTATTTCCGGAGCGCGAGTTGTGGATCCGGAAACTGGTACTGACGAAATTGTGTACGTTGGAATCCGAGATGCTGTTATTTCCAGCATCAGCCGGAACAGTCTTTCTGGTGCATACGAGATTGACGGGCGATCATTGGTTCTTGCGCCCGGATTCATCGACATCCACACGCACGAAGATATGGGAACAGACTCTTTGCGGCTTCCAGAGCAAACATCTCTGTGTGGACTGCGGACCGGAAACACCTTACTTGTGGGAGGAAATTGCGGGTACAGCAATTATCCGGTTGATGCATACCTCCGGGCTGTGGAAAGGGCGAATCTACCGGTTACAACCATGACTTTGGTGGGGAGCAGCATGCTCCGGCACCGTGTGGGTTTGGACAATTACGAGAAAGCTACCCTCGCACAGATTGCCCGGATGAGGGAATTGGCAGTGGATGCTCTTGACCAGGGTGCAGTCGGTGTTTCTTTTGGTGTGCAGTACACGCCTGGGACGACTTTTAATGAAATGAGTGCGCTTGCGTCTGCGGCTGGGGAGCGGAACAAATTTTTTGCGGTTCATATACGTTACGATACGCCGAACCGGGCACTTGAGGCAGTTGAGGAGGTCATTGCCGCTGCCCAGATCACTGGCACTCCGCTGGAAATTGCTCACTTTCCGGCAAATGTATATGGCAGAAATAATATACAGAAAGCCGGGGAACTTATCATGGAAGCTAACCGGAATGGTGCGGACATCAGTGCAGATGCTTATCCCTTCGACACATGGGCTACATCGATCAAATCCGCAGTTTTTGATAATGGTTTTGAGGATTTTAATTTCCGTATCACAGACCTGGAAATCCTTTCCGGTGAAATGGCTGGCGAGTATTGCACCGAAACGCTTTTTGAAAAGCTCCGACATTCTGATCAGGATACACAGGTTGCGTGCCACAATGCGATTCCCAGTACGGATATTGAATCTGCCTACCGGTTGCCTTTTGTATGCGTGGGAAGTGATTCCATCATTAGTGTAGAAAATGGTCATGTGATGGGGCATCCCCGGTCGGCTGCTTCGCCGGCCCGGTTTCTTCAGGAATTTATCCGGGGAAAAAAACTCCTTTCCTTGAATGAAGGGATAAAAAAATTGACTCTCATTCCGGCACAGCGGCTTAGGCTCGAAAC
>BOBG01000065.1 GCA_026002265.1 Spirochaetia bacterium
GCCGGCAGAAGGTCCACTGATGGAGGCAAACTCTCTGAGCCTGTCGAGGGGAGGCAGGGGCTAAAGAAATTCGTAAAAATTCCGGCCCCCGTTGGGGGGAACCCCCTCATTCTGCGTTTTTATCTTTGTTTGAAATACTACTTTTTTATTTTTACCAGAATCGCTAACATTGTTTGTATGATTGTAATATTATCGCAAAGTGCTTCAGCGCACGACCAAGAATTGATTCGTATTTACTTAAAAGATAGAGGATTCGGAATCCGGGAACAGACCTTGGGTGAAGATTCGATTATGAAGGCAATCGGAAAAGGCGTTGTTGACATGAAAGAATTATCGCTGCTGCCGGGAGTGGAACGGGTCGCGGCTACCTCAAAACCTTATGAGTTGGTCTCCCGTGATACCACGCCGGAAGATAGCATCGTCACTGTCGGGGGTGTGGCAATCGGCGGGTCGAGGATCACGGTCATCGCGGGTCCTTGCGCGGTGGAGAGCCGGTCGCAGATTTTGGAAACGGCCGCGCTCGTGCGTGAATCCGGAGCCGTGATTCTCCGGGGCGGTGCGTACAAACCCCGGACCAGTCCCTATGCGTTTCAAGGTTTGGGTATGGAGGGGCTTGAGTACCTAAAAGAAGCCGGAGAAAGCTACGGAATGCCGGTGGTCACGGAGGTTGTTTCGCCGGAATTTGCCGATTCCATGAAAGATCTGACGGATATGTTCCAGATCGGTGCCCGGAATATGCAGAATTTTGAACTTTTAAAGAAAATCGGATCAATCGGTAAACCGGTTTTGCTCAAAAGGGGTGCGTCAGCAACTATCGAGGAATGGCTTCTCTCAGCAGAATATCTGCTGGCCTCCGGTACAAAGGATGTTGTTCTCTGTGAACGGGGTATCCGGACTTTTGAAACCTATACCCGGAATACGCTTGATATCTCTGCGATTCCGGTGGTGAGGGAGCTGTCGCATTTGCCGGTGATCGTGGATCCGAGTCATGCGGTTGGAATCCGGGCAAAGGTAGCGCCGGTTGCGCTGGCCGCAATTGCCGCGGGTGCAAATGGACTCACGATTGAAGTGCATCCCCGGCCGGATGAGGCTCTGTCTGATGGTCCACAGTCGCTGTACGGAGATCAGTTTGAACGTTTGATGCGGGACATCGAGGCACTTTCACCGGTTGTAGGAAAGGAATTACTCCGGACTCCCCGGAAGAATATTTCAACGCCGGTTGTGACAATTCAGGGGCAGCCTTTGGAAAATGACACCGTTGCTTTTTCCGGAGAAAGCGGTGCGTACGCTGAACAGGCGCTTATGCGGGCTTTTGGCGACAATGCTCCCCGGATCTCGGCTTCCTCGTTTGCCGGTGTTTTTGATGCGGTTTTGTCCGGAAACGCCGGCTTCGGGATTGTACCCATTGAAAACAGCTTGGCTGGTTCGATTCATGAAAATTATGATCTCCTCGTACGCTATCCGGATATTACTATCGTTGGAGAACTTAAGCTCCGGATTATCCACTGCCTCATCGCGTGTGTAGGTGCGGATATCGATTCTATCAATATTATCCGTAGTCATCCTCAAGGTTTTGCCCAATGCCGGGATTTTTTGAACAAGCATCCGGATTGGCAGCTTGAACCGTACAATGACACTGCGGGCGCGGTTGCGTCTATTGCCCGGACCGGTGCAACCAAAGTCGCGGCTATCGCCGGAGAATCAGCCGCAAAGATCCATGGATTGACTGTGCTGAAGACCGGTATTGAAACGAATCCGCTCAACTATACCCGGTTTGTGATCATTGCCCGGAAAACAGGTCAAGAAACGCCGCCGCCTTCAATGCCCGGCGCCGCAAACAAAGCATCACTCGTTTTTTCTGTGCCGGATAAACCCGGATCCTTATTTGCCTGCCTCAAAATTTTGAGCGATCATGGGTTGAATCTTTCTAAACTCGAGTCGCGCCCCATACCGGGGCATCCATGGAGTTACCAGTTTTACGTTGATGTGAGCATCCCGGAAGCCAGCGATGCCTTTCCCTCTGCAATGGAACATTTGCTGGGAAACACCGAAGATTTTCATTTCTTGGGTACCTACCGGGCATCTTTGTAATATTCCCGGAAATTTTTTCGGATCCGGCGTGAATCTCGGCTTGTGGAATCTGGCCGAGATCTCTCCTGTAAATATATGGATCGGGAAAGCGAATCCGATTCAGTCATGGTCGAAAATGGGGACAGACCTCCGTTATTGTTTACAACATATACAGTTACATGGGGTCAGACCTCGATCGAAAAATTTAGGATGCCTACCGGGCATCTTTGATATTCCCGGAAATTTTTTCGGATCCGGCGTGAATCTCGGTTTGTGGAATCTGGCCGAGATCTCTCCTGTAAATATATGGATCGGGAAAGCGAATCCGATTCAGTCATGGTCGATTCCGAAAATGGGGACAGACCTCTGTTATTGTTTACAACATATACAGTTACATGGGGTCAGACCTCGATCAAAAAATTTAGGATGCCTAACAGGCATCTTTGTAATACTCCCGGAAATTTTTTCGGATCTGGCGTGAATCTCGGCTTGTATCCGGCCGAGATCTCTCCTGTAAATATATGGATCGGGAAAGCGAATCCGATTCAGTCATAGCCGATTCCGAAAATGGGGACAGACCTCCGTTATTGTTTACAACATATACAGTTACATGGGGTCAGACCTCGAATCGTTTTTTAGCAGTTGATGTATTAAAACAAAGATATTCCCGGTCGGCGGTACCGGGAATATTGATTATTGTTTCGTGAGAGTGAAGGTTCCACTCGAATTGCTGCCGGTCAATTTATTTCCGGAAATCGTATATTTGGTAGTAGTGCTGCTGGATGAAACTCCAAGTTCTGCCGGTGTCATCCACATTCCCAAAACGTAGTAATGAGTAGCCGTTGCGGTTATTGTGTTACCGGTGGATGTGAAGGTGCCTTTCACAACAGAAGTCCAGTTGATGCCATCGCTACTTGTAAACTCAGTACAAGTATTACCACCGAAAATTACTCGTCCCAACACCCCGGCGCTATTAGTCCCCTGCCATGTCCCTTCAATGTTCGCGTTCTCACCACTATCACCACAGCCGGTCATTACCATGGATAGAGCAACAGTCAACAATCCGATCAAAAAAATCTTTTGTTTCATAAAAATCTCCTTGTAAAATGTTGTGAGGGGCAAAGCCGGATTTCCTCCGCCGACCTTCCACCCAGATCAGCCCCCTAATATGGCATATTTTACCCCCCATCCTTGTCAAGTACTTTTGCAAATATTTTATACAACTTATGCAAAATTCTGCCGTGGATGTCCGGTTTTCTTTTCTTCCATCGAAAAATTAAATTTTTACAAAACAACCCCTGTTGGTGCTAACTACCCCATTCCCGGAAACTATGTTACACTAACAATGTTGTGATTCAGATACTTTGTTTCCTTAAATTCAGGATTCAACTTCGCAAAACCAGCCCGGAAATGATGGGTCAGCTCGAAGAATTTCTTGCGCACACGATCCGGAGCGCGGGCGGAAAAATCGAATACCGGAAACAAATATCCGCGGCATCATTCGATGAGCAAGCAATCGGTGTATGGATCACAGTGAGTACGGTGCTGGAGTCAATTATCCGGACCTTGGATTCTGTGTCAAATGAGTTGTACGGATACACATTGCTCCTTGGAAAGGATATTCCGGATCATCAACGGGAATGGCTCTGTAGGTCCGTGATTCGCCAGCCGGGAAAAACCAGAATCTGGTGCGATCCGGTGAGTCACCGCGCATTACAGGGCTACATTAGTTTTGAAAGTACCAAATTGCAGCTTTTCGGCACCGAGTATATCCGTATAGCGGAATTCGACCCGCCCGGCATGAAAAATGAAGCAGTGCCGCCGGCTCAAGATTTTATACAGCAAACACTAAACGAAAATCCCCGCCGCAATATCCTCTTTCGGGGGCCGCCCTTTATTGGGAAACGGGCAGCATTGTACCGGTGCTGTGCGCCAAGGCTCCGGATCCGGTTTAGTGTGAGGAGAACCGGCCCATGCTGCTACGCAGACGCGATGGATCAAGCGCTGCAAGATTCATGTTCCGGAACTAATGCATTGACAACATTAACAGCATTAGTCGATCTCATTTACCATGAACAACTCCGGAGCGAATGTTCTGCGATAGCGATCCGCCACGGCAAAGAATTTTTATCACTGCTTCTGGAAACCGTGATCAAAACATGTGATCATAAGCCCGTTCTTATTCTGGAGGATTTACAACATGCGGATTCAATAACCCGGGATATATTTACCACAGTGTGGAATAGTCTTCCGGACTCCGGTGCGATCCGGATCTATGGATCTTATTCTGCAACGGATCCAGCCGCAACGCTGTCCGGTTGGGAATCGGTTTTTCCGGTGAGTGTTTCTGTGGAAGCGGAATTCCACGGCACGTCTTTTTTCCGGGTGATGCCGCCGGATTTGTGGGAACTTGCCTACTTTGCCTATCTTCTCATGCGCTATTTTCCCCGGTCCGCGATTCCGGATCTTTTTGCAGAGGAAGGAATAAATCAACAGGTTCGGTCCCGTGCATTCAAAATGCTCGTTGAGTGGGGACTCTGCTACGGGTCCGAGGATCCGGTGCCGCATATACCGGATTTTGAACTCCGGGCTGAAGTTATTCTCGGCGACGGCCGGTGGCGGATCCAAAAAATGGTCCGGAACCGTCTCAAGGATTGGGTTTTGAGGGGGAAGATCCGGCCCTGTTATGAATTACTCGAAATAATAAAAAATTTGGGGGGCGAATCGTCTGATGATCTCGTGTTGCAGGCTTTGTACAATGATGTCATTGACGGAACCTTTCGGGCTTTTGAATCCTCGCTCGGCAGCAATTATTTTGAGCGGGTGACAGGAACCGGCCGGAAAGAGCCGCTTCAGTACCTTTTCAACACGCTTCGGGCATTGGTCAGGGGAAGCGAAGGGATGATCCGGGATGCCTTCACCGCACCGGTTCCGGAAAAATTGGGTTTCAAGGGATTCCGAGTCGCGGCCCTTGAGCACCGGGCTGCGTTTTACATGGGGATTCGGGATTATGAAAATGCATGGAAAGCCGTAAAAGAAGCGATTCTGATTCAGCATGAAAAAAATGTAGCGCCTGCCTACCGGCTCTGTGCATTGATTCATGTGGCAAAACAGCAGGTTGATGATGCGGTTGAGTACGCAAATTTTGCAGTCGAAATGGCCGGTCAGTTTGATCAGATTCATGAAATCGGCATCTCTCTGTACTACTCTGCGGTGGTACGTTTTCTCCAGGGCAATATTTCCGAGGCAGAACGGCTCATAGCCCGGTCGGTTTCAAAAGCAATGGAAGTCGGTTCTTTTGAATGGGCTGATCGGTCCCGGTTTTTTCAGGCGAGGCTCCGGTTTGAAACGGGTCACTATCAGGATTCCCTGTTGCACTACCAACGATTGCAGGAGAATCCGGCATCAACACCATCAAAGGAACGTATACTTCTCATTTCTGCATGGATGGATCGTGCGCGTGCCTATGCCGGTTATGTCGGTGCGCCCACAGCAACTGAAGGGGACGCTGCACTTTTTGCGATTGAAGCTGCGTATTTGAACGGCGATTACCAGCAAGCTGCGTTCCGAGCGGAACAGATCATCGCTCACCTGCCGGATACCCGTTTTCTCTATACAGAGCAACCGGATTGGAGTAGCGGCTTTGCCCAATGCGAAACTTTTGCAGTGGATCAGAAGGATTTGTGGTACCGGTTTGCCACTGTGTACCGGGCATTAGCACTCTGCCGTCTTCCGGATTCTGCGAGCCGCGATCAGGCAGTGCTTTTGATCCGGGGTTTCATGGAAAATGAATCTTTTTCCGATCTGGATCCCAATGCTATATTTTATTTTTATGCGTACTACCGGATCCTCCGCGAGAGCAAAAACGCTTCAGAAGCAGACATCAACGGTGTTATCAGTCAAGCATTTCGGCGGCTCCGTCAAAAAATGAACATGATCGATGATCCGGAAACAAAAAAAGCCTTTTTTATGAACGCATACTGGAATAGTGCGCTCTGTCAAGCGGCAAAAGAATACCGATTATTTTAAAATATGCCTGACAAATGAGAAGAGTAAAGAATGTCCGGAAACTTCACATTTGAGAGTCACCAGTAAATCTGGAAAATCCGAGAATTTCACTCTCTATTCTGGTAATCTAACTCTAAAGTACCGGTATTTCATGATATATTTCTTGTATATGACCCAAAATTTCTGGTATTCCATGAAGAATCTAGGGAATTTCATGAAACGGTACCGGAATTTTATGATAAAATACTAGTATTTTATGGAATATTACAGGGATTTCTCGACATAATCCAAAAGATGTTCTGATAATTTATTTTTTTTATCTTCCGGAATCGGAGTCGTTTGTTTGTTTTTAAAATCATAATGTACTACGACCGCACTTCCTTTTGCACAAAGCCGGCCATCTTGCCATGCTTCATGCCAACAAGTAAAGGATTTAGTACCGATCCGGCTTATCCATGTACGAATTTCAACATCATATTCAAAAAATAATTCACCCACAAAATCATAATCAGTATGAGCCATGATAAGCGGCCACGTATCATACGAGAGATTCAAGTGCGGCTCAAAAATTCGGAATAAATGATTCCGGCCGAGTTCAAACCACACCGCAATAACTGTATTGTTGATATGTCCTAGCCCATCAACATCACCGAACCGGGGGCTAACCGTTATCGTCCACATACAACCTCCTAAAAAAATAACGAAAAAGCGCAATATACCAATAAAATAACAATGACTATATTAATTACTCTTTGATACCGGGAAAAAAACCGGTTGAATAATGATCCAAATATTGCCCATGAAAGAGTTGACACAAAACTAATAAACGAAAGAAATAATGCGAAACAAACAATAACTGCCGGGTTTTTGTATACCGGTAAAATATAAGCTGACATTGTCGTAAAACCATAGAGTATAACTTTTGCGTTGACAAATTGGAGGATAAAGCCGTCCCAAAAGCCGGTAATATTTTCTTTTTTAAATTCAGTTTTTGAGCTATGCCGGATTGTTTTCCATGCTAAATAAAGCATATATCCAGCCCCGATGATTTTAACCGGAAAGGTGATCTGCGGAATCAATGTTTTTAGCGTAGAGGAAAAAACCGCACACACAAGCATCACCACGGTAATTGAAACAAATACCCCAATATTAAAAGGGATTGCCCGGCGCAGCCCAACTACAGCAGCGTTACTCATTGATGTTAGATTATTTGGACCCGGTGTAAAAGCCATCGTAACAACAAAAATCAAAAAAGCAGTCCAATTCACACAGTTCCCTTTTCATGCAGTGTTTCCAAAGACGCCATGATCCGGTCAGCGACCACTTGTTTCGGATCTTCATCGGGCTGCACCGTAGCGAGTACTTCTTTTCTAAATGTTTTACAGTCAAGCACCGGACTCGCGGTCAGTACAACTGTATCCTGAACAACCCGGTCAGAGAGCATATCATTTGGACGATCCATATCGATCCGGAGTCCAGAGCCATGCACCGCAACCAGAATCATCACATCAAAAATCCGGAGATACGATTCGATCTCCCGCACGCCCCGCTTGGTTTCCGGGTGACCTGGACGGTACCGGGTACCGCTGGGAAACACGAGAATGACCTTTCCCTGTTTCCGGGCATTGTGTAAGGCACGTATTGCAGCGCCGTTGATCGCCCGGCTCCTCGCATCCTCCTGAGCGGCAACTACCGGGTCAGCAATCGATGCCAAACTCCGGCTCGGATAGATGACAATCCGGGTAAAAGATTCTGCCCACGCCCGGATCATTGGATCCTCTTCGTTCAACTTCATGCCGGCGATGGCAATCATGCGGCTTTCAATGTCCCGGATCAATGGATCCGGATCCTTTTCAAGCAGATAATATATTTCCGGTGTGTCTAAATTGCTGTAATGTTCCATGAGGATGAGTCCGGTTTTTCCGCTCTGGACACTTTTAGAAAATGCGGCAAAATGTTCCCTGCCTTCCAGATGAGAATTTGGAAGCATAATTTCTTTAATCATAACGTCGGTGAGCATTTTCCGTAAGGCAGGATTTCCTTCTTGATAGACATTCGACTCATCAATTTTTTCCCACCCGGGCCGGCTCAAACGCAATAATGCATCAGTCAAATGGCCATAACGTTCCTTGAGAGTTTGTCCTTCCATTTTTTTAGCGTAGTAAATTCCGGATAAAAAAACAAGAGTTTCTTGAAATTCCGGAATTCATTTGTATAATAAAACTATGGTTCTATTTTTGATCCTCCTTTTTTCTTCATGTAAAAATCCCACCCGGGTTGAAATGCAAGTGGAACTGATTCCTCCGGAAGTCCTTGTTCAAGAAAGGCCGCTTCCGGAGCCAGAGCCGATAACAGTACCGGATTTTTTGACTCTGGTGGCGGTCGGTGATAATCTCATCCATGATTCTGTGTATGAGTCAGCATTTTCCGAGGGGGAATACCGGTTTATTCCTTTTTACGAAAAGGTTAAAGAATATATTGAACCGGCCGATATTGCATTTATCAATCAAGAAACGATTCTCGGCGGCGCTCGTTTTGGTTTTTCCGGCTATCCCCGGTTTAACACTCCCCAGGAAATGGCAGTCGCACTGGTGGAAACCGGCTTTGACATCGTCAACCATGCGACTAATCATAGTATGGATAAAGGGGAAGCAGGGATCATTGCTACAATGGATTTATGGGATTCGATTCCGGAAATACAGTATATTGGAGTCCGCCGCGAGCTGGATGTGCCGCCGGCTGTGATCATAGAAAAAAATAGTATACGCGTTGGATTTTTAGCTTATACCTATGGTACAAATGGGCTTCCAGTTCCTGCATCTAAACCGTACCTTGTGTCCCGGATCGATACCGATTCAATGGCAGGGGAAATTGACAGTCTCCGGCCATTGTGCGATGTTGTGGTCGTTTCGATGCATTGGGGCGAAGAATATCAGCACAATTACAATGCCCGGCAGAAGTCGTTGGCGGCGTTTTTGGCGGAACATTCGGTGGATATTGTGCTGGGGCATCATCCTCATGTACTTCAACCGGTTGAAAATATTCCCCGTCCCGATGGCGGGACGATGCTCTGTTTTTATTCCCTCGGTAATTTTTTATCAGCGCAAAGCCGCCCCTCTACGCTCCTCGGCGGTATTGCCTACATCAAATTAAAAAAGTTCGAGGACCATATCACGATAGAAGAATCCGGTGTGGTTCCGGTACTCACCCATTACAACAGGAATTTTCAAAATTTCCGGGTATATCCGCTCGATATTTACAACGACGAAGCCACGCACCGGGTGATACTGAATGCCGCGGTCAGTATCAGCTATTTTGATGCACTTGCAGAAACGGTACTCGGCAATGCCCGGCTGAAGTACAATCCATTCCGGAAAGATGTTTTTTAGGGGGTGTTTATAAGTGTATACGTTGAAAATAGATACCGGAGGTCTGTCCCCAAAATTTAAAAAAATTCCGGCAAACTGAATCAAAACCATTAGTTCGATCCGTACTTTCTTTGACTGCACAATGCGGTCAAGGAGGAGTTTATGGCACGGCCAGATCGTGGAGATACAAGTAAGGGAAAAACATACCATGTTGCTTCGGAGATCAACCGAAAGGCTTTTGATTTGCAAGATGATGAAGACAAAGAGATGTTTTTAAAAGTGATCGAGGAGTCAAAAACTAAAAAGCATTATAAGTTTGAGCTTCATAATTTTTGTATTATGGATAACCATTTTCACTTTTTGATCACACCGGAACTTGGTCAAAGCCTTTCCGTGATAATGAAATGGATAAAAATGGTTCTCGCAATTCGGTGGAATCATAAGTATGGAAAAACAGGCCACTTGTGGGGTGACCGGTTCTTTTCGCGAGAAATTGTAGATGATGAAGATTTTATAACAGTCTACAATTACATCGACCAGAATCCGGTAAAAGCAGGTATGGTCGAGAATCCGGAGGATTGGAAGTGGGGTGGGCTGTACCACCATCAGCAGGGGATTACCCGGATAGTGAATGCTGCGCCAGAGTGGGTGTTGGAGCGGCTGCCGATACACCGGCTACTGGGGACAGACCCCCGTCTCCTTTGTAACTAAATTCCGGCACAATTTGTATCTTCACAGCAAATTCCGGCGAATTTTTCAACAAAAATAATCCGGACACCTCCATCAGCCATTTTTCCGGTGTTGTACCGTGAAGAAGATAGGGAGCTTTTATCCATTTTTACCACGGTTCCAAAAAACTTAATCGTCCTTTACTTGGTAGAAACCATCTTTCCAGTTGAACCGGCTAATATCCGGTATAGCTTTATTGCCGTGAGCAGCAGCCATAAGATCCTTATAATCAACTTTTTTCAGATGCGGACCTTGGAGATCGATGAGAAAATGGGAAAATCCAGATTCTTGCAAAAAATGTATCTTGTCAAGAATTGAAAAAGGACGTTCCGGCAGCACAACAGAACCATCCGGCGAAGGTAAAAGTTGAAAATGCGCTTCCCGGTTATCTGAAAAAGCATTAAACCGGTAAATCGAACTTAAATCTGCCCGGATCCGGAAGAGTGCCGGATACGCAAAAACAGTAACAAAAATCCTGTTCCGTTCAGATTGGCCAAAAGTCCGTTCTACATTTTGCCGGTTTTGTTCCAACGGTGTAACAAGATAACTCGCTCCAAGCCGGGAAATAAATGATGCCGCGTACCGGTTAAATGAATATAAATACGGACCTGCAATAAGAATCGCATCAGTTCCCCGGAAATAGGAAAAATGACCCGGATTGTTGACAGCAAAATACCGGTAGCCATAATCAAGCAGTGATTGAATTTCCGGAGCAAGTGCGGATTCATCTTTCTGGGGAAAATAGGGATCCAACATCGGTACTATTTCAGCCGGTGAAAAAGGGAGATTTTTCAAAAGTGCCGGTGCAGTACTACGATTGAGATGTACAAATACTTTTACCGGCCGAACTGATTGTACAATATAGAGATCCTCGATCCGGGAAACCGCCGCATATAAACCTTCGGGAAGCCGGTGCAATTTTTCTAGCGGATTTAAATGCACGGACGGTGCATGATCAAAACCCGGTTTTCGCCGAAACCCCTTGTCATTATTAGGAATTACCGGTGCATAATGTTTTGGATTTTCTTTTGTCTGAATTAAATACACTGAATCACCGGCTGTAAAAGCCTCTGGAATGGGAATCCACACATCTTCTCCGGCCGGTTCAATATCTTGGATTTTTTGAGTCTGACGATCAGAATCATCTGCCCGGTGAATCCGGATAGAATCGCCATGCTGGAGAGAAGCCGCATGAATCCGCGCCCATTTTGATTTGGTTGGTGAGTTTATCGAACCTTTAACTGCAAGGATTTTACCGAGGGAAATTCCGGTTCCGCCATTTTGCTGAGGATCAAGCCACCGTGCTTCCGGAGAATCAAAGTAAAAAGCGGTTTTTGACCGGGCAAAATCTTTTTGCAAAATCGATTCACCGGCATTGATAGCATCATGAATCTGCGATTCACTGCCATTCAATGAATCAAGAACATTCCGGTAAGCAGAAACGGCAGTGGCAACGTAGGAGGCGCTTTTCATTCTGCCCTCGATTTTCAGCGCATTGATTCCGATTTCCGCCAGCTCCGGCACCGCTTCGATCAACTGTAAATCAAAGGGGCTAAAGTAATAACCGTATTGCGAGAACCATTTTTATCCATTTCATTATCACGGAAAGGCTTTGACCAAGT
>BOBG01000066.1 GCA_026002265.1 Spirochaetia bacterium
TATGAACTGAATATTGATGTCGATAAAGATATCCATAAAAAACGGCTTTGGATCAATTATAAGGTGATTGATACAGGACGTGTGATCGGTGAAATCTGTTCGGGTCTTTATTTCGATAGAGTACTCAAAACCCTTTTCGGTAGATATGATAAAGAAAATGTCCGGAGCCTGGTGATAGACAAAAAGGGCATAGTACAGTTGGACAGCGACCAGGTGCGCGAGGAGGATTATCCTTTTGATCCTTTGATCTTTGAAGAGGAAGCCGAGCTTCATATCTACGAAATCATTCCCAATGCAGCGTTTTCCACAGCCATTGATTCCTATCTTGGAAGCATTACGGGCTATTTTGTTTCCCGTACTGATGGGCCGGAAGTGATCAAGCTCAGCGCAAATCAGTACCGGTATGTGTCTATCGCACCCATCATCAATTCCGATTGGTCGGTCATAACCCTTTTCAAGACCGATTCCTTCTTTAGCGTTACCAACCTTTTGCCCCTGATAATTACCCTGATGCTCATCTTTATCATATACACCATAGCGAGCAGCGCCTTTATCCACCGGCTGGCGATCCAACCCTTGGTTCAGCTCACCGGCAGCATAGACAAGCTAGTAAAGGGAGAGCAGATCCACTGCCTTGACCGGAATGATGAATTGGGGGAACTGGCAAGAATCATACAAGATAGCATGGCCCGGATCCGTATTGAAGAAGATCGGGCTAAGATCATGCTGGAAACGCTTCCTATTACGTGCTGCCTTTGGGATAAGGATTTCAATCTTATTGATTGTAATGAAGAAACCCTCAGGCTTTTCGATTCAAAATCCAAAGAAGATTATGGCGCTCATTTCTTTGAGCTTTTACCGGAGTATCAACCTGATGGAAGCGTTTCAGCCGAAGAGGTCCCTAAAAAAATCGCCGCCGCGCTTCAGGGAAACAGATTGCGTTTTGAGTGGATGTATCAAAAATTGGACGGCACACCTATACCGACAGAGGTGGTGCTGGATCGGGTCAAGTATGGCGACGATTACTTCCTCAGCGCCTATGCCTGGGATCTGCGGGAATATAAGCGGATGCTCAGGGAGATAGAATACCAGAGCAATTTGCTCCGGACGATGAACGATGTGGCCGCTCTACTGTTCTGCTCGGAGCCGAAAGAATTTGCGCTTGATTTATGGAAATGCATGGGCATGATCGCCGAGTCTGTGCATCTCGACCGCTTGCGTATATGGAAAAACCACGTCAAAGACAACGAGCTATATTGCACCGAGGTTCACGAATGGTGGTGGAAGGCTGGTCCCCCGGTGGGCAAGGATCTGACGGTGGATGTTTCCTATAACAGGGCACTCCCCACTTGGGAAGAAAGGCTCTCAAAAGGGGACTGTATACAAGGTTTAGTCCGCAATATGCCCCAGGTGGAGCGGAATCAGCTTGACCCTCAGGGCATCCTCTCGATTCTGGTCATTCCGGTGTTTCTTCAGGAGCAATTCTGGGGCTTTGTGGGATTCGACGACTGCCACCATGAACGGGAATTCACCGATGCGGAGAAATCGATCCTGCGTTCCGGCGGACTCTTGATCATCAATGCCTTCATGCGTAACGAGATGACTCAGAATCTGATCCAGGCCCGGGAAGAAGCCGTGGCCGCAAGCCGGGCTAAGAGCAATTTCCTCTCCAACATGAGCCACGAGATTCGCACCCCCATGAACGCCATTATCGGCATGACCGCCATCGGCAAGGCTGCTGCCCATGAGGAACGAAAAAATTACGCCTTTGGAAAGATAGAAGGCGCCTCCACCCACCTCTTAGGCATCATCAACGATATCCTTGATATGTCCAAGATCGAAGCGGATAAGTTTGAACTATCTCCCATCGAGTTCGATTTTGAGAAAATGCTCCAAGGGACGGTAAACGTCATCAACTTCCGGGTGGAGGAGAAACATCAGACCTTTTCGGTGTATATTGATCCGGAGATACCCCATTATTTGATCGGTGACAGTCAGCGGCTGGCCCAGGTGATTACCAACTTGCTCTCCAACGCCGTCAAGTTCACGCCGGAGTACGGTTCTATGTGGCTCAAGGCGAAGCTGGTGAAAGCGGAAGATGAGTATTGTGTTGTCCAGGTCGAGGTAACCGATACGGGGATAGGAATAAACGAGGAACAGCAGTCACGGCTATTCAACTCCTTTGTCCAGGCCGAGAGCAGCACCGCCCGAAAGTTTGGAGGCACCGGGCTGGGACTGGCCATATCCAAGCGGATCGTGGAGATGATGAATGGCCATATCTGGATTGAGTCTGAACTAGGGAAAGGTTCTACGTTTACCTTCACCATTCAGATGAAACGGAGCGGGAAGAAAAAGGTTCGCCCGGCGATTCAGGAGGCGCGTCATAAGAACCTGCACGTTTTGGTGGTGGACGATGACGAAAATGTCCGGGAATTCTTCCTGGACATCGCGGGGCGTTTTGGGATGCTATGCGATACTGCCGCGGACGGAGAGGAAGCCTTGACTTTTGTGGAACGGGGTGAGTCCTACGATATGTATTTTGTGGACTGGAATCTTCCCGGGATGAATGGACTGGAGTTCTCCCACCGGGCTGCTGATAAGGAGAAGGGTAAACCTGTTGTGATCCTAATATCTGCCTTTGAATGGGCTACGATAGAGGAAGAGGCAAAGAATGCGGGGATAGATAAATTCCTGTCCAAGCCCTTGTTCCCCTCCGCGGTGCTGGACTGTATAAACGAGTATCTGGGTGTGAGCGAGGTCATAGCCGCGGCGAATAATGACGGGGAGACCGGCAGCTTCAAAGGCTACCGAGTGCTGGTGGTGGATGACATGGAGATCAACCGGGAGATTCTGGCTTCCCTGCTGGAGTCCACGGAACTGGAGATAAGCTCCGCAGCGGGCGGCGTGGAAGCGGTGAAGCTGTATACAGAAAAGCCTGAGGGCTATGATTTGATCTTCATGGATGTACAGATGCCTGATATGGACGGGTATGAGGCCACCAGGCGGATTCGGGCGTTTGAGAAGGAAGGTCCTTCCGTTTCGAGGCCCAAAGGGATTCCTATTGTGGCGATGACGGCCAATGTGTTCCGGGAGGACATTGAGCTATGTCTTGAGGCTGGGATGAACGATCATGTAGGCAAGCCGGTGGATGTGGCAGATATATTGGAAAAGCTAAGAAAGTACTTGGTAGGCACGACAAACGCGTAAAAAAACATTGTGTGGCCGGAGTTTTTAGTCTAGCCGCAGGTTCAGGCAGCCGTTTTCCCGGATAAGTGCTGCGTCTCCGGTGCTATCACAACGAACACCGATCCAGATCGCAAAAATTGAAAAAGGGGTATCCTGATTAATAGTGTATTCATGCAAAGAACCTTCTATGCCAAAATAAAAGTCATTGCCGAACATCATATCAGCGTAGCCCATGAGCTTTTCATAAGCCTCAGTTTTCTTTGGAATGTTGTCTTCGTCGGCAAACCATCTGATCAGCTCTTTTGAGTGGGCGATCTTGTTCATAAGATCGAGTTCCTTGCTCAGGTGCAGATCGAACTTTTCCACGGTTTCCACGGAGTAGAGTTGGGCATATCTTTTAGACGTCTTCTCGGTTATGCCATTAACGAGGATGACTACTACAATGGTAACCGCAATGAGAGCCGAAAGGATAATCAAAACATTACTATTGCGGAAACGTACGCCAATGCTATGATGTCTCCAATTTTTGCCCGGCAGATTAAACAGCTTTAGCCTGGTCAATTCAGAGGACCCCCAACCATATATTTATAACATATAATACGGCCGAGGTATAGTGATACTCATGCTAGAGTATAGAGCTTCTGTTTTTCGCCATTGCAACTTAATCATCAAAAGGGGATATTTTCACTTTGGTTTGACACTTATTTTTCCTTTAATTTTAAACCTTTTAACCTACCTCGCCAGCCAGCCGCCGTCTACCGCGATTGTATAACCGTTGACGTAATCCGAAGCGTGAGAAGCTAGGAATACCGCGGCACCGGCAATGTCGCATGGGCTTCCCCAGCGGCCCGCAGGAATGCGCTCCAGTATGGCGGCGCTACGAGCTTTGTCAGAGCGTAGAGCCTCGGTATTGTCAGTGACCATATAGCCGGGGGCGATGGCATTGGCATTTATGCCGAATTTTGCCCACTCGTTTGCCATAAGCATGGTGAGGGTTCGGACACCGCCTTTGGCTGCGGTATATGAGGGGACGCGTATGCCGCCCTGAAACGAAAGCAACGAGCCTATGTTGATAATTTTGCCGCCGCTTTTCTGTTGGATAAACTGTTTTGCCGCAGCCTGGCACATAAAAAACAGGGTTTTCAGGTTGATATTAATCACATCGTCCCAGTCGGCTTCGGTAAAATCCACGGAATCGTTACGTTTGATAATTCCCGCGTTGTTGACCACTATGTCGATGTGGCCAAAAATTTTAAGAGCTTCTTCAAAAATCCGCATGACAGGTTCTTTGGAAATAAGATTTGCCTGAAAGTAGGTGAATTTTTTTCCTGCCTTTTCAACCAGCTCTTTTGTTTTATCCGCAGCCGGTGCCTGCCCGACTCCGAAAATATCGGCACCTGCTTCAGAGAGTCCCTGACAGATTCCCTGCCCCAGACCCCTGCCGCAACCGGTAACAATAGCGGTTTTCCCGTCAAGTCTGAAAGTATCGAGTATCCCCATGATGTTACCTTAGCTCCGTGGTTTTAATGGTGTCCATATCGTCGAAAGTCTGATTCTCTCCCGCCATTGCCCAGATAAAAGTATAGGCTGCGGTTCCCACCCCGGAATGAATTGACCATGAAGGAGAAATAACTGCCTGCTCGTTTTGCATGACGATGTGCCGGGTTTCATCGGGCCTGCCGTGTATATGAAAAACCACCGCATCCGGTGCCATATCAAAATAAAAGTACACTTCCATGCGCCGTTCATGGGTATGGCAGGGCATCGTGTTCCACACCGAACCCGGCTCAAGAATGGTCATACCCATCACCAGTTGGCAGCTTTGGCAGACCGCGGGGTGCACATACTGATAGATGGTGCGTACATTCACTGTTGCCGCTTCGCCGAGCTTGCGGGGATTGGCCTTTTCAATGGGAATGAATACGGTGGGATACGCGGTATGGGCAGGGGCGCTGGCAATGTAGAATTTGGGTGGACTATTTTTATCACCGGAAAAAACCACATCCTTTAGCCCTTTGCCGATATAGAGGCCGTCGCCTTTTTTCATTTTATAACCGGTTCCATCAGCGGAAACTTCACCGGTTCCACTGATGCAGATTATTCCCAGTTCCCGCCTGTCTAGAAACACATCACTGCCAAAATCCTTTCCGCCTTCAAGACGCAAGCTTTTGGTCTTTGGAAATGCACCGCCGAAAACCACCCTGTCCGAGTGGGTGTAGCCAAGGCTTATCTCGTCTTCGATAAAAACCCGCTCAAATAGAAAATGTTCCCGCATAGTTTGGGTATTATATGCTTTCATGTCATTGGGATGTTCTGCATAACGAATATCGAGTTTCATCGCCGCCTCCTTTCATTAAATATTCTCCAAAATTATACAAGATGATGAAATGTTTTGCTAGTGGGTGCAATGATTCTGTACGATAAACACATAGAAACCATGATTAATCTTAAAAAATCCTTATTAACCCGTACGGACTACGCTTCCCGTCCAAATACTTCAATCTGAGTTAAAGCAGGATAAGGGGAACTCACCGCTTCATCTTTTTTCATATTGCTCATTTTGAGCCATTCAATTTTTTGCACCGAATCCAGCTTGAATTCCTGGGGCAGTGCGGTTTTGCTGAAATGCGGCTTGAATATCGAGCCGTCAGAAAAAGTGATAGTCGCTTCTTTCCACCAATTATCGTGTGGAAAATCGGAGCGCAGCGTAATAAGAAGCCGGTCGATTTCCACCACGCGGCCAAAATGTATGGTAATCTCGGCATCATCCTGGCAGTTAATGCCCCAGCTTTCATAGGGCCAAGGCCCATGGCTTTTATTCGCGGTATTCCCATCGATGGCATTACGGGCGGCAAAGACCGATTCTCCGCGCGTTTCCACATTTGCTACCACATGAGGAAAAAAGGCGGAGTTTTCATGATTATCCAGCGGATTAAGCGCCATATTGCGATATTGCGCACGTTCACTCTCGCTTGCCTCTCGTATCCATAACAAATGCTGATTGCCAATAAAACTCTTAGGCGAATAGGATTCCCTTTTTTCGCCAAATGGCACCTTTAGCCTGAAAACACCTTTCAAAAAACCGTAGACTGGCTGTATGCTGTCTTCCATCTGCATTATTACAAACGCATTTTCTCCGCAAGACGCGGAAATGCTATCACCTTCCGTGTAAGCATCCAGGTAAACAAGATGTACGATTTCCTCACCCACTGCTTCAGCTTTAACCCTTCCATCGCTATCAATAATTTGTATCGAAAATTTCATGTTGTTCCAATTCCTTTAGCTACCAATACGGCTTCCAGTTTTGACAGAGCCGCACCAGAGCCTCCATATAAAAATAATCCCCAAAGAGGGTACACTCATCTACACCTTTACTGTCAGGCTTTGCGTACACACCGTGGAGCAGAAGGCCTGTAGATTCAGGAATGTCGCGGGTGGTATATGATTTTGCAAGAGACGCGGTTATGTGATATGCGGCATTTTTAAAATATTGATAGTCCGCATCCGATGCGCCTAGAGCGGCACTTAATTCCAAGAGACCGCAGGCGGCAATGGCGGCCGCGGAACTGTCCCGTTCCTCAGGTCCATCAACAAAAATCAAATCCCAATACGCCACCATGTCATCCGGCAGGCGGTTGAGGAAATAGCGGGCAAGCCCCCTGGCATTTTCCAAGAGAGTCGGATCTTTCAGATAGCGAAAGGAGAGGGCATTGCCGTAGATGCCCCAGGCCTGGCCCCGCGCCCAACATGAATCATCAGAGTAACCTTGGGCGGTGTTTCCACGGACCGGCGCTCCCGTTTCAGTATCAAAAAAATAGGTATGAAAGCTTGACCAGTTTTTCCGGATGATGCATCGATTGGCGGTTTTGATATGCAGTGCCGCCGCGTCACGATAGCGGGGCTTGCCAGTCTCTTCGCTTGCCCAGTACAAGAGGGGCAGGTTCATAGCGCAGTCAATAATGATTCTGCCTCGCTGGGCCGGATCTTCCAGGTTGCCCCATGCCTGAATAATGCTCGCCTTCTCGTGAAAGCGCAAGAGGAGCAGGTCGGCTGCCATGAGCGCCGTTTCTCTGGCAAGGCTGTTGCCAAATAGCCGCCACGGGGCCGCACAGGAAAGGGTGTAGAGAAAGCCCAGGTCGTGAGTTTCCGTTTCGCTACGACTGTCCAGCCGTTCTCGGAAACTCATCACAAGAGCTTCCCCGGTTTTGGAAAAGAACTCATCTGTGGTACTTTCAAAAGCAAGGAATAACATTCCCGGCCAAAAAGATGCGGTCCAGTCGGTGTTAGAGATTAAGGGATAGATATTGTTCACGCTTGCCGGACCGGGAAACCGGTTTTTAAAAACTGTGATATTGTTTTTAATTTTTTCGGTACAAAAGACACGAGCTTCTTTCCAAAATTCAGAATCTATTTTTGGAGGAGACGAAAGTAAGGCTTTTCTTTTCAATTCTTCAATTTCATTTCGCTCCTTCATTATCGCTCCTTATATAATTTCAAAATTTACGCGAAACTCAAGCTCATTTGGTACAAAGGAATAATCAACAAGAAATACTTTTACGTTTGTTCCCATGTAGCTGTGGTGATCCGTTTCGGTAATTAGAGGCTCTGCTGAAAGGGAGCATTTCAAAACGCCTTGGGCATCCCCTGCATCAATATGAATAAGTCCGTCCTTGAACTTCGGAGGATAGAGCGAAACAAAGCGCTCTGTTACCGGAAGGCTCGCGCCTTGAAATACAAAATGGTCTTCAAGTTTCAAATTCCCTTGTGTCCTATCGAAGGCATAGCGGCGCTTAAGCGAAGCGAGTTCCTGTATGCCGTAAGCAGGTGCAATATCCAAGCTCATCTCAGCAGTAGCCGCAATGGAACAATCCGTAGCACAAGCGTCCCTTCCCGGTTTTTGCCCCTGACCCGCAATAATCGGCAGACTGTGGCTTAAGGACTGGTTGCAAAAGATAGTATAACGGTTTTCATTAAAATAATCCTTGATATAAAAACCGGAGCCTAGATCGGCAAAAATCATTTTCCCTTTTTTGTAATATATAAAAGTCCCCACATCGTTATGGTTGTGAGGCTCGTCATTATGCCCGCCCTTTGCGGTAAATGCCGTGTCACCTGCTGTAGAAATAAGCCACTGGGCATTCGGGAAAATGGTCGTCGCGGTGTAAGCAGGGGGAACGGGCGGCTCCTCGGGTGACCAGAGCAAATCTCGAAGCGCCGGGGCAAAATGAGAGATGTCATCGTGGTTGAGTTTCATAACTCGTGTGATGGACGGAATCTCGACACCAGGGAAGCGTTTTTTAAGAAAGCCGGTGAGGCCTAAGGAAAAGCCTGTATCCCTGGCATCTGAATAGTTGATAATCGCCCCGCCGGGAAGATAGCAGGCTTGTTGAAAGAGCGCAATCTTTTCAAAGCGGGGGTCTTGAAAAAGGTCAATCTTGCCGCCTGTGCGCCGGTAGATCAAGTCTGCGGCATCAACGAAAAAACTCACCCCGTAGGTCCAGTAGCTAAGTCCTTCAATACAGGCGCCGTCTGCGCTAAAACTATTAAGAAAGCGATCCAGCGTGGGAATGAGCTTGTGTAGAATGCCGCCTAAGAAAAGGTCATCTTCTATAAGGTAACACGCGGCACCGGCAAGACTTCCGGCACAAACCGCGCACCAGTTCATCTCCAGAAGCTCCCAGTGCTGCAAGCCGCCGTTTTCAAGGTAACTTTTTATTAGTCGGCGGTAAGCCTCGTTACGGGCCCGCTCGACCACTAGCGGGGAGAGGACGCCCTCAAGCATGGCGCAACATTCAGCAAGGGCAAAACCAGTTTCACAGGCAAAAAGGTCTAGCTTAATCGCGTTGTCGCTGCCGCCCTCCATAAGAATCCCCGCTTGCTTTTTTTCCGCTCGTGTAATGGGAACTGCAAGACTTTTTCCAGCCATGTGGGCAGGAAGGCACCAGCTATATTCATCACATATTGCCCAAATCGTATCTTCCAGCGCATGAATGTCTTCGCTTTTGTTCCACAGCCAAACGGAAAAAGCGTACACCATAAGCCTATCCCGCCGTTCAAAATAAGCGGCTTCATATTTCCGCCTGTCCCCTGTGGTGTCAAAACGAATATAATCTTGATAACTCAGAGCGGGAATTTCATGCCGGTATGTTTCTTTTTTTTCGGCAAGGTATGCTATGTGCGTTTTTAAGAGAGGATTGTTTTCAACGGACTTCGCATCCTCCCGGATTTTGTCAAAGAGACGCGAACCATGGGCTTTAAGTGAACTTCCGTATTGCAAGGCTTCGTATAATCGCAAAACATCAGGTATCATATTTTCTCTCCAGCATCGACTTCTTTCAAGAAATCGTATTCAGTTTTATACCGGAACGCGTGCAGCAATTCCGGATCATTTTTTAGGAATAAGAAAGGTACGCTGATCGTCAGTAGGATAGATGCGTACTTTCAAGGCGCGTTGAATGAGCATCAGAGGTATTCTCGCATGTAATTATCTTTTATGCAAGCATTGAGTTTCGCTACAGCTTATATCCCAAAGCTTAACGATCTGTATAGATTCTGGATAGGAAATTGTAGACTGTTTTTTAAAATTGACCTATTGTTTTTATCATTAATATTGAACATAGAAAAGATGTTTAAAAATTTTATCAAAACAACCCTTTGCAGGGGATAAATGATGGATGAATATTTTAGTGCGCGTGTGGAAAGTATTGGGGCCGGTGGCGCCGGAGTCACGCATCATAATGGGTTGTGTGTATTTGTACCGTTAAGCGCACCCGGCGACCTTCTGCGGGTCAGAATCAAGAGGATGCACCGGACATACTCATACGGGGAAATTGTTGAGATAGAAGAACCTTCGCCCATGAGAATAGCGCCGCGCTGCCCACTGTTCGGAGTATGCGGGGGCTGTTCCCTCCAACAGCTTGACTACCGGGCACAATGTGTTTCAAAAGTCTTGATTGTGCAGAGTACACTGAGCAGAATTGGGAAGATGGCTCATATTCCGGACATTTATTTTCATTGCTCACCGGCCTTTGCATACCGAAACCGGGTACAATTTCATAAAACCGGAAGATCCGCCGGATTCGTGGAACGGACCGGTACTAAGGTAATTCCGCTCGAAGATTGTCCGATTGCGGATCCGGGAATCCGGCATGCATTGCAGGAAAGACGGATTCTCATTCCTCCTGATCGTGATCGGTGGACTGTGTACTCCCGCGGAGAAACTTTTTTGAGTGAGGCCGGAACGAATCATGGAAAGATCCAGATTCTGGATCGGGAAATTTTTGTAGAGGCTGGGGCTTTTTTCCAGAGTAATGGGACGGTGCTTGAATATTTAATCAAGGATATTCTTGACTTTACGCTTAAGGCGGATCCGGATCGTCCGGCCGCTGATCTCTACGGGGGTGTGGGGACATTTGGGGCATTTTTACAGGATTATTTTCCGCATCTTTCTATTGTTGAAGAAAATCCGGCCGCTGCCCCCTTTATTCATAAAAATGTTCCGGCCGCGAAAGTGGTGTCCGGAACCGTTGATCAGTGGCTTAATAATGCTCCGGATCTTGGTTTTGCAGTCGCGGATCCGCCCCGGACCGGACTTTCAGCCCTTACCCGGAGTGTACTTGCAAAATCCGGACCGCCTTTTCTTGTGTATGTGTCCTGCAACTGTGCGACTCTGGCCCGGGATCTTCGTGTTTTTTTGGATTCCGGCTATGCAATTCATAGGATTCTGGTATATGATTTCTATCCACAGACTGCTCACATCGAAAGTGCAGTTTTTTTGGAAAAAGGATTTGTTCGATGAAACGTGTAGTGATTTTTTTTGTCTGCGCCTTGAGCGCTTCGTTATGCTTTGCTCAGGAAGATCCGGCACATAGTGCGGTGTGGCAACAGTCGGTCGGCGGGGTGATCCTCGCGCCTCCAATGGTTCAATTTGGTTCTGTCGTGGCGGTGATCGATGCCGGAAATGTAAAAGGCTATGCCTTGGACGGTTCCCAGCTCTGGAATTATTTTCCCGGCGGACGAGTCGCTCCGTTTGTGACACAGTCGCCGGAGGGGACGACTTATGTGAGCCGTAGCACCGGGACTCTCTTTGCAGTTTCATGGATCGGGGAGGAGTTGTGGCAGGCTGAACTCGATGAAGCTTTAGCCCACCCGGTCGTGTGCGGTACGGACGGACGGATTTTTGCGGCCGGCGCCCGGAATCTATGGTGTTTTACAGCAAACGGCCGGATGCTCTGGCATCAGGAATTTGATCAG
>BOBG01000067.1 GCA_026002265.1 Spirochaetia bacterium
GATGGGGCATATATTAAGAGATTATTATAACCTTCAAGGGCAGTACTGCTTTGACTCCCATCATTGTTTTATGATTTACGATATGCCTGAAGCTCCAAGAAACAAAAGCATTACAACCGCTCACAATTGCTGCTGCTATATGACGGCAGTCATCAATATCTTTTTGTTTCAGAATATCAAGTTCTACTATGCGTGAAGCAATCTCGATTGTTTTTTCTGTTAGTAACACAAGCGTATAATTGATTTCATCAAGGTATTTAATAAGTTTATTCCGCTTATTTTCTTCACAATCGTTAATTTCCTGTATCTCAACACTGGATATAACCACATCAAATTCACCCACCTTTATCTTATCCCACAATTTATGCGTTTCTGCCATTTTTTCGGGCGAATCCTGTTGGTCAAGATAGCTGATAACAGAAGTGTCAAGGTATATTTTTAGCTTGGACATCTTTTCCCCTTCACTTTTTTAAATATCTATTGTGAACATATCAATACAATTTTGTCAACTAGTCCCCTTCAACTACTGCAATTTCTTCCGGAGTTAAACGGTGTAATTCATATACAAGCCGGTGATCTTCCACTTTTCAATTAATCCAATTAATGTATGTAAACCTATCTCAACCGGGGAATCGCCGGTATTCACCCAAAATGATTGCAGCGTATAAAAAAATCACACCGTTTGAAACGCTTACCTAAGCTTGTTTTTCAAATGCAGGCAGTGTTTAAATATATGGACATAGAGGAGAATATGTGCTATATTAATATAAGGAGAATTGTATGACCAAAATTATCGCGTCATTAGTGGTAATAATGCTATTATTCGGTGCTTGTGACATGGGCGATACGGATGGCCAAGCCGGAAACCTGAGGATTGCTATCGGAGGCGGACGTGCAACTCTTTCTGACGATGTGACTTCTGCACTGCGTTATGACATTACATTGACCGGACCGAATGGTGAAGTTGAAAAACGGACGCTCGCTGGAGAAAATGCTCTTTCAGTAACGGTGATTCCCGGCGAGTGGGGTATTGCTGTTGAGGCATTTACTGACCAAGATATTCTCGCCGGTACCGGTTCAACGTCGGTTAAGGTCGAGGCCGGAAAAAAGAATTCGGCAGTAGTCCAAATGCATGTGAACGGCGGTTATTTTGGAATAACACTTGATGCAACGCTGACGGGAAAGGCGACTGCTAATTTTCCGGCTGCATTTCCGGGAACGACTGTGACGCTGAGTTTGAGTCCGGATGCTGGTGAGTTTGGTGAGCCGTCTGTGAATGCCGGAACAGTTTTAAGGAGTCCCGATGCTAGGGGTATGGACCTTTGTTATGCCGGCTGCTGATGTAAGGGTAAATGTTATGTTCAGCGTGCTTGAAGCTTCGCGTAGTGTTGAGGGAAATATCGTGTGCTATGCTTCGTTGGTTAGCGCTCTTAGTGCTGCGACCGGCACTTCCGGTTCTCCGGATACGATTAGGGTTTATAAAGATATTCCGTTGAGTTCAGTAGTGAGTATTCCGGCTGGGAAGCATATTGAGCTCACATCATCAATCGGTAACTCGATATGGACATTGAAGAGGGGAGCAACTACAACCGGTGATTTATTTACAGTAGCATCCGGTGCCTCATTAACACTCTCGACACTGATTATTGATGGAGATAAGAACACAGTGGCCGATGCCGGGGGCAGTCTAGTCAAAAATTCAGGGATATTTACAATGAATGACGGTGCCACATTACAGAATAACAAGACTACAACCTCTGGTGATAGCGGTGGCGGTGTATACAATTCTGGTGCTTTTGATATGGATGGCGGAGCTATCAGCGGAAATAGTGCTGATGGCGGTGGCGGTGTATACAATTCTGGTACTTTCACTATGAATGACGGAACTATCAGTGAAAATGAAGCATCTATGTTTGGCGGCGGTGTATACAATGATGGAACTGGAACTTTCACTATGAATGACGGATCTATTACCGGAAATAGTGCTGATGACGGTGGCGGTGTGAGTAACGCCGGTAATTTTAGAATGTATAATGGATCTATCACTAAAAATGAAGCATCATCTATGTATGGCGGCGGCGTGTACAATTCTGGAACTGGTACTTTCACTATGAATGACGGAACTATCAGTGAAAATAAAGTTACTGGGACGACTAGTGGTCAGGGCGGCGGTGTGTACATTTCCGATGGTACTTTTGATATGAATCGCGGAACTATCAGTAAAAATGAAGTTACTGCGACTAATGGTCAGGGCGGCGGCGTACACATTGCCGCCGGTACTTTCACTATGAACGGTGGAACTATTTACGGCACTAACGCTGTAGCCGATGCCAATATAGCTAACACCGGTGTCGCTATCTCTGTAAATTCTGGAACCGCCCAATATGGCAACTTTAGTACTATTAGTACTTCCGACAATACTATAACACCATAATTGGGCATCTATAAAAGACTTTAACCCGGATCCGGCAGCAGCTGGGTCCGGATTTTATTTGCTTTGATAGTGTGTTCTTAGTTCAGTCAATTCAACTGAATCATCATCCAATACACGATATACAATTCGATTAGTGTCATCTATCCGGCGACTCCAGTAACCGGATTTATCCTCACGTAAGGGTTCCGGTTTTCCAAGGCCTTCATAAGGTGTTCTCAAAATTTCCTTGATAAGGCTATTTATTTTTTTCAATGTTTTCTTGTCTTGCGATTGCCAGTAAAGATAATCTAACCAACTATTGCCGGTAAATTTTGGATCATTCATCTGCCATACGCTCTAATTCGTCCATTGATTTTACTATGTATTGCCCCTTTTTTCCCTGTTGAATTGATTCATCAAGCCAACGCATATTTGCAGAGTTGTAGAAAGGGTCTGTTTTTTCGGTTATTGAAAACGGTATACCACGTTCTCGAAGTGCTTGATGAATAAATATTGTTATTGCAGTAGATAAATTCATGCCTAGTTCGCCAAAAAGCACTTCGGCTTGATGTTTTGTCTTTTCATCAAGCCGTATATTGAGTTGAGCCATTTACTAGCCTCCTATATACAGTGTATAGCAATTAGTGAAATTTGTCAAGCATATTTGTGAGGATTTGAAAGGTCTGTAGAAAATTCGTTGCGGCACCAAATAGTACAAAGTTTGCATGGAAGCCTCAGTAAGGCATTTCGCTTAACTGAATGTATACAACAAGATATGATGAAGAATCCGGCCCGCTTTTCCCCGGTGACTGATGCGGTTTTTTTCTTCGTCCGGTAATTCTGCAACGGTACAGCCTTTTTCCGGAATAAAGAGAATCGGATCGTAGCCGAAACCGGACAGACCCTGTTCTGCATGAAGCAATTCGCCTTCCAATGTTTCCTGAACACTGCAAAACCGGTTTTCGTCCGTCAAAAACACTAATGCACACACAAACCGGGCAGTCCGCACCGGATTTTCCCCAACTTCAGAGAGCAGAGTCCGGTTCCGCTCAGAATCAGAAAGCTTTTTACCAGAAGAAGATCCATAACGTGCGGAAAAAATTCCGGGTTTTCCATTCAAAGCGTCCACACAGAGTCCGGAATCATCAGCGATCACCGGTTCATGGACACTATCAAAAAGCGCACGGGCTTTGATCAAGGCATTTTCCAAAAAAGTCGCACCGGTTTCTTCTGGGTCGAAAGTAATACCGGCATCGGCTGGAATTGTTATGGAAAAATCGGGCAGGATTCCGGAAAATTCCTTTTTTTTATGCGGATTATTAGTTGCCAGCCACAGTCTCATAATTTTTTTCTCTATAATATCGTGATTCCGGAGCTTTCCCGGTTTGACAATTTTAAAGCTTTTGCTTTGAGACTTTTTACCGGAAAATCTTCAGCTTTAAAGGTCTCCTCGGTAATTTTTGACCGAGGCTTTGCGGTATATGAAAGTTTAAAGTCAAAATTCGGCCGGTTATCGAGATGCAGTACAGTCACAGCGTCCGGCAGCAGCGGATATTCCCGGTTCATGATCCAGCTTTCGATGGTGCAGCGTTTAATGTAGGGAAATCCGGATTCCTGATAAATAATTGTCCAAACTGTTTTTGCGAGAATCTCTTTGTCAGCAATACCGATCCACCATGCATTTTCTCCAATAAATGTTTTTTCCGGTATTTCGATAACCATATACGATCCATTATTCCGGAACAATAAAATCCGGTCGAATGACGACACTGTTGCAATTATTTCTCCGGCAACAGCAGTGCCCAAATAACCGGTTTCCCGATCATATTTAAGCTGAATATCCCGTTTTGCCACTTCTTTTATATCAATTTTTTCAAAAGTTCCGACAATTGTTTTCCGGTTTCCATGATTATAGTCTGGATTTTTTTTAACCATTTCGATAATTGTGTCCAAAAATGCAATGGCATAACCGGTAATATCATGTAAATAGGTATTAATTTCTTTTAACCGGATATTTAAATCCCGGACCGCTGCATTTGCTTTTGAAGAATCATACAAGGACAGACGCCGGATAGGAATTTTGAGGAGCCGCTCCACATCTTCTTTTGTCACCGGTAAAACCTTGGGAAAAGACTCGAAGCCGGCAATAACAGCTTGTTCAATTCCTTCGATAGTTTTACGATTTTCAATCTGTTCAAAAATCCTATTTTCAATAAAAATCTTTTCCAGAGTCCGGGACCGGATTTCATTTTGAACTTCCTGCTGCTCGATCTCTAATTCTTGAGTTAAAATCCGGATTAATTGCGCGGCATGGTGCCGAATAATATCTGTAATCGTGACAACGGCCGGAAGATTATCCTGTATCACCAATAAATTAACGGAAATTGACTGTTCGCAATCGGTCCACGCAAAAAGCGAATCCACAGTATCCTGCGAATAAACCCCGCGCGCCAATTTTATTTCAATTTCAACTTGTTCTGCCGTAAAATCGCTAATCGACTGAATTTTAATTCGACCGGCCTTGGCCGCGGATTCAATACTGTTAATTAGCGTTTCCGTAGTCGATCCAAACGGTAATTCCCGGATCACAATTCGTTTCGAGTCCGATAGATCCAACTTCGCCCGGACCAAAATTTTTCCATTGCCGTCTTTATAATCAGAAATATCCACAAGACCACCGGTGGGAAAATCCGGAAAAAGGCTGAAGGATTCACCGCGCAGGCATTTCTTTTCAGCTTCAAGGGTTTCAATAATATTGTGGGGGAGAATTTTCGTGGACATACCGACCGCGATTCCCTCCGCACCCATAACCAGCACTGCCGGAATTTTTGCCGGAAAAACCACAGGTTCCCGGTTCCGGCCGTCATAGGAATCAGCCATTTCCGTGAGTTTTGGGTTGTAAAAGGCAGCCTTTGCGAGAGCAGTTGCCCGGCATTCGATGTACCGAGCCGCGGACGCTTCATCGCCGGTAAACACATTGCCGAAATTCCCCTGCCGGTCAATAAAAAATTCCTTGTTCGCCAGCACCACGAGCGCACCGCCGATGGACGCATCGCCATGCGGGTGATATTGCATACAATGCCCGACAACATTTGCAACTTTGTGAAATTTTCCATCATCCATTTCAAAGAGTGAATGGAGAATCCGCCGCTGCACGGGTTTTAGCCCGTCATCAAGTGCCGGAATTGCCCGATCCCGGATCACATAGGATGCATATTCCAAAAAATTCCGCTCAAAAAGATTTTTTACCGTTGCCATATTTCTATTGTTACTATAACCGGCTACAAAAAAAGAGACAAGGGAACTTGTTCTTTTCTCCCTGATTTTTCAAAAATTCTCCGCCAATCATGGGGTCAGACCTCAGATCTCATTTACAGTAAACGAGATCGCGGGGGACAGACCTCGATCTGTTTTTTTAACGCGCTCAACCTAATCAGTGCTTGTGCCACTCATGACCAATTTCCAGAAAAAGATTATGATCCGGAAATGCAAGAATCTGATTCGCTCCTTCGTCTTCAGGTGTACCTTGCCCAGTGCGGGGTTGCGTCGCGGCGTGCATCCGAAACATTGATCACGAGTGGCCGGGTATGTGTTGATGGGAATCCGGTGACAGTGCTGGGGACAAAGGTCACAGCCGGTTCGGTCGTCACAGTTGACGGGAAGCTGGTTTCTGTTCAAACACGGCTTCGATACATTTTGCTCAACAAGCCTCCCGGATTTCTTTGCAGCGCCTCGGATCCGGAGGGCCGTCCCCTTGCGTTGGATCTGCTGCCGGAGGTTCCGGAACGGCTCTACAACGTGGGGAGGCTGGATTACCGGTCATCCGGTGCATTGATCTTCAGCAATGACGGTGCGTTTGCCGCAGTTCTGGGGCATCCCCGGTCGGAAATCGAAAAAGAATATATTGTACAAACGAGCGCGCCGGTGCCGGATTCTTTTGCCGAAGCTTTTAGCGAGGGAATCACGATTGATGGAATCCGTTACCGCGCCCGGAATTTGGAATTGATCGGCCGGAGGGAGATTCGGGTTGTGCTGATCGAGGGAAAAAACCGGGAAATCCGGCGTGTGCTCTCTTTCTTTCACCTGCACCCTGTATGGCTCTGTAGGATTCGGATCGGTCCGGTCCGGCTCGGTACACTCGCTGAAGGTTCAAGCCGGCCGCTTGTTCCGGCTGAGGTCGCTGCTTTCCGGAAAGCTTGACTCAAGCCCGCCTTCACTCTACCATAAAACGTCCTTGTCCGTTCCATTGGAGCGGACCATTTTGTCCACAAGGAGCGCATAATGCGTTGGTACGAGCTTACGCTCATTTTTCCGTTGGAAGAAGATTTACAAAAAATCGGTCGGGAGCAGGTGCTTAGCGATCTGAGTAAATGCGGAGCTGAGGTCGAGAAAACTGATGAAGTCGGGGATCGGGACCTTGCCTATGAAATTAAGAGAAAGAGACGGGGAAAGTACGTGTTGTTGAGCATCAAGGTTGAGCCGGATCAAATCACCACACTGGATCGCTTGTTCAAGCTCAATGCGAATCTGCTCAGGTATTTCTTTATTGTGACACCCGCGCCGGCTGGCAGCGGTTCATAACCGGAGGAATTATGACTGATCTTAACCATGTCGTGCTGATCGGCCGGCTGACTCGGGATGCGGAACTCAAGTACACTGCCAATGGTCTGGCTGTTTGTAAATTTTCTATTGCGGTGAACCGCGCCCGCAAAAACGGTGAGCAATGGGTTGACGAAGTAAGTTTTTTTGACATTGTTCTCTGTGGCCGCCAGGGTGAGGCTATTTCTAAATACTTGGTCAAAGGTAA
This sequence comes from Spirochaetia bacterium, assembly GCA_026002265.1. Taxonomy (GTDB): domain Bacteria; phylum Spirochaetota; class Spirochaetia; order Treponematales; family Breznakiellaceae; genus BOBG01. The sequence goes on from BOBG01000067.1 coordinate 7,221, forward strand.
ACAGGTGGCCATTACCGGCGAACTCCGGCAGGATCGCTGGGAGCAGGAGGGGCAAAACCGGTCCAGAGTTGAAATTGTTGCATTTAATCTGCAACTTCTCGGGCCGAATCCGGGAGCTGCCCCTAATCCCAATGCACCTGGTCCTTCAACATACGGACAGGACCGGATCCAGAACACTCATATTACGCCGGATACCAGTTTTTCTGATGATATTCCCTTTTAATTGGAGGTTTTTTTATGGCTGATGATAGATTTGACCGGGATTTTGATCGGGATCGGGCATCGTCCCGTCAGGATCGCGACAGTGACGGCGACAGCCGGAATGATCGCAGCGGAAAAGCTAAAGTTTTTTTCAAAAAAAAGGTCTGTCGGTTCTGTACACAAAAACTCAAAATTGATTACAAGGATGCAGATACACTGCGCCGGTTTGTCACTGAACGGGGAAAGATTCTCCCCCGGCGCATCACCGGTAACTGTGCGAAACACCAGCGGGCCGTTGCGGCAGCGGTCAAGCGCGCCCGGATTATAGCACTGCTTCCCTTTGTGTCAAATTGAGTTATTTTTTTTTAATGAAAGGATTTATCTATGAATGTAAAAGTCATTCTTAATAAAGACCATGCGCCCCTCGGTGAAGAAGGAGATGTGCGTGAGGTTGCCCGGGGCTATGCCCGGAATTTCCTCTTTCCCCGGAAGATTGCCTATCCCTACCAAGCGGGTATCGTTAGTTTGTTTGAAGCCCGCCGGGGGGAAATTGAGCAGCGCAAAGCGGAAAAACGCAGAAATGCCTTGGGTCTCAAGGAACAGTTGGAAACCCTTAACCTCGTGATTACGGTGCCGGCCGGCGCGAATGGCAAGCTCTACGGCGCGGTAACGACCCAAACGATAATGGATGAACTCGCGAAGCAGGGATTCCCGGTGGAGCGTAAACGGATCGAAATGGCCGGAAACAACATAAAAAATGTTGGAAAATATCAGGTGACGGTCAAACTGTACGAAAATTCTTCCGCAACAGTGAATGTGGGTGTGCAGGCTCAAGCCATCAAAGCTGAACCCAAGGTGGCACCACTCCGTCCGAACCGCCGGCGTCGTGAACCCAACGCGGAAAATCCGGTAGAGCGGGTGGCAGAACCGGAACAAACGATTCCACAGCCGGAATAAACTGTAGACTGTATGGTAATGGAGCGGATGCCTCCTCATGACGAGCGGGCAGAGCAGTCGGTCCTTGGGGCGCTGTTGATAGACGATGGGGCCATTACCGTTGCCATACAATATCTTCGTCCGGCTGATTTTTATTCACTGGCGAATAGCCGGATTTTTGATGCAATTTTGAGGCTTTTTGAGCAGGGAACCCGGGCAGATCTGATCACTGTGACGGGTGAGTTACGCAAATCCGGAAATTTGCTTGCATCCGGCGGGACCGATTATGTTGCAAACCTTACTAATGTTGTGCCTTCAAGCGCGAACATTGAATATTATGCAAAAGCTGTCCAGCAATGTTCCCTCAGACGCTCCCTCATCCGGATATCTAATGATATAATCAGCCGGGCTTTTGATGAATCTCAAGATGCCCGGTCCATTCTTGAGGAAATGCAGCAGCAGCTCTTTGCATTGGCTGATGCTCGTCAAACCTTTTCGTACAAAAGTGCAAAAGAACTGGTCATTGAAGCGATTACGATCATCGAACGCCTGCATGGTGCGAACCATGAGTACACCGGTATTCCCTCCGGTTTTGATACACTTGACAAGATGACGCGGGGCTTTCAGCCCCAGGAGTTGGTCATCATTGGAGCGCGTCCATCGGTGGGAAAAACCGCGTTTGCCCTTTCGATGGCTGCCCACATAGCGATCCGGCTCAAGCGGCCCGTTGCGTTTTTTACTCTAGAAATGTCGGATATTTCTCTTATGATGCGGATTATTTCCAGCGAGGCAATGGTTGAATCCAATGCAATCCGGACCGGTTTTTTTCAGACGCCAGATTATGACGACATCATGGATGCCTCCAGCAAAATCTATGAATCACCGCTCTATGTCGTTGATATGCCGAACATGAAATTGCTTGATCTCCGGGCGCAGGCGCGCCGACTCCGGATGCAGCAGCACGTTGAGATCATTTTTATTGATTATTTAACGTTAATCAGTTCTGAAAATCCCCGGCTCCAGCGTCATGAGCAGATTGCTGAAATTTCCCGATCCCTCAAGAGTCTTGCCCGTGAGTTGGATATTCCCATCGTTGCACTGTCCCAGCTCACACGGGAGGCAGAAAAGGACCGTCCCAGCCTTGCCAGCATCCGGGAATCCGGTGCGATTGAACAAGATGCTGATGTGGTTATGTTTTTACACCGGGACCGGGAAACTGACAAACAAAAACCGGAGCAAGATCCGGAGCCGGATGTTTCGGCGGGGAGTAAAACGAGTCTGATCTTGGCAAAACAACGGAATGGTCCGGTCGGCACCATCGATCTGTTATTTTTACCAAAATATACCAAATTTGTACCGGTAACCAACAAAGAATATTGATTATGCGCCTCATGAGTACAAGCAGTTAGTAGCTCGAGGTCTGTCCCCGAATATTTCATTGCAACATAAAAAGATACGGAGGTCTGTCCCCAATATTTAATTGTAGTGTAAAGACATGTAAAGGTTTGAATCGCTTTCGGAACCAGCCGGTAGAGATGAGAATCCCCACCCTTCGACTGTAAGAGGGAATTCCGGTAAAACCTATTCCTTTAGATGTGGAATATAAGCCGCAGAAAATTCAAAAATTTGTGCAAAATCTATTGACCATAATGCTCTTCATTCGGATAATGTTTCCAAAAGCTGATACCCAAGACTTTCGTGTTCATCTGATCCACTTGCAACCGGATCAGCCTACTACTGCAACGGCAGGAAGACAGGGCAGCACTGACTCGTACTGGAAACGAGTGAAAGACCCCGGTAAACCCGCGGAAACGGAAGGAAGTAGGAAAAATTGTCTCGAATAATCGAGGCAAGTCCATTCCTTTAGCTATGGGTAGTTGACTGGAATATAGTAGTATAATGCTGAAAATGTGGTGGTGATTAGCCGGGGATTAGGGACGGGGGTCTGTCCCCAGTGGACGGTGCCTTGGCAACCGTTCCAATACCCACTCCGGTGCCGGTTTTACAATCCGGGTAATCCCTTGCTGGTGATGGTGCAACCCACCCCACTTCCACTCTTCCGGAGTCTCCACCATACCGGCCTTGACTGGATTCTGATCGATATAATTGTAAACTGTTATAAAATCCTCATCATCCACAATTTCCCTCGAAAAAAATCGATCTCCCCATAAATGTCCGGTTTTTCCATATTTATGATTCCACCGAATCGCGAGTACCATTTTGATCCATTTCATTAGCACCGATAGACTTTGGCCAAGTTCTGGTGTGATCAGAAAATGAAAATGGTTGTCCATGATGCAAAAGTTGTGAAGCTCAAATTTATAATTTTTCTTGGTTTTTGCTTCCTCGATAACTTTCAGAAACATTTCCTTATCCTCATCGTCCTGCAAATCAAATGCTTTCCGGTTGATCTCCGAAGCAACATGATACGTTTTTCCCTTGCTCGTATCCCCACGTTCTGGACGTGCCATAGATTCCTCCTTGATCGCCAGTAGTACACGGCGATCTAAATAAAGTACGGGGCGAAGTGATACTTTTGATTCAGTTTGCCGGAATTTTTCGCGAATTTTGGGGACAGACCTCCAGTACCTTTCAGTATATATTTACAATATATATAATTATATGGGGTCAGACCTCGATCTCTATAGGAGAACCGGATTCCGGAGAGGAAGCTAACACCTATTCCCTATGCAACGTAATTCCGGTAAAATTGACATTAGGAGAGACTATGGCAGACGAATATAACGGGCCGGCAACTATGGATAAAATTACGTCACTTGCCAAGCGGCGGGGTTTTGTGTTCCAGTCTTCGGAAATTTATGGTGGGCAAAATGGTGCGTGGGATTATGGTCCGCTCGGCATTGAGTTGAAAAACCGGATTGCGGCAAATTGGTGGAAAACCATGACGCAGCTTAACGACAATATTGTGGGAATTGATGCGGCGATTTTGATGCACCCTCGGGTCTGGGAAGCATCCGGC
>BOBG01000068.1 GCA_026002265.1 Spirochaetia bacterium
CCGGCACGTACGCGGTGACCTTGAATTATGCCCGGCAGTATGCAAGCGCCGCAACGATCACCGTAACCGGCGCCAGTGCTGTCGATGCAACGGTACCGACAACCGGAAGTTTTACAACCTATACATCGTTGGCAATCGGTAATGTACAGATCAACGGTGGCGGCACAACCCTCAGCATCGCACTGTCCCGGAATGACCGGAGTGGCGCCGCAGACACCTACATCATGAATCTCCGGCAGGTGATCCTCACGCCGGTTGCTTCTCAGCCGCAACCGTCCTATCCATCAACTTCTGGTACTTTTGGACTCTGGCCCCAGAATGCAAACCTTTCACGGGCACCCGGTGCAATCCTTGAAGGTAATCCGCAAAATATCGGCTATTGGGCAAAAACGGCGTTGTAACATGGAGCATACCTTATGGAACAATACCGGGTACTTACAGTGTTGCATTGAATTATTCCCGTAGTGCGGCACTCAGTGATCCGGTGCGGATAACCGTTGCTACTAACAGCCGTAGTTTTGAGGCAAGCTTACCGGGTACCGGCAATTTCTCGCTTTATACTCAGCAAGTGATTGGAACTATTGTCATCAACAGCACTGATACTACGGTGACTATTGCTCTTTCCCGGAACGACACAAGCCGGGATACTTACATCATGAATCTCCAGTGGCTGAGTTTCACATATCAGGGAACAGCACCATCGACACCCCAACCGTCCTACCCATCGATCCCGCAGCCCTCTTATCCCTCCGGACCGTCCATACCGCCGCCTCCTCCACCAAGGGGTTAGTCCGTAATTGATCACAGTGGTACCGAATTTTTTTCGGTACCATTTTTTTTTGAAGAGGTCCAAATCAGATCCCAGAACTAACCGCTAATCCGGAATGAGGGGGTGTACTCCCCCTGCCTCTATCTCGACAGGCTCGATAACCGGGCATCGAGCCTATCGAGATGCCGTCACCCCCCTCGTGGTTGAAAGCGTTCCCTGAACCTGCCGAAGGCGTTCCCTGAGCCTGTCGAAGGGAACACCGGAAGCTGTCCACGAATACACACGAATATTCACGAATGAATATTTCTTACTAATTATTTCTCTTATTCGTGTTAATTCGTGACATTCGTGGACCCTATTCTTTCGTAAAAATTCGATCGAGGTCTGACCCCAAATATATCGTTATACTATAAAGAAATACGAAGGTCTGTCCCCATAGTTTACTTTTCCTTCTTTTCTCTCTATTCTTTCCTCATGGCTACTATTGCAGTACTATCAGATGACATAACAAAACTGAGGGTTGATGCTATTGTCAACGCGGCTAATTCGAGTCTGTTAGGGGGCGGTGGAGTCGATGGTGCGATTCACCGGGCTGCTGGCCCGGAACTTTTGGCAGAGTGTAGAATAATCCGGGACACAAGGGGCGGATGTCCGGCCGGACAAGCTGTGATCACCGGTGCAGGGCGTTTGCCTTGTAAAAAAGTGATTCACACAGTCGGCCCGGTATGGCGCGGCGGAAGCTCCGGGGAGCCGGATTTGTTGGCATCTTGTTACCGGAACTGCCTTCAGCTCGCGGCCGATTACGAGCTTGACTCCGTCGCGTTTCCCAATATCAGTACCGGTGTGTACGGATATCCAAAAATTTCCGCTGCTCAAATCGCGCTTTCAACTGTACGAGAACAGCTCCGTAATGATTCCCGGATCACTCAGGTATTTTTTGTATGTTGGGAGCTGGAAAATTTTATTTTGTACAAAAAAATGCTTAATCCGGAATCTCCGCACTTTTTGTGTTAATATTGAACTATGTCACGAACTTTTAGCTATTCCGGGATCGCACTGCGTGTCCGTTCTTCCGGAGAATCAAACCGGCAGGCATGGTTTCTCACACCGGAAGCGGGTGTTATCGAGGCGGTAGTTTTCGGGGGACCAAAAAGTCACCTCCGGGCATCGGTGTCGCAATTTCACCAGGGCAAGCTGCTGCTCTATCACGATCCGGTAAAGGATTCGTGGAAAGTGACCGATTTTGATGTTCAGTCGTGGCGGCCCGGCATCCGTGAACACTATTCCCGGCTTTGCGGCGCAGGGGCAATCGCGGAAACGCTCCTTGCATCCTATGGATCTGGCGGAAATTGGGAGGACTCTTACGCACGTACCGGCATGACTCTTGACGCACTTTCCGATGCAACGGGCCGGAACTGCCGCGGCATTGTTCTTCATTTTCTGTGGAAATGGATCGATCTATTGGGTCAAAAGCCTGCTCTTGACCGGTGTGATTCATGTGAGCGTCCGGTACCGGTTCCGGAAACCATGCATTATGTTCCAGCCGATGGTGTGTTGATTTGTACTGAGTGCATTGAACACCGGAACGATTGGAACATCGCGGTTGGCCCGGGCGCCCGGCGGTGGTTGAACACCATAGAACATTTGTCTCCGGATCTTCTTTTCCGGTATACAGCAGACACCATTTCTTTGTCTCAGGTAAAAACCTTGGTCACGGAATTACTCGCCGGAATCATTGGAAAGCGGCTTCGGACGTGGGACGAAGTTTAAGCCGGTATCTGAAATATATTTCTTCTATAGTTTTATGCGGCCCCGGAAGATCCTTCTGCCCCCGGTCCCACGCCTTATCGCGCCGCGCCACATAAAAATCATACAAAGCCCGCGGGTCTGCATTTTTTGTAACTGTGTAGGTTGTCCGGTTATCAAGATAACTCTGTACTTCATCATAACCGACCGCCCGGACTCCGGACACAGTCAAGGCAGATCGCACGGTTTTAATTTCTTCATGGGAAAGCCCGAAGAGAAATTCCTCCAATGCCCACACCGTTTCCTGATTCTCAGATTCCTTGAGCAGAAAGTTATGCCAGTCAGATCCCATAGCCATCGACACGCGCAAAAGCTCACAGGCGCCGTCCATTGTACCAAAAACCGGTGGCGTTTCGTCACGCGCCATCCACAGCGTTTCAAGGGGCGGGAAATGCCGGATTTCGTGAGGATCCCGGCCGTTTTCCCAGAGAGAGAGGAGATCGTTCACCAACTGAATCTTTATCGGAAGATAAAAAGACGGATCCGCAATACATGAAATGTAGACATCTTCAGCCATAAGCGTACAGATATTCGACAACAGCACTTTCCGCACCTGACCGGCAACTTCGCCGGCATCACGAATCAGCAAAAAAAGGAGCGAAAAAGCCTGAAACTTCGTTACAAGAAAATTACGCGCCAACACTATTTTAAGCGGAGTGTACAGAACATGCGAAGGATTCCTCAGTGCGGAAAAAACATCAATTAAATCTGTACCCTGTACATCCCCGGTATTGAGTGAGGGACAATGAATGACAATTTCACCTAATTTTTTAAGGTCGCTAAAACGCTCCCGCACCCGGTCGCCTTCTTCCGGATAAGTGTCGTCAAGATAATGCAATGCAACATCAAGAACTTCGATCTCATGTTCGTTAAAAGTGAGAATCGGAGCCGCCTTTTTTACAATAGTCGTAATAATAGAGCTCACATTTAATAGTTTAATAGACATTTTACACCCTTTCAAGAAAATAATAAAAAAACCTATGATCGGGTTTAATCATTCCATGGTTATAGATTCAACGAGATCCCGGAATTGCGTCTGCTGTTCTCTCGAAAGCGGCCGACTCGAATACAATTCCTGCTCAAAAAGTTCACCGCACTGCACAATCGCCTGTTTCTGTTCCGGAACATGGAACGAGAGAATCAAACAGTACTCGGCCGGTGCGTAGGAAGTCTTCCACGGCGCCCGGTTATTTCCCCACACGATCAGCCGGGCAAAAATATTCAGACTCGTTTTGAGTCTTTTTTTCTGCACCGTACTGTACGCTTCAAAAACCGCTGCCGACACTTCTTTCTCATTTTTCCGGTCCAGAGCAACTGACGAATCGCTCCGGTTAAAAAATATCCGGAAGGATTCCCCAAGGCTACGGAACCATTGCACAATTACCTGAGACATTCTCCCACTGAAAAGCAGATTCGACAAGTTAAATTTAGAAAAAAGCGGTTTAAGCATAAAATAGACAAAAAGAATCCCGATAAAGCCGAAAAACGAATATTGAATGTACTTCCAGCCTGCCCACGGCGTGATCGGTTCGTCCAATGCAAATTCCGGCCGGATAAGGGGTTCCATGGGAGGAAAGTCCGGAATCGGCTGCTCACGAGCCGGCAGCATCACATGAGGCAAAAACTGAAAGAGTCCCAAAAACCACAACAGCAGATTCCGGATCAGTGAAAGGGGCAGAATCGCTTTAAAAGGAGTCAAAAGGAGGGACAGGAGTCCAATTCCCCCAAGCATCATGCCGATAAAGCGAATCCTGCGGGAGCGATCCGGAGCTTTAACCCCGAAGCCGGTGCTCGCACAGCGTTCCTCGTCACGGAACACCCGGAATATTCCATATAATCCGGTTGCACTCATTCCAAGGGCAATCAGTACAATCATCACCGGAAGGCGAATCGCGGCAACCGAAGCGGTGATTCCGAGCAGAATCAGTTGAAAAATGAAAAGTACCAGAATTTTTTTAAGGGACTGTTCGGAGGATTCGATCACTCCTTCGCGAAGTGCATTTTGAATGTCTGCGCCGGAGGAGGAATCCGCAAACACAGTGAACCGTTCACGTTCAGAAAAAGCCCTGCGCAGCGCGCACACCGAAGTCCACATATATCCGGCAACGAGTGCGGCAAGTGTGTTTGATAATCCAGGTAAAAAACGCTCCGGCCACGAAAAGCCTGACCGAGTCATGGAGGCGGTGCTGTATGCGATCAATAGTAATGCAATAACTCCCCGTGTGTCCGCGGTTGCGTGGCTGGTTGGCGACCGGGACATCAATGTCCAGTAAATAGATACAATAATTCCGGATCCTGCACCCACCAGAAAAAGGAATCCCGCCGGTAGCATTAGGGGTAATAATTCCATGCAGATTAATACAGCAGCTCCGAGTAATGACAATGGAAGTACATAAGCAGCAAGCGTGTACAATGGTTTTTTCATAAAAAATGATTTACGCTCCGAGCTGGGATCCAAAAAAACCGCGCGATCCATTTTGGAAATCTTTCCAAAAAAGGGGTTTTTTATACTGGTAATGAAGCCGGGTAATTCCCAGAATCCCTTGTCCGGTCTGTACTAAAATACCGGCATCTTTATCAGTACCGAGAACCGTGCCCGGCATTTCCGAATTCTCTCCAGAATATACTCCGGATTCTAATATATAGAGGCAATGATGTTGGTGCCATGTATACACGAGCGGCCATGGTGTATAAGCCCGGACACACGCCTCAATTTCAACGGCGCTTTTCGACCACTTAATGAGTCCATCTTCTTTACTGATAAGGTGACAATACGTTGCATCAGCAGAATTCTGCTTTTGTCCATGCATTGTTCCGGCATTAATTCCATCTAACACAACCGGCAAAAGTTCAGCCGCCCGTTGTGCAACAAATTCACTCAGAGTCGCGGTTGTTTCTTTCCCGGAAAGGGGAAAACGCTCCTGCAAAAAAATATCACCTGCATCCATTTCCGCACCGAGCGCCTGAATGGTGATTCCGGTTTTCGAATCCCGGTTTAAAAGCGCAGCCGGAATCGGAGTCGGTCCCCGGTATAAAGGCAGGAGACTTGGGTGAATATTGATTCCACCCAACGGGAAAAGGGAAAGAAATTTCGGACCAAAAATTTTACCATAGGCAAATGACACAAGCAGATCCGGCTGCATTTGTTCAACAGCATTACGCGCTGCTGCATCCAATTTTTCCGGTTTTAATAGAGCAGATTCCGGCAGAAAATGCACAGCAGCAGCCCCGACATCAGTCGCCTCCGGTTGTTTTTTTGAACCCCGGACCGAATCCGGATTCGTCAACACCCCGGCCAATTCTCCCCGGTTAGCCGCACGCGCAAGACTCGGTACTGCAATGGCTGGACTGCCGGCAAAAAGGATACGCATTAAACCCGCTGTCCTTTTTCAAATTTGGCAAGGAGACGGTTCCGCTTCACTTCCGAAAGATGATCGATAAAAAGCACGCCGTCCAAATGATCGAGTTCATGGAGGATACACCGAGCGAGCAGTCCATTTGTTTCCAGCGTAAAGGGGCGCCCTTTTTCGTTCCACGCCTGCACCCGCACAGAAGAGGGCCGGACAACATCTGCCCATACACCGGGCAGGGAAAGACAGCCTTCCTCACATTTTTCCGTTTCTTCTGATGTTTCAATCACCGAAGGATTTATAAAAACCAACCCCGGACTCTTTTCGAGCTTTGCCACAAAAATCCGGTGCATATAACCGACCTGCGGGCCCGCAAGTCCAATGCCCTTTTGCTGAATCAGCAGTTCAAGCATTTTCGCTGCAATGTGAGTAACTTCGCTATTTATCGAATTAATTCGCTCGGTCCTCTGCCGGAGCAACTCGTTTCCAAGGGTAAGAATTTCCATCAAAAAGTCCCATAATAAAAATATACATTCACTTTACACTAGATGTTACTGGCTTAGCAATGAAGAGTCAAGTTTAACCCAACTCCCCAACGGGGGTGCTTTTGGTAAAACTGTTACGTTTTAGATTCTCTCTATTTTGCGAATTCCTGTCTCTTTCCTAGTACTTCGACAGTACTCTTGTGTGTTATACTTTATGAATGAGGTACATGAAGGAGCTTTATACCATGAAAAAGATTTTTACCTTAATTGTCATAAGTACACTCACCCTGGTTTTTTTTGCCTGTCAAACAAAACCTTTTCTTAGTAAAATATCATCAGATACTGAGATATGGGCAGTTATTGTGCCTGCTCTGGTAGAAGGCGCGGAGATTTCCGATACACGGCCAGCTCCGGATATTTTATCTGAAAAAGAAATACTGATTAAATGTGCTAAAATAGCTGTTGAAGAAGGATACCTTGATCCCAATAATTTGATCTATACAAGAGATCAACCGAAATTGTTGACCGCACATATTGAGACACCCATTCTGATATACGATTTAAGTGACCCCCTAGAGTATGTTCAGCAACCCGGTTCATATCTAATTACAGCAGTTGATAATAATGGGGAAAGCTTGTTAGACGTTTTCGTAAATCCTTCTATACATACTGTAGAAAATGGGCATGAATATAGTCCGATACGGATTACTGATACAAGAGATTCATCTGATCTAAGTAGGCATTATATAACAAAACATGAGGCACAGGAACTCATTGAAAGTCAGTTTCCGGGTCAGCACTACAAAGGTCCAACCGCAATAAGAATGGAGTTTGAAGGTGATCGATATAGTAAACATTATTTCTCATGGTATTTTACAGTCAGCGATTCTGCGGCCCGGTCAGGAACTGGTGGTACTTCTGAAGAGTATCTTATCAGTGCTTTAGTATTTGGCTATAGGGCTCTCCCAGCGAAGCTAACCGCGCCCGCGAGCCGGTCCGCTCTTGATGCTAGGACAAGCCTTTCCGGCTTTACGTTTTATAGCCGGATGGTCAAGTTAGTGGAGCCGGTGTATTTCTTTGACAGGTTACGGAATACCCAAGCCGGCAGGCCGCTATCTGAACCGGTGCCTCCGTCCCGAGTTAGCCCGGTATGGTTACAATAGTAGCTCAAGATCCATAGCTGTTCATGGAAATAACGTTTAGACTAGGGATATTTGAGGTGATATATTAATGAATGAAATACACAATACGGATCGTCTTGGTACGCACCGTATAAACCGATTACTCTGGGAGTTTTCGGTTCCGGCGATTATCGGTATGGTTGTAAATGCGATCTATAATATTGTGGATCGTATCTACGTGGGTCAGATGCCTAATGGTGACCTTGGAATTGCTGGTATCACTATAGTAATGCCCGCAATGATGGTTATGATGGCACTGTCAATGTTCATTGGTATAGGATCAAATTCCCTATTTGCGATCCGGATGGGAGAGGGACACAGAGATGAAGTTGAAAAGATTATGGGTAATGCTTTTGTACTGCTTTTTTTCGTACCCGCTATAGGGATTGCCGCTTGTTTTATCTTTTTAGATGATATTATTATTCATGTATTAGGCGCAAGCGAGGCAGTATTCCCTTATGCAAAAACATATTTACAGATAATCCTTTACGGTGCAATCTTCAGTGCAATGGGACCCGGTATTAATCACTTTATCCGTTCAGATGGACATCCGCGGACTTCGATGGTAACACAACTTGTCGGCGCTATTATTAACATAATACTTGACCCAATATTTATCTTTGGTTTCGACTGGGGGATAGCGGGTGCGGCATGGGCAACGATAATTTCTCAATTTATTTCTTTTGTATGGGTTATGTGGTATTTTAATTCAAAATTAACGGCATTACGCTTTCGTCCGCAGTTTATGAAACTAGAAAGACGCATCGTTTTCCCTATTCTTACAATAGGTTTCGCCCCTTTTGTCATGCAATTAGCTATGAGCCTTGTCGGTGTACTACAGAATCATGCACTTAATACCTACGGAGGAGATACTGCTGTTTCTGCGATGGGAATTGTATATAGCATTATGATTATTTTCTTTATGCCGTTACAAGGTATAAATCAAGGAGCGCAGCCGATAATCGGCTACAATTACGGTGCTAAAAAATACGACCGGGTAATTAAAACCTATACGTTAGCTGTCATTGCAGGAACAGTATTTATCACCGTAGGCTTTCTATTGATACAGATTTTTTCACATTTATTTATAGCTTTATTCCGCAACGAAGAAGGCGATCTTATGGATTTAAGCATCTTTTGTCTGCGGGTCAGTACGATGGTTTTCCCACTCATAGCATTTCAAATATTCACTTCACAGTACTTTCAAGCTATCGGAAAACCAGTACAAAGTACTATATTAAGTTTATCCCGGCAGTTACTCTTTTATATTCCATTATTATTATTACTTCCTAAAACATTTGGTTTGAACGGAGTCTTTTTCGCAATGCCCGCTGCTGATATACTGGCGGTGCTTCTGTCCGCTGCCTTTATGACCTTTGAATTGAAACGGCTGCATACACAGATAAAAAGATAGTGAAGGCTGTATCTGACCTTGATAATGCGGTAATATGTGCTATACTACATGACATGAATTAGTGTCTTTTATAGTACAATATTAGTAATTACTAATAAGGAGTTGATTATGTTAGATTATTATCTCGCCCAGAGCAACCTAACGGAGGATAAAAGTACCTTCCGTGCGGTGGTTACACAGTCGGAACGTGCTGACGCTGAGACTTTTCTCAAAATGGCAGCTCAAACCCTCAATGTCAACGAAGCTACGCTCCTTCAAACGCTTGCCGGTATTGGACAAACGATGGATACGTTATTAAGCCAAGGGTGGGGTTTCAAAATTCCTCACATCGGCAGTTACCGGCTCGGCATCCGGGGCTCATTTGAGTCCTCTGATGCATCATGGGATTCCAATAAACACCATATTGAAGTCATCGGGCATCTTGACAAAAAGCATCGCGATGCTGCCCAAAGCGCCCCCAAGAACCGGCTGCATGGTATCAGCCATGGACCAATCATTGACCATGTTACTGATCAATACACCGAAAGCACGGACCAATATCTTACGCCGGGCTATAGTCTGCACTTGCATGGTGCAAAGATTAAAATTGCCGGAGACGATCCTGCTGTCGGGTTGTTTTTTATTACAGAGGATGGCAATGAGATCCGGAGTAATGCCAAAGCCATCAGTAGAAACACTGAAAGGCAGATCGATGTCATTATCCCTGTACTTGCGGCTGGGGAATATCATGTCAAAATAACCACACAATATTCAGGCAACCCATCTAAACCGCTTAGCGTACCTCGCAGTTGTATGTTTGATCGTCCGCTTATTGTTAATGCTTAGTCTAGGTAGACTAAATTTCATTGACTGCCTAGACTAAACTTATTAGTCTCGGTAGTCTAAATTTGATAGACTAGGTAGAAGAGAGAATAACTCTAACTAATCACTCTTCGCCTTTTCCTAATATATATAAATGGAGGCTTTTATGAAACGTTTTATGGCTTTTTGTATAGCGATTTTTATCGGGGCAGTCGGCTTTGCACAGACTGGGGAACGTTATGCATTGGTCATTGGAAATAATTCCTATCGTAATGTGGATGCGCTATCAAACCCGGTAAATGATGCAACAGATATAGCCGCAAAGCTATGGCAGCTTGGATATAGTGTCGATCTTAAAATGAACCTGAACAATATTGATATGGCGCGTGCGATAGAAGCCTATGTGGGACGGCTTGCTTCAAATACTGCAAACGAGGGCTTTTTCTGGTATGCAGGTCATGCCGTACAGTTAAGTGATGGTGAGAATTACCTATTGCCCATTGATATAAACGCAAGAGATGATATTGATATTCGTTATGGTTCCTACCGGCTCAACTATCTTTTGGAGTTATTTGAAAGGCGGGCGCGTAACAAGGTGAATGTGGTAGTTTTGGATGCATGCCGGGATAATCCGTTTAGAAACACTATTGGACGAAGTATAGGCAGCGACCGGGGCTTAAGCACCGTAGCGCACGTACCCCAGGACCTGCTTATTCTTTACTCCACGTCCCCCGGACAAAGAGCCGAGGACGGTATTGGGAAACGGAATAGCCCCTTTGCTGAGGCTTTTCTCAAATATATAACAGATAAGGAAGCCCTATTTGCCGTAGTCGCAAAAGTTACTGCTGAAACACTCACGCTAACTGGTCAAAAACAGCGTCCGTTCCAGACGGGGAGTATTATCAGTGATCCCTATTATTCGCTGAACCGCGGCAATACAACACCGGCATCCGCTGCTGCACCAGCCCCTCAACTTGAAACAACGGGAATAGTAGTGCTGACAAGTTCTGTACCCGGTATCGTGATATATAATGGAAGGGAGCAGGGTACCCGTATAAACGCTCATCAATCGATCACATTCAACGGGGTTGCAG
>BOBG01000069.1 GCA_026002265.1 Spirochaetia bacterium
TAAACGCACCCAGTTCCAGCCTGTCCCGCTCCAGTCCCGTAAGTGACGAGGCCACAAACAGCTTGATCTTCTTCATTACGCGCATCCTTCATACGTTATTGTAGTAAAATTATAGTTTCGCTGCAACCTTGCCATTCACTATTGCAAACCCGCCATCAACTATAAGCGAGGCATTTTTCAACTCCTTGCTAATAGCCGATACCAACAGCATTTTCAGTTCCCGCGTGTCTGCAAAGTCAGTTCGCGTGACATTTTCCGGAAGCTTTTTCGTAAATTCCATGACGCTTGCATCTACCGTGTCGCACTGTTTGAGCGCGATATAGATTTTTGGGTTCCCGCGCTTACCTAGGATTTTTTGCGCATAATCGTATTCCTCAATCGTAAACCACCCGATAGTTTGCCCCGCCAGCAGCAGAAACAGATCACTGTCCTTGAGTTCCCGGTTGTGTTCCGCCATAGCGTTATCGTTATCGGCGTATTCGCAGATGAACAGATAAAGATACGTGTCGTAGTCAACAAGCCTGTCGTTCAGGCGACGCGCAAAATCCTTTAGCTCCAGCCGCGTGTCCGCAAACTCCTTGATAGATGATGCCAGAAATATCTTGATTTTTTCCATAATCAATTCTCCTTTCTTCAACTCGTATTATTCTAATAAATTTCAATCTGTAGATCAATTTTTTATATCTAAAGTTATTCTCACAACCTCAAGAATCCGGTGTGATGGTATCTCCGTGAGTCTACCAGAGATTACTCTATGCTTTGTAGACGTTATCATATCGCAACCGGCGCCAGGAATCTTGTGATTCATGCCGATCTGTGTCGCCGGCTTCAGCCGCCCTTCTTACCAGCCCATACCATGATTTCATTGTGAAGCGGCTTTCGGCTGGCTTTGGAAAGCCCTTAAGGCTTTCCACTAAGCCAGCGTTGGATTTCCAAAGGATTGGAATCCTTTGGAATACTTGGAGAGGGGCAAATTCTCGTCCCCAGTACCTCCGTTTTTTGGCATTTCTCGTCCCCAGTACCTCCGTTTCTCGTCCCCAGTACCTCCGTTTTTTTCGAGTCATTTTGATACAGCAGTGATCCCGAAAATCAGGCGGGTGATCCTTAATGACTCACCTGTTTTTAAAACCTTTCCATACATTGACTTAGTTCGCGTTTTCGTATAACTCCGGGAACCACTCCGGCTGATCATAGACCGGCTGCTCCCGGCTTTTCGGTCTCGCTACCCGGATCCGGAGCTTGTTGCTCTTCCGGTCAAACGCAGCGCCGGATTCTCCGAGGTTGATAATACTGGCAGGTACAAATTGTCCGCCGTTCATGCCGCCGGCACGCGCCAGTGCTTTGAAAAAGGCGATTGCCGTGTGTAACTTTTCAATCAGGGCATCATAGTCTGCTGGTTTGAGCGTATATGTTCCGGTTTTGTCTTTGTACCGCACGAGTTCCGGGAAACAGCTTAAGGCAAAATCATTCACATCTTTAATGCTGATATACTCCGGATCATGTTTTTTATCCCGGCTGTCGTGCTGTGCTAAATAGAGATAGATTCTCCGGATCTCTATTGCAGATAATGAGTCCAACTCTCCGATTTTTACGGTATCGAGGAGTGTATCCCGGCAATTCCGGATCTTTTCTTGAAAGGCCAAGGGTATTTGAATATAGTCCTTACCGATACTACCTTGACTATTCGTTACCAGCAAAGACTCAAAAAGTGGTTTGTAAAAACTAATAGAAATAGCTTGTATATAACTGGTAACACCGATATTTTTGAGCTGGTTCTTCTTAACCTCGGAAACTTTACTGTCGTCTTCAAGAATAAGATCAACGCGTACCGGGTGCGTTAAAATCTTATACCCATTGACAAAGGGCAGCAGTTTTTTGGGAGGATTATAGACCATTTCACGCAGATCGGTTACCATTTCGTGCCAATGCTCAGTACTCCCATTGAGCGAAAATTGTATCCACACTTCTATGGGAATAATTGCACTGTAATGAGTTGCGACCGGATCGTCCTTACCGCTGATTATGTTGTATACTCTGCCGTCTTTTCCCACAAATTTTTTGTCAGCAAATTGCGTACACAGTGCATTTATGCCGTCAAAAATATAAGGATAAATGTCCATGAACGTATAGGTGCTTTTTTTTGGCTAATAACGCCGGATCCTCCGGCTCGCGCAGTTCCACTTTTTTGAGATCATGCTGCCGGCGAGTCGTAGTTTCAACTGTTGAAAGTGTCCGCGAGTGTTTGTTGTGCTTCATGTTAATACCCACCAATCCTTTACGATTTTTGATTCGTCTATGATTTCTTCCGGTTTCGGCTCCGCTTTCTGTTTACTGGCTTGTACCGGTTTGACGCGCTCGCCGGCTCGTTCCATATAAGAAAATGCCTGATTAAAATCAAGCGTCCACTGCATACCAATCTGTCCTTGCCGGTATTTCAGTATCTCGATAAACCGGGTTTTTTCATCAGCTTCCCAGCCGAGGCCGATGACATTTTCCGCGTCCTGCTCGATATTACCGCTCTCCCGAAGTAGTTCCAGTGCAAGGGCATCCGCTCGGCCACGGGTTGCTCCGGTCCGGTTAATTTGCGCGCCGGCTATGGTAATTGCATCGGTCCGGACAGTTGCGTTCATAATGGCGCGGTTTATATCGCCGACACGCATAAAAGAATCTTTTGCCCCGTCCGGCACCGGCGGCATGGCTTGGATATAATCAAGCAAGATAAGGGTATCACGATCCGCTTTTGCACTGATGGTGTTGATAATTTCCGCATGTTCCGCACCCCGGCCATCAAAGAAAATAAAGGTACCGCCGGTAGACGCTTCCCGGACGAGCTTTATTGCCTGGGTCCAGTAATCACAAAAGATTTGAGCATCGGTTCCTCCGAGGGGAATTTCCCGGACGAGCCGGTAATGATCAGTGACCGGAGATTCGCGTTCCGGAGGGAACCCGTCCCGGAGTGCAATTCCATAAGCTGTAGACAGAATCAGCTTGTTGAAGATGTCCTTTTGACTCATCTCAAGAGAAATGAATAGTGTTTTCCGGCCAGCCGCGATAGTTTCTCTGGCAAGGTTGACCATGGCGCTAGTTTTTCCGCGGGTCGTCCGTGCGCCGATAAATGACACAGTTCCGGTTGGAAACTGGATGCCGCCGAACAGATCCGGACGAAAGTGGGCGTCCTCCTCAAAGTTCCGGCAGGTCTCAAAATAATCGTCAAAGGTCGGTAGCCGGCTTTGTAGCGCTGGCCCAGAGTGGAGCGTCAAAGCTTCGACTGCCCATTGTGCAAGATGTCCCGGATCCGCGAGCGCGTGCCGGCTTTTGCTGGACAGTTCTTCTGCGATCTGAATATTCTGCCGGAGCTGATACAGTCTTAAAATAGCTGTAGCATAAAAAGCATGATTCGCTGCCGAGGGAACTTCAGTTGTGAGATCGGCAATTACTGCCGGCCCGCCAGCCAGCTTCAATGTGCCGGTTTCTCGCAGACGGCCGGTCACAGTGATCAGATCCGGTGGAATACCATCGGCTTTAAGATTCAGGATTGCCTGATAGATGAGCCGGTGCTTGAGATCATAAAAGGCTTCAACCGGCAAAGTGACGGCTATTTTTGTATCGAGCAATAGACAGCCTACATAGGTCTTTTCGTAACGCAGATCAAACAGCTCGGTTTCGGCGGCTGGCTGGGGATTTTTGTGTGGCATTGGTCACTCCTTTTTAGGTTTGCTCCGGATACCAAAAACTGCACAATTGGCGTTTAGAGCGTCTCCGGCGCATGATTTATGAATTCCTCCCGGGAAGCCTGCCAGCGTGCTGCTATTGGGCTTTGAGAGGCATTTCCACAGCTCATCTCCGGTCAATAATCCCGGCTTTGCTGATACTCATAGCTCCGGCTTCAACTTGGTCCGCAATCCACAGCGCCGCCATTTTCATGCCGGTTGATACTTTCAAGCCTTTCCCCTTCGTTTCAAAAATCCGCTTGAGATAGTCATATTCCTGCGGATTCAGCCGGACCGCAGTCGGACGAGCCGGTGCCGGCTCCTCATCGGTGTCAATGACTGCCGCGTTGACGGCGCCAATCGCATTGCTAATCTGTTCAATATCAACAGATGTTGTTTTCCGTGTTGCCATTTTACTTTCCTCTAGTGTGTAAATCTTCAGCGATGGTGTGCAATACAAGCCGGGTTTCCGGCTTTACCGTTGCGATTTCCTGCACAAAACAGTGTTTTCGCTGAGCAAGTCGAAATGCCGGATCGACTGGCACGCTGTAAATCGTTATCCCGGCAGCCGCGGCTCGAATTGCATCAAGGGTTTCAGCGTGTTGCTTAATCCGGCCATCAACCGCATTGACAATGATTCGAGTGTGCCGGGGTTTTTCAGTCTCAAACCGGTGCCGTAATGTTACGAGGTTTTCATTAAAAATCTGCAAGCCGTCAATTGCAAAAGAATCTCCCAGAACCGGCGTTATGATCTCATCCGCGCCCAGAGCTGCTGCTCGTTCAAGAGCGCCCCAGCCGGGTGAAAGATCAATGACGGTATACTGATAGCCACGCGCGGCAACTTCCTTAAGGAGACGCCGGAAGCAAAAGGGATCGTCTTTTCCCGGTCCCTCACCGAAAGCTTTCAGTTCTCCGCCAAGTCCGGCACTCGGTAGCAGATCAAGTCCTGTTATTCCGGTTTGCATGATCGCTTGTTTGACCGGTGTGGTGCCGGTCAAAACATCTGCGAGTTCCACGGTTATCGTATGCGTGCCGATCCAGCTCGTCGCGCTTGCTTGCGGATCCGCATCGATCAGTAACACTGATCCGGTCAACGAAGCCAGCTCCGCGGCAATAGATACCGCAAGACTCGTTTTGCCGACTCCGCCTTTTTGAAGTGATAGTGCGATTGTTTTCATTAAATACCCCTTCTCATACAGTTTACATTTAATATGTTATCGTATTCTTAACGTATTTGTCAATACTTATTCAATACGTTTTTACTATAAATGTTAGCTGCACTTAGAAAACAAAAATTGAAGTGATAGCGATTGTTTTCATTAAATACCCCTTCTCATACAGTTTACATTTAATATGTTATCGTATTCTTAACGTATTTGTCAATACTTATTCAATACGTTTTTACTATAAATGTAGCTGCACTTAGAAAACAAAAATTGAAGTGATAGCGATTGTTTTCATTAAATACCCCTTCTCATCAGTTTATATTTAGTATGTTATCGTATTCTTAACGTATTTGTCAATACCTATTCAATACGTTTTTACTATAAATGTAGCTGCACTTAAAAAGCAAGGGAATACGAAAAGAGAGAAAATAAGCCAGCCGGTTCCGGTACGGCTGGCGGTGGTTTTATCAACCGGCTGGAGCTTCCGGTAGAGTAAATGGCCAGTACGAAGTATTTGACACTTTCCCTTTTATGCCGGTATTTCGATCCGGTACTGCCGAATATGCAAGGTACACATCAGGTTGTTCCGGTTTGAATCATTCCCGGTGCAACGGTGCAAGTGATGGAGCCGGCTTCTCGTTTTTCAGTAGTGGAGACTCCAATCAATTCATCAGTTTCTGAATCCCATCACCAGAATACCGGAATCGGTATCACGCGGTCCGGTTTCGGTATAATCCGTACCGGCAGTTAGAGAACGTGTTGCCGGATCGTAGGTTACACTGGTTATACACTGTCCTGGTAACTGTCCTTCAAAAATAGCAAAGTGCGCCGGCTCCCAGACTTTCGTCTTAAAATTGTCTTTATTCCATGAAACCACTAGATTAGCCTCCGTCATTTTGTGCGGCTTCGGATACAAATAAGGCTTGAGAACTGAATCCCGGATCGAGTTGGCACGCCGGGTGGTTCGGCTAAATATATTCCGGCCCGCCATTTGCTTTGGCGTTTGCGGATTCGCCGGCACAGCATAATCCTTCACATAATATTCGCCTTTCCAGGTCGAACCGACAACGGCTCCAATTTTTCCATGAAGCTTACCAGTGAGAAAATTAATTTTTCCCATAATCATACTCCTTATAATTAATCAGCAGTAATTATACCTCTTTTTATGCCGGATTTCCAAAATAATGTATGATTATCCGGTTGCCGGACCCGGTAATCAGAGTCAACATTTATACATTTTGGCGTATTGACTGGGAGTTGGTCGTGCGTTGAGTAGGCGTTGTCTATTCCGGTTTATGTTTTTTATGTAACTATTTTTCGTTTAATGCTGCGATCAATTTGTATACCGGCTTTTTGTTTCCGCCGGTGTGAAACACGGGCGGTGCCGGTGATTGTTGTGACTGATCTATGCGATATTGGTGTGGAGGCACGATTGCCACCGGCAATGGTGCCTGTTTTGGGGAATAATGTTTCGGATCATTTCTGCATGGCGCATACTAGAATAGGTTTACGCCGTTTTAATGGCGTAAACCGGCTAGTAGGCGCTGT
Organism: Spirochaetia bacterium; assembly: GCA_026002265.1. GTDB lineage: Bacteria > Spirochaetota > Spirochaetia > Treponematales > Breznakiellaceae > BOBG01. The sequence continues at coordinate 6,425 of BOBG01000069.1, forward strand.
ACTGCTACAGTGATTCGATACGACATAATCGACAAAAATGCAGTGCATTTTTGTCTACCTGATAGGCCGGAATATGCCACATTCATTGGATTCTTGAGTAAGTATTTCCTTGAGTTGTTCAACAGTATAATTCCGGTTCAATAATTCCATAATCCGGTCACGTTCTTCTTGTTTAGCTTCCTCTTCACGAACAGCTAATGCATCTTCTAAGTTCCATTCTGATGTCAGCATATTTACCTCCTCATTAGTAAGTCTGTTCCAAAAATCAGCCAAAATGTTATGGTGCTTGCAATACTCTATCGCTCTTACTATCGCAAAATTAAGCACTGCTTCTCGATTTATACCGGGTTTTTCTTTCGCTAGTACCTCCTGATAATTTCTTACCCTATCTACAAATTCTACATACCCACTTAATGTTTCATTTTTCTCAATTAGGTACTCATTATGCCCTTTATTTATATTATACACCCTTACGGTCAATTCAAGGTTGATTTCCTCGTTTCCTTCCTCTCTTTCAAAGGCAGTCGATAATTTCAATTCTTTTTCATCAGGATAGTTCGCAATGCCATTAGAGAACAATAAATTCCGGTCGAGGCAGTTTTACCAATTTTTGCCGGTAGACCAAAGCTTTATCGGTGATGCTGTTTTCAAATAAATGGGCAACCGGCAAGAGAAACCGGTACGGCATATTCTCATTTATAGTTGACTGCTGTTCAGCCAACACTACCAATTTCCGGTTAATAATAAAAGAGACATCATTTTTTTTATGGGTAAAGAACGTTTCTGACAAGGTATTTATTACCACTTCGGTTGTTTTATCGTAGTGAGTACCTTTGAGATTATTATATAATTTTAGTAGCACTGCTATCGTTGAAAAGCGACCGGAAAAGGCTGTCTTTGTAATGATTGCCCATAGGCTCTAGGGGATGTCGTCAAAAGACGAAAGAAGAGGTAACATGAAAAGATGCATAGACATGACATCAGCGACACTGTTTGGGAAAAGATAGAACCACTCCTGCCCGGTAGACCCGGTCAATGGGGGAGAGTCGCACGAAACAATCGGCTTTTCATCAATGCCGTCTGCTAGATATTCCGTACCGGTCCACCCTGGCAGAATTTACCGCCGGAGTATGGGGATTGGAAGAATACCAACCGGTGCTTTTGCCGGTGACAAGGTAAAGGTGTCTGGCAAAAAGTGGCTGAGCAGGTGACGGAATGGGTCGATAGACGCGACCCATAGTCCTGTGGCGCCCGAGGCGAGAATGACCGGATGGAGCGTACCAAAGAGGGCTCAACAGCAAGACACACCTCGCCATCGACAAACGCGGGTGCCCGGTACGAATGATCAACACTGCAGGCCCGGAGGCAGAATGGAAAAGTATAGTTCCGGAGTTTTATTCGCAATCATTTTATACAAGCGCATCATTTGCTTTGCATCCAGCAGCAGCCCGCCGGATTTATCAACTTTCAACGCTTCATATCCGCCTGACCGGTAGAGAGCAAGCCAATAATATATTATGTGCTGGTTGTAACCGATTGATTTTATTACTCTTTCAGGGCTTTCCCCATTTATTATCCGGTTAACCGCGGTTATCCTTATCTGAGCTTGCACTTCCTGATTTAATTTTCTTCTACGTTCATCTCATATTCATAATGTTATTATAACATAGGCTAAAACTTTTGTAAAGTTTAGTTATATTTTATTCTTTTGATATTATAGCGAGGGAATAACAATATTGCAGAAAAAGAGGATAAATTAAAGGTCGCTAAAGAAAAATTTCAAATAGAGATAGGATAAAAAGATTAGTGATTTGGAAGCAGAAAATAAAACATTGGAAGTAAAATTAGATGAGAGTGAAAAATTATAGCGAATTAAAATATTCTGAAATGGAAAATAAAAACAATTATTTCAACCAAAAACAAATGGAATTAAATAAATCGATTGTCGAAAATATCGTAAAAATAATAATTGAAATAAATAAATTAAAAGATAACGATAAAATGAATTAATACTTAGAGTTGTAAAAAATTTTGTTAGTGACTGAAATTATAATGAATTATAGTGTAGCGAAAAATTCCTACACAAAGAGTATGGCAAGATGCAGTAACAACTCATTTACCACACTCGATAACCCTTCGGTTCGTTCTTAAATACCACTAGCACAGCTTCGGCAAGGAATTCAAACTTCATTTTCCCATATCTTATTGATAAACTGCTGGAGTGGTCTAAACGAAGGACATTTTTGTGCTATTATGGTAACATCAAGCTGTTCTGCTATTCTTGCATTGTTGGATTCACGATAATTCCTATCTAAATACTTAAAACGTCCTTTCGGATTTGGTATCTTTTCAGGATTTGGTATTTTATCATTATCTGATAATAACTATGCTTCCAATTCTTCTATTGGTACCACTATACAAATTTTATTTATTGGATTTTTTTCCAGTGCATTTTTTAATTTATCCATCAATTTATTTTTATCATTGAGCTCTTTGGTTACGCCATCCCGATCCAAATCATGCACAATCAATAAAAAATGGCAATTATCGGCATGGAGTGATTTTGTCCATTGCTCCATTTTCAGTATATTGAACATATTTCCACCACCGCCAGCTACACGGCGTTTTAGACTAAATTGTTTTGCCGGTTCTATCTTTTTTATGAGTATTTTGAGACATTGAAAATCAGTATCATTTTCCACAATAATACCAATATGTAGCACTTGATCATTCATCATCAAAACCGCCAGCCTTCCAATATTGTCCAAGACTTCCTTCACATTCAAGAAATGTTCGTAAGCCTTTGTAGTTACCTTCAGCAAGTTCTTTTGGTAAATTTCTAGCTTTTGTCCCATTTTCTCCATTTTCAATAAATACAATATCTTCAGGTTTAAGCATATCCAGTACATAATCAGAATGAGTTGAGAAAATTATTTGTTTATATTCAGATTCACATTGTATAATTTCCACGATGTCATGTAATAATTTGTAGTGGATACCGACTTCAGGTTCTTCCAGCAATAATAATCCTCCATCATTGCTAATGATATAAAATAATAAAGCCATTGTTTTAAATGTACCTTCAGAAAGTTGATGAAACCCAAGTGTTGCTTCATTTAATTTAATTTTAGGTATCAGAATATTATCTTCATAAACAGGTAATTCTAAGGAATCAATAAGATGAATACCGTTTGGACCAACTAAATCAATATACCGTTCATATAAACTGGTATTTCTTGAATCGTACAAATCATAAATAAATTTATCATGTCGTACCCCCCCTATGCCTGTTTATATCTAATATAGGAGACGCATTTATTGGTTCAGTAAAATAAGCAGCAGAATAGTATTTAGTTGAGCGTATATAATTTCTAATTAGCCATACCTGACTCATAAATTGAGATTGTACTTCATCAGTAATATCAATTTCTGAAAAAAGAAATTTTATTTTTTGCATATCAAGCGGGTCTGTAATCGCCCAGAGTGGAATTTCTAACCACTGAGGAAAAAGCTCTTTTATTCGCCACTTATATATTATATCCCATAGATCTTTTTTGTTGACAACATCAGCTATTTTTAATTCTACATGATAATTTTCTTGTTCAAATAGAATAGTAATAAATGGATGATTACTCTGAATATCATTCTCACCGTTACTAGCAATAAAATTACTCTCTAATAATGTATTTATCGCTGTCAATATATTCGTTTTGCCTGCTCCATTTACCCCAATAAGTGCAGTAAGTGTTTCATTAAAATTGACAACAGTATCTTTGCACGATTTATAATTGCGAATAGTTATTTCTTTTAGTTTCATTTAATTTCACCTCACCTCTATTTATTCGAGTCTTTTATCCAACTACCTTCGGCAATCCAGCCACAATATCGACCGTCTGCACACTCACGCTAATTAAGCTCAAAAGCAAGTCTAGTATACCGGGGCTGATACACTTCTCATCTGCCTTTTTGCGTTAATCCGATATAATCCTATCATATGTTTTCTCAAACACTTTACGGTTTATAATAAACACACTATCCACATTAGACCTACAGGCAATAAAATCACCCGGCTCACCATTCATATAAGAATAACCATCCCTTATAAGTTTTGTCTTTTTTTCAAGCGGTTTTGCATATATATATGCTTCATCTTTAGGGGTACAGGTTTTGGCAAATATCCGTATTCTTTTTAAATTCTTTGATTCGCCGGTTATTTTGTTTCTTATAGTTGGCAAGTAAAATAAATCTCCGGGGGCCATATCTTCGGGATCCCTATCAGAGGCTTGATTACTAGGAGAGTAGATTTTCTCAAATGTAGTTGCCCTCATACTATACACTTCACCAAAAACTCCAATCATTATATACCTATCTTTCGATGCAATAACTTCCGAATCGCCTTCAAGCGTCCGAATTATTAAAGGTGTACCCTCGCTGAAAACCTCAGTTGACAGCATATAACCAA
>BOBG01000070.1 GCA_026002265.1 Spirochaetia bacterium
CCGGGACAGCAGGATCGCTGCCATGACTGCTGTAGCTACCAGTACAAGAGAACCTATGCTTAATGTCAGCTTAACTCTTACTTTCATATTTTTTCCTCTTTTATAAATTCCGACCCATACCGGCAGTCAGTTTATAATATAGTTAAAGAAAAGAGTCAATATTGATGATATGGAGATATGAAGGTGCAGGAAAACGCGTTAGCCTACCAGATGAATTTCTGAACAGCATTATAGCACAGCCGGCGAACAGGGTAATAGTATCGCAACCCATTTCGAGGATTTAAGTTTTTCCAGTGATGATTTGTACCTAATTTTGGAAGTATGAGCAGCGAAAGTTTCAATAGTTTGCAATTTTTTTCAGTAACTTGTTTGTAGAACAGCAGATTTGTTGTTTCATCAGACAGAAACGCTGCTTCAGAGGGCAGCATACTGCTGATGTCATCACTTTCATGAATCCCTATCAAATCCACCTTGGACGCATGGTCTACTTGCCTGAGCTGTCAACAGGGTAACTGGCTTTAACGTCGCCTATGCAAGCTTTTTGGCGTTTTCGAGGAAAGATGCAATACTTTTACCAGCAAGCCGCACCTTGTGAGTGATCTCTGTTACCTCCCTGGAAATTTTTTGCAGCTTTTCCATCTCCTCGTGTATTGAACCGCTTCGCTGGTGGATTACTCCGGCTCCCTCCCGCACCTGTCCGGTCATATCCTGTATGTCTTTTAACGCAGTGAGGATCTGGTTTCCTCCTGCAGCCTGCTCTGCTATAGCCTTGTTTACGGTGTCAAAAGAGGTATCCATTACCTTTATCTCCCGGAATATCGTGTCCATTGCACCTACGGTTTCGTTAGAAACTTGACTTATCTGTTCTATAGCTCGTTCCATCTTCTTGATCTCTGTGGAAATCGATTCCGACTCTTTCCCCGCAAGTTCCGCCAGCTTCCTAACCTCTCCGGCCACTACCGCAAAGCCCCTCCCTGCTTCCCCTGCATGAGCCGCCTCTATTGCAGCGTTCATGGCCAAGATATTCGTCTGTCCCGCGATGTCCGATATGGTCTTATTCGCGGTTTGCAAAGTTGCGGACTGCTCCTCAATCTCCTTCAACTCTTCGGCCAGCTTGAGCAGCATCCGGTGTCCGGACTCAGAAGACTTACTAAGGGTATCGGTGGTTCTACTGGTATTAGCAACTATCGAGCGGACGGCGGTGATATTTGTTACCATTTGCTTTATCGCTGCGGAAGATTTCGTGATATACTCCACCTGGGTATGTACTGTTATTTCAAAGGAACCCGCATGATCAAGGATTTCTACTGCGGAATCAGAAGCGGTTAGCACCGATTCCATCTGAGTGTTTACCTTGGCTTCCATAAAACCCATATTATCGGTTATCACCTCCAGGTCGTCGGAAGATTCCGCTATGACCGTATTAAGCTGTTTGTCGAGCTTCGTCATTTTCAAAATCTGATCGTTCAGTTCATCCATCCCTTTCTTGAGGTTACCCTGTATGGTGATCAAGGCGCCCTGCATCTCATCCAATCCTTTCTTGCTATTTGCTTCAATGGGCTGGGATAAATCACCTTTGGCTACGTTTTCAAGAAAGCCAAAACCCTCTTTGATAGGCGTAACTACCCATTTCTTAAGGGTGTAAATAATCCCCAGAATAATGATCAGCATGGTAAATACGATTATGATAACTACCATACGCTCAGCCTTTTGCAAGGCATCTACGGCTTGATATTTCTCTGCATTCGGTACGAGCATGGCAACCCCTATACCTGACTCATGTACCGAGGCGTATAAACTATAGCTTACTCCCTGAAATGAAAAATCCTCATTGATGAAGGTTTGACCTGGTTTGAGCTGTTCCAGTTGGCTAAGCCAGCTCCCTGTGGGATAGGGAACTATCTGGTAATCGGTGCTTTTGCTCATGGCAAAAGTAGCGTTATTTATGGTTGAAAAACCGGCCATTATGGTGGAAGGGGTGGGTAAGCTGACAGAGGTCACCACTTGCTGCAAGGTTGCCAGGGATACGTCTACGGTGGCTACCCCGACAATGCGCTGGTCATCGCTGTACATAGGTAGGGAAACCGTAACCATCAGGGCGTTTACCGAGGTATCAATGTACAATTCACTCCAATAATGCCGCTTATCCCGAGGGCTTGAACGGCTCCACCCTTTGGGAAGTACAATTTGATACCAGCCCTCCTCATAAGTATCCACATCCCAAGCCCACTCATCGCCGAGCCATTGGACTGATTTTTCATCTGGGATTCCCTGGGCAGTCAAGATTTTGCTGACAAAGTGGTGAAAATCATAATCCTCAGGATAAAACACATTCGGTTCATAAAAGGCACCTCCACCGAGGAGAGATGTCTCCCTGGCAAAAGCTTTATGATACTCAACATTCATGAGATCTTCTAATTCCTTGCGGGTTAAGGTATCCTTCAAAGCATAGAATAATTCCCCCAAATCTTGAGCGATTCCGGAACTTGCCTGAATAGCCTTCAAGAAGGCATTGAATTCTTCAAAAGATTCTTGGGCCAGGGTATCATTATATTTTTTAGTAAGATCCCGGGTTATGCTTTGCATTAAGGAGCTATTATACATGAACACCCCAAACCCTATAAAAGACGCCAAAGACAAAACTACAATAAACGTTATAATAAAAAGGTTGATTTTATAGCTGATAGTCATATAGATTATAACTCCTACGCTGATAGGTCATAATTTTTATCCTTTGAGCCTTGTGAACCGGAGGATTTTGGGAAAGCCTCGCTATTCTGTAGTTTTTTCTTCTTTAACTTTTTTCTTTAAACAAGGAATATTTTTTTCTGCATCAGCCTAATGAGGTATTTGTAAATTTCCACAGATCCGGAAGCGCCGGTTCCGGCGCACACCAGAATTTTTTTTTTTTCAGAAGCCAGGGCTTTCTCAAAGGCCTGCCTATTTTCCTGTAATCCTAGTCTATTTCGCAGCATGATTAGCCTCCGGATTATTCTTTAATTCATTAAGCAAATTCTGTGCTTTTTCCGGTACCATTGCAGGCGTTCATCGTAATAACCGGCACAAGTCCGCACGCACCAAGACATGAAACCGTTTCCACCGTAAATCCTAAACGGAATTGTTCTAAAATAGGAATCGATTTTCACACATGACAAACCGTTCCATCGCATATCTTTATGATGAATTTACCCTTTGGATCAAGGGAAAAATTCTCGTAAAACATTGCCACACTGTAGAGACGGACTTCTCTTTTTTGAAAATTCCTAGTTTTCACTATTTTCTGCAAGTTTTTTCACTTGATTCAGCGCAACTGTCGGGTTTGCCACAACCATAGGACCGGCGATACACCCGCCCTTGCACGCCATCACTTCGAGAATAGTACCGGTGTTCTTTCCGTCAGCCCAATCCTTCAGTGTTTTTAAGCCTTCCTTTGTAAAGCCGTTTACTGAAACCGGTTGAAACTGGGCAACATCCTTCAGATTTTCCTTAACCGCTCCAGCCACGCCGCCTGACCACGGGAAAGAGCGTCCGGGTTTTTTTGCCTTTCCCAGTGATGCGGCATCCTCCGCACTTTTGCTCACATCAATATTCAGCACGGTAAAAAAAGCATTAATTTCTTCTGCTGTCAACACATAATCAATCAATGGATCATCAATGCCTTCTTTGCGCTTGGCAAGGCAGGGACCGATAAAAACCCGCAGATAATCCGGATGATCCTTTTGTGCAAGTTCCGCGGTATAATGCATGGGAGTCCGGGTATCCGACACATGGGGCTTTAATTCGGGAAGATGTTTTTTCACCATTTCAATATAAGACGGGCAACAACTTGTAGTCATAAAGCCATGGCCCTTTTCCATCCGCTCGGTAAATTCTTCAGCCTCTTTACGTGCGGTTATATCTGCACCGAGGGCAACTTCATACACTGCATCAAAACCCGCCTGTTTAAGCGCGCCGATTAATTTTTCAAGTGGAGCCTTGAATTGTCCGGCAATGGCTGGAGCAATCAGTGCGGAAAGTTTTTTTCCGGATTTTTTCGCGTTTAATACATCCACAATTTCGGATCTGTCCATCATTGCACCGAAAGGGCATAAACGGATGCAGTTACCGCAAAAAATACATTTATCAAAATCGACCCGTTCTTTGTTGTTGCTATCCTTGGCAATAGCGCCGACCGGGCAGGATTCTTCGCACGGTACCGGTATCCGGATAATCGCATGATAGGGACAATTCTGTAAACAAATGCTGCAGTTAATGCATATATCTTTATCAATTTCAGCATGATTTTTGATGATTGAGATGGCTTTTTTCGGGCAGTTCATCATACAGGGACGGGCAACACAGCCTTGACAGGCATTGGTAACGAGGTACTGGGTTTTAATACAAGCATTGCAGGCATCGTCCAGCACCATGAGTATTGGTTCCTCAATTTCTTTCCGGTCAAGTGCTTTCCGGACGTACGGCGCGAGGGAACTTCCGTCATCTGCGTAATCTTCAATGGAAAAACCAAGCTGTGCCATTATCCGGGATTTCAAAATGCTGCGGTCATGGTACACGCAACAGCGGACAGGTTCGTAGTCAGCCCCTTTGGTCATATACCATGGAACACGGTCTATCTCTGCTTCAAGTTTATCCTCGAGCTGGAGCTTGATAATAGAAACTAATAGCTGGTGTTTTATCAGCATCGCGTTGTTGTCATTCATTAGCGAAACTCTCTTTTAATGTAGTCAGAGCAATTTTAGTCTCCGCGGTGCTCTCGCCTTTTTCCTTAATATTCGATTAATACCGAAGGATTTATCCGCGGATTTCACGGATTTTTTAATCCGCACATTCGCGCTCTAAACTTTTTATTCGTACTCAACGACATTTGCCCAGTGGAGCAAAAATTCTTTCTCCTCCGGTTTTGCTTTAACGAGCCGTGAAGCCGAAATAATGGAGATCCATTTTTGCACATATTGTTTTGCGGTATCACTTTTTTTGCAAAACAAATTAAGATATTTTTCCGCAGCGTCTATTTTTCCGGCAAGATAGAACAGAAGATAGGTCTGAACTGCATCAGCGGAGGCATTCCCTTGAGTGGCATGCGACCAGTCAATGACGTAGGCTTCATTATTTTCGGTGATGATAATGTTGCTGGGGTTAAAATCCCCATGACAGAGCTTGGTGTGTTTGGGCAAAGAGTCCAGCCGAGTGTGCAGCTCGTAGCGGACAGTCGCGTCCAAACCTGAGGCGCGGATTTTCCGGTGCAGTTTTTCTGTCAACAGCGGCAGCCGGGACGCACTAAACCTATGCACTTCAAGCTGTATATCCACGAAACGCTCCAAATATTCATCAAACCGTTCAGGGTGCTTTTCGATAAGCTCTGCCAGAGTGTGTCCGGCAACATATTCCCATACGATTGCCCATTTTCCCTCAACTTGGGTAACTTCAAGCAGCTTGGGAACTTTGAGCGGCGTTTCTCCGACACTGGCAAGATTCAATGCCTCAGATAGAACATCCGATGCCGGATAGCTGTGACCCATCACTTTGATGACCTTGTCCCCGTCACAGTAAATGGTCTTATCAGTTCTGGCAGCAATAATTTTTTCAAGATTGTAGTGTGCCATTATACTTTCTCCTCTTTCCCATAGTAGGCATTGAGATACATCTGTTTAATCTCAGCGATAAGCGGATACCGGGGATTCGCACCGGTGCATTGATCGTCAAAAGCTTTCTCACTCATATCATCAAGCCGGGCAAGAAAATCTTTCTCATCAATATTGTAATCTTTTATCGTTTTTTTAATTCCAATCGCTTCTTTGAGTTTGTCGATTGCGGCGATAAGATTCTTAAGCTTTTCCTGATCGGTTTTTCCGCCAAGTCCAAGAGCTGTAGCAAATTCCGCATACCGGGCAAGCGTATGAGGATACGCATATTGCGAAAAAGTTCCCATTTTCGGGGGAACTTCGGACGAGTTATACCGCACAACTTCATTAATCATAAGGGCGTTGGCAATACCATGAGGCAAGTGGTGAAATGCGCCGAGTTTATGCGCCATAGAGTGGCAGACACCCAAAAATGCGTTGGCAAAGGCCATTCCCGCAATCGTAGCCGCATTTGCCATCTTTTCACGAGCAATGGGGTCTGCTGCTCCCTTTTCGTAAGCCGCGGGCAGATATTCAAAGACCAGCTTCGCCGCCTGAACCGCAAGCCCGTCAGTAAAATCAGTTGCCATGATCGAGGCGTAGGCTTCGAGCGCATGAGTCAGGGCGTCAATGCCGGAAGCACTGGTAAGTCCTTTGGGTGCATTCATCTGGAGGTCCGCGTCAACGATTGCCATATCCGGCATAAGTTCGTAATCAGCCAACGGATATTTCATGCCAACTTTTTCGTCAGTGATTACAGCAAAAGGCGTTACTTCGCTGCCAGTTCCGGCAGAAGTTGGAATTGCGATAAAATAGGCTTTTTCCCCCATTTTTGGAAAAGTGTAAATGCGCTTCCGGATATCGACAAAACGCATGGCCATATCCTGAAAATCCGCTTCCGGATGTTCGTATAGCACCCACATAATTTTTCCGGCGTCCATTGCAGAACCGCCGCCCAGCGCTATGATGACATCAGGAGCGAAACTCGTCATCAATTTTGCACCGATTTTTGCACACTCAAGTGTCGGGTCCGGCTGTATATCGAAAAATGTTTCGTGAACGATGCCCATTTCGTCAAGCTTATCCGTAATTGCCTTTGAAGCACCGCTTTTGTAAAGAAAATCGTCAGTAACGACAAAAGCCCGCTTTTTGCCCATCACATTTTTCAGCTCATCGAGGGCAACAGGCAGGCAACCCTTTTTCAGATAGACTTTTTCCGGCGCCCTAAACCACAGCATATTTTCCCTCCGTTCCGCGAGCGTTTTAATATTCATAAGATGCTTAACACCAACATTTTCGGAAATCGAATTCCCGCCCCACGAACCGCAGCCCAACGTAAGAGACGGCGCCAGTTTAAAATTATAAAGGTCCCCGATACCGCCATGAGACGAAGGAGTATTGACAATGATCCGGCAGGTTTTCATCCGGCCGGCAAAAGCCTCAAGCTTTGCCTGACTCGTTCCGGTATCGAGATAAACTGAAGCGGTGTGGCCGTAGCCCCCGTCCCGGATAAGCTGTTCAGCTTTATCTATCGCATCGTTAAAATCTTTTGCCCGGTACAGCGCCAGAACCGGTGAAAGTTTTTCATGAGCAAATTCTTCGGCAATATCAACAGATTCAACTTCGCCGATGAGTATTTTTGTCGCTTCCGGAACCGTTACACCGGCAAGTTCAGCGATGGTGTGCGCCTTCTGCCCCACAATTTTTGCATTCAGTGCGCCGTTAATAACGATAGTTTTGCGGACTTTTTCGGTTTCTTCCGGGTTAAGGAAATAGCAGCCTCGGCCGGAAAATTCTTTTTTTACCGCATCATAGACAGCGTCAAGAGCTATCACCGATTGTTCGGACGCGCAAATCATACCGTTGTCAAAAATTTTTGAATGGATAATTGAATTGACCGCAAGAATAACATCTGCACTGTCATCAATAATCGCCGGAACATTGCCGGAACCGACTCCGATGGCGGGTTTTCCGGAAGAATACGCGGCTTTTACCATACCCGGCCCGCCGGTTGCAAGGATAATATCCGCTTCGTGCATCACCGTATTGGTAAGTTCCAGACTCGGTTCATCGATCCAGCCGATAATCCCTTCCGGCGCCCCTGCTGCAACAGCCGCTTCCAGCACGATCCTCGCAGCAGTGTTGGTACTATTTTTTGCCCGCGGGTGGGGAGAAATAATGATTCCGTTCCGGGTTTTCAAACAGATCAGCGTTTTGAAAATTGCCGTTGAGGTGGGATTTGTCGTGGGGATAACGGCAGCGACCAACCCAATCGGTTCAGCGATCTTTTTGATACCAAAGGAAGAATCCGCTTCAATAACACCGCAGGTTTTGGTGTTTTTATAGGCATTATAGATATATTCTGCGGCATAGTGATTCTTGATCACCTTATCCTCAACGACACCCATGCCGGTTTCTGCGACGGCCATCTTGGCAAGCTCTATTCGGGCTTTATCTGCGGCAGTTGCAGCCGCACGAAAGATTTTGTCCACCTGCTCCTGCGAAAAGCCCGCAAAAATCTGTTGGGCCTTATGAATCCTCTCAAGTACCCGTTTGAGCGTTTCAGCATCCTTGACAGTCTCGTACTGTAGTTCAGCCATTATCAATTAACTCCTTGTATTATCTCAATACAAATATATTGAATAAAAATAACTTTGTCTACTCGTTCCCGCGAAAAGTTTCGCAGCCATAATTCCTTACATTAAAATATCTGTTAATAATTTTTATGATTTTTATAATTCCGGCTGCAATAGATTCTGGGGGATAGCTTCCACCGGAATTATTTGTACTAATCATCAGTACGACATTTTCAGGGTTTATTCCGTTAGTTAATCGCCATAAAACGTGTTACGTTTGATCGCCGCCAATGCCCAAATTGATAATTCAAGAATCAACTCTGGCATCATCTCACAAATCAGTAACGCTGTTGCCGATGAACATACTATTCTCTAAACCGGCAGCCAGCGTTTTGTACGTCACGGGCTACCGGAATCGTGGGATCACTATTATCTCAACCGGTAACTACACATAATTTCCTTTTCATAACCGCCTTTGCTAATTATGCAAAAAATACCGGCTGATAATGGTCGGAATATCTATAATTTACATGGTTTACTCTGTAATGTATGCATCTATTGCTTCAGCGGCACGCTTTCCGGCCCCCATAGCGAGGATCACCGTAGCCGCGCCGGTAACTGCATCTCCGCCCGCGTAAACCCCTTCGCGGGACGTTTTACCGTCTTGTTCATCGGTGATAATTCCGCCCCATTTTTGGATATCAAGCCCCGCGGTCGTTGAACTAATGAGCGGATTCGGCGAAGTGCCGAGCGCCATAATGACACAATCCGATTCTATTACCGTTTCACTGCCAACAATAGGTTCCGGGCGCGCCCTGCCCGAAGCATCCGGTTCACCGAGTTTCATTTTTTCACACGTAATCGAAGTAACCCACCGCTTTTCGTTTCCGGCAATGCTCACCGGATTTGTCAGAAAGAGAAACACGATGCCTTCTTCTTTGGCGTGTTCAACTTCTTCAGCACGCGCCGGCAATTCCTTTTCGGTCCGGCGGTAGATGATAGTAACCTCTGCACCCAGCCGCCGAGCGCACCGGGCAGCATCCATTGCGACATTGCCGCCGCCCACAACCGCGACCTTTTTCCCGTGGTGGATGGGAGTCGTACTTCCATCGAGGTAGGCCTTCATCAGATTGATACGGGTAAGAAATTCATTAGCCGAATAAACACCGTTCAAGTTCTCACCCGGAATGTTCATAAACTTAGGCAGACCCGCGCCGGAACCGATAAAAACCGCTTTGTATCCGCCGGAATTTAAAAGATCATCAACGCTAAGGGTTTTGCCGATTACCGTGTTTGAAATAATTTCCACACCGGTCCCTTTTAAAGCCTCTATCTCCTTTTGAACGATAGACTTGGGAAGCCGGAACTCCGGAATACCATAAGAGAGAACCCCGCCGGTAACGTGCAGAGCTTCAAAAATCGTCACCGCATATCCCATTGCCAAGAAACTCCACAACAATGGAGCTGAAGTCCACGCGATCGCCGGTTTTCGTACCAAAGACTTGGTCATTCTCGAGGACGAGTTCAAAGCCGTGAGCAGCCGGTTTATTATGATGACTGATGATGGAAGTTACGGTACGAAGGGCTTGGTAACCAATGCACTAAAGACACTTATTGATTCCGGTGAGCAGTACGGCGAGGTCATTGCCATTGGACCGCTTATTATGATGAAGTTTGTCGCCGCGACAACTAAACCTTACAATATTAAAACAACCGTCAGCATGAATCCTATTATGGTTGATGGAACCGGTATGTGCGGCTGTTGCCGGCTGACAGTTGGCGGTAAAACCAAGTTTGCCTGCGTGGACGGACCGGACTTTGACGGGCATCTGGTTGATTTTGACGAGGCAATGGCACGCGGATCTCTCTACCGGCCATTTGAAAGTACGGCTTATGATCACGTCTGTAATCTGTTCAAAAAGGAGGCGGTGTGATGTCAAATATGTCCTTAGAAAAAAACAAAATGCCGGTGCAGGACCCCGCGGTGCGGAGCGCGAATTTCCTCGAAGTTGCTTTAGGTTACACGAAAGAGCAGGCTCTTGATGAAGCAGCGCGTTGCCTTCAGTGTAAAAACAAACCCTGCGTTGAGGACTGTCCGGTCAATATCGATATTCCGGCTTTTATCGCGGAAATTGCCGCCGGCGACTTTGAAAAGGCCTATCAGTCAATTAGTCAGTACAATTCACTGCCGGCAATTTGCGGCAGGGTCTGTCCCCAGGAAACTCAGTGCGAGGGGAAATGTATCCGGGGTAAAAAGGGAGAACCGGTTGGCATTGGCCGTTTGGAGCGTTTTGTTGCTGATTATCATAACGAATACAGCAATCCGTCCGGAGGTGCCGAAATACAAGCCGATTCCGCAAAGCCCAAGGTTGCAGTGATTGGTTCAGGTCCGTCCGGGCTTGCCTGTGCGGGGAGTCTCGCCAAAAAAGG
>BOBG01000071.1 GCA_026002265.1 Spirochaetia bacterium
GGAACGGCCGGAGTAATCAACCCTTTTACCCAGAAGGTTTTGACGGAAGCGCCCTTGCTTGCCTCGGAGCATATCGGAGATAGATTTGAGGGGCCGGTTTGACGCGCCCTTTACCACCCGTTTCTTTTTGGAATTATCAAAGAGTGCGTCAACTGCCTCTTGGAGCATCCGTTTTTCGTTCCGGACGATAATATCAGGGGCATTAAGCGCCATGAGGCGTTTGAGCCGGTTGTTCCGGTTGATCACCCGCCGGTACAAATCGTTGAGATCAGAGGTTGCGAAGCGCCCGCCATCGAGTTGAACCATAGGACGCAGTTCCGGAGGAATAACCGGAATCACTTCCATGATCATCCATTCAGGCTTATTATTAGATGCCCGGAAGTCCTCTACAATCTGAATCCTTTTGAGGAGGTGCTTATCACTTTTGACACCCTTTTCGATCATCCGCGCTCGGAGTTCCACTGCCAATGCATCGAGATTCAGATTTTCAAGGAGATTCCGGACGGCTTCCGCACCCATTCCCGCGGAAAATCCACCGCCATAACGTTCCTGCGCTTCATCGTACTCATCTTCCGATAAGAGCTGCATCTTTTTGAGATCAGTATCGCCCGGATCCATTACCACATATTTTTCGTAGTAGAGAACGGAGCGGAGATTCGTCATTGTCATATCGAGGAGCAGTCCCATCCGGCTCGGCACGGACCGGTAATACCAGATGTGCGACACCGGCGCAGCCAATTCAATGTGTCCCATTCGTTCACGGCGGACCTTACAATGCGTTACTTCAACGCCGCACCGGTCGCAGATCACACCTTTGTACCGTATCGATTTAAATTTACCACAATAACATTCCCACTCTTTTGTCGTACCAAAAATCCGCTCGCAAAAGAGACCCTCTTTTTCCGGCCGGAGTGTCCGGTAGTTGATCGTTTCCGGCTTCTTTACCTCACCATAAGACCACGACCGGATCATGTCCGGCGATGCAAGCCGGATCATGATAGAATCAAAATCTTGAATATCACGCATATAAAGCTCCTTGTTATGGTAGCAAATTAAGTAATAACACTTTCTTTTCCATTGATCTACGTTAATCGAACTGCTTGATCAGTGCGATCTAAACGCTTGATCAATGTTGACAAGTCTTTTGATCAGCCTAGGCAATCTTCTCTTCTCTCTCTTTTAACCTCTCTTAATACACTGCCATCCGGGAGCCGAAGTACTTATAAATGTACGATAGAGGCTCAGCGTTCCGGCGAGCGGAACGCAGGTAAAGAACAGTAGAACCCCAGCTTTACGTTAAGGTTAAAAATTCGAGCCGGATTTTTCAATGAGTTCGCCGTCACGCTCTGTGAGGGGAATCTGCTTGCCTTTGGCATCGTAAATGGTGAGATCGAGAGCCAAGCCGCGGAGTTCCTGCACCAGTACATTGAAGGATTCCGGAATACCGGCTGTCGTGGACGGTTCCCCTTTCACAATAGCTTCGTAAATCTTTATCCGGCCGGTCATATCGTCAGATTTGATCGTCAGAAGTTCCTGCAAGGTATTTGCCGCGCCGTAAGCTTCGAGCGCCCACACTTCCATTTCACCAAGGCGCTGCCCGCCGAACTGTGCCTTGCCGCCGAGGGGCTGCTGCGTGACGAGCGAGTAAGGACCGGTTGACCGGGCATGCATCTTGTCATCGACCAAGTGGTGCAGTTTCAAAAAGTAGATCACACCGCAAAAGATCGGGTTGACGAAAAATTCACCGGTGCGTCCGTCCCGGAGCCGGGCCTTTGAAGTAACCGGTAAACCGGCCTCTTTGAGTTTTTCTTCAATTTGTTCTGTGGAAGGAGATTGGAAAACCGGGGCGGAATACCATTCATTGAGCGTTGAACCGGCCCAGCCGAGCTCTGTTTCCAGCAACTGCCCAATGTTCATCCGGGACGGAACCCCAAGGGGCGTGAGGCAGAGATCAAGCGGCGTACCGTCTTCCATGTACGGCATATCCTCTTCTGGCAGAATCCGGGCAACGACTCCCTTGTTTCCATGGCGCCCAGCCATCTTGTCCCCTTCACGGAGTTTGCGTTTTGTGGCGATCAGTACTTTTACAATTTCATTGACACCCGGATTGAGTTCGTTGCCATTCGACCGAGTCAGGCGTTGTACATCGATGACGATTCCTTCGTTTCCATGCTGAACCCGGAGCGAAGTATCCCGGACATCTTTTGCCTTTTCACCAAAAATCGAATTGAGCAGTTTGAACTCCGGCGTGGTTTCAGCTTCACTTTTCGGCGTCACCTTCCCCACGAGAATACCGCCGGATTTTACCTTCGCGCCGATCCGGACGATTCCATCTGCATCAAGATTATCCAGACTCTCTTCACTCATGTTTGAAATGTCTCTGGTAATCCGTTCCGGACCGAGCTTTGTCTCCCGGACCTCGGTACTAAATTCTTTAATATGAATAGAGGTAAACATATCCTCCTTTACCACCCGCCGGGAAATGAGAACAGAATCTTCATAATTATAACCGTTCCACGGCATAAAACCGACCAAAACATTCCGTCCAAGCGCTAATTCACCATTTTGCGTAGCCGGACCGTCTGCAATCACCTGTCCGGCTTCAATTTTTTCACCACATTGTACAATCGGACGCTGATTGCAGCAGGTGTCCTGATTCGTGCGTTGATATTTTAACAGATGGTAGACATCGAGACCTTCCGGATTTGTTTCAGGAATCGGTTTTGAATCCGGATCTTCATTCTTGATAAGGATTTCATTTGCCGTGACCCGAACCACTGTTCCACCCCGGCGAGCCTTGACAAGAACGCCGGAATCGTAGGCGCACTTTCCCTCCATTCCGGTTCCCACGCGGGGCGCCTCCGGAAACACAAGCGGAACGGCTTGACGCTGCATATTCGATCCCATAAGCGCCCGGTTCGCATCATCATGTTCCAAAAATGGAATCAGGGACGCTGACACCGAGATAATTTGTTTAGGTGAAACATCCATATACTGAATTTCATCCGGCTTCCGATTGACATAATCCCCATGCAGCCGGCAGGAAATCTGCTCTTCCGCAAAAGAATTGTCAGTATTCAGCTTCGCCGAAGCCTGAGCTATATAATATTTATCTTCATCCATTGCCGAGAGATATTCAATGTCGGTTGTGGCTTTACCGTCAACCACTTTCCGGTACGGCGTTTCCAAAAAACCGTACTCGTTTACCTGCGTATAATTAGCAAGAGACACAATAAGCCCGATGTTCGGTCCTTCAGGCGTTTCGATGGGACACATCCGGCCGTAATGCGTATAATGAACATCGCGCACTTCGATTCCAGCCCGATCCCGCGCAAGTCCGCCGGGACCCAATGCGTTGATCCGGCGTTTGTGGGTGAGTTCCGCAAGAGGATTCACCTGATCCATGAATTGCGACAACTGACTGGAGCCGAAAAAATCCTTGATCGTTGCCACAATCGGTTTTATGGAAAGAAGATCCTGCGGACGAATCGTGTCAGTTTCGCGGGTTGACATCCGCTCTTTGGCAGTCCGTTCCATCCGGGTAAAGGCCATCTTCAGTTGGTTGGCCATCAACTCTCCGACAGAACGCACCCGCCGGTTGCCGAGATGGTCGATGTCATCAACGTACGCATTTCCAATATATACTTTTATGAGAAATTTCATCGTGGACACAATGTCCTGCATCGTGAGCGTGGAATTTTCCAGTTTCGGCTCATGTTCGAGCTTCTTGTTCAATTTATACCGGCCGACCCGCCCCAAATCGTAGCGGTGCGGGCTGAAAAACATTCCGAGCAATTCACGCTCCGCTGCCTCCACCGTGATCGATTCACCGGGTTTCAACACAGCAAAGACAGCCGACAGTGCATCTTTCCGGCTCGGTTCATCGTTTTCCGGATCCTCTTGCACGAATTTCATCTCTTCACGTTCAAAACAGTTGAGCAGCATGGTAGAGTTCAGTGAACCCTCAGCATTCTCGTCATTTACATCAATAGACTCGATATGCAAGCCCACAAATTCGTCAATATGGTGACTGTAGAGTTTTTCTCCGGCCGGATAGAGCTTCTTTTTCTTTCCATTTTCATCTTCGATCCACACTGCTTTCGCAAGAGTCTTTTCGGAAATGGCATCTCTAGTTTCCTTGTCATCCCGCACCGGAATATTTTTTATAGCGGTAAAAACAACAAGCGCAACTGACATAATTCCAAAACTTAAAAGCTCGTCAACATTATGAATGTGCAGCTTTTCTCCGGCACGGTAGAGTTTCTTTTTTTCTCCGCCTTCATTCTCAATCCACACTGCCTTCGCAAGTATCCGCCCGGAAATCATTTCCCGTGTTTCTTTATCGTCCCGGACCGGAACATTTTCCGTCAGATAAAATGCGCTGATGATCTCCTCGCGACTCTCCAGACCCAATGCCCGGAGAAAAATGGTTCCCAAAATTCTTTTTTTCCGGTCGATCTTCGCGTAGACAAGTTCCCGTTTTTGATCGATCTCAAATTCCATCCATGAACCCCGGTAAGGAATGATCCGGGAGGAGTACACCCCTTTCTCATGGCTGAAAATGACGCCGGGCGACCTATGAATCTGCGAAACAACCACCCGTTCAGCTCCATTGATAATAAAGGTTCCGCGCTCCGTCATCAGCGGAATATCGCCGAGGTAAATTTCCTTTTGACGAATTTCGCCGGTCTGCTGGAAAATAAGATTTATCAACCCTTTGAGAGGAATAGAATAATTCAGACCTTTTTGTTTACATTCCTGCTCGTTAAATTTTAATTCTTCTTCCGCAAGAGTGTAATATTCATATTCCAGAACCATATCCCCATTTGGACTTTCGATGGGAAAAATACTCCGAAACACTTCCTCAAGTCCTTGCAACAACGGTTTTTCATTGTTACGGAGCGTTTCGCGCTGCAAAAACCGCTCGTAGGAACGGATCTGGATATCGATCAAATCCGGGACATCCATTACATCCTGAATATCCTTTCCAATATACGTCCGCTGCTGGCCCGATTTCTGGCTGATCGTTAAAGAATCATTTGTCGTATTCACCAGATTCTCCTCCGTAAAATGAGTGTATGTAAATAAATAGATCAAAAAAATACCGAATGGAATCCGGATCCATTCTGTACAGATCCGGATAATGAAGAATTACTGAATCTCAACTGTCGCACCGGCCGCTACTAATTGTTCTTTTATTTTATCCGCCTCGGCCTTAGCAACATTTTCCTTTACTGTTTTTGGAGCACCTTCAACCAGATCCTTAGCTTCTTTCAGACCAAGCCCCGTGATCGCACGGATCTCTTTGATGACTCCAATTTTCTTGTCCGCGGCAAATTCTTTGAGGATAACGTTAAATTCCGTTTTTTCCTCAACCGGTTCCGCCACAGCACCTCCGCCGCCTCCGACTGCAATTGCAACCGGCGCGGCCGCGGAAACACCGAATTTCTCTTCCATCGCCTTGACTAGTTCGGAAACCTCCAAGACGGTCATTGACGCAATTGCGTCTAAAATCTGTTCATGTGACAAAGCTGCCATAAATTACCTTCTCCTTTTCTTAAAGTGTGGTTGCCCCGACGGGCCACCCGTATCGTCACCGACAGGAACGACAGCATTCGAAGCCTGAAGGTTTATTATCTATTTTCACTGTCAAAGAGTTTTTTATTCCTTTCTAACCGTAAGCGTAATAATTCATTAGCAAACCAATTTGCCTCTTGTTCCTGCTCTTCGTCCAATTCTTTACTTCCCTGCAAACCATCAATCCGCAAGATGTCCTTGATATGCAAAATAATATGTCCAAGCTCATGCGCCATTACCTCTCGAAGCTTTTTAAGCGCTTCCGGTTTATATGAACCATCATCATTTTTAGAATTTGCAACGAGTTGTTTTGGCAATGAAATTATCAGGTTATTTCCTGCTTTAATTACCCTCCCAGCATCAGTCGCCATATTATCTACATAATCTACAAAAATATGAAATTTCGCGAACTGCAATGAGTAAATCTCACCTAGTAAACGCTCAATTTCCGGCTTGTTCTTTCGGCGTAACGCAAGCTGTAAATCTTCTTTAAGCTCGCTTATGTTCTTCTGCCCATATTCCTTAAAAGTTTTTTCCAGCAATTTTTCACACGCAAAGACTGCGTGAGTTAAATGATAATCCATGGAAATATCATTAACCTGTTCTGCTATTTGCCGGACTTCAGCTTCTTTCATCATCTAGGCTACCGCCATTTCTGGTTGACGATTGCCGAAAGTACCGCCTTATAGTCATTTTCTATTTTAGTATCACTCTCATCAAAAGAAGCGAGAATAGAGACATCAAACATACCATACAGATAGAAAAGTTTTTCATTTGTATTTCTACACGGTGTAAATTCATTGATGATTTTATCTGCTTCTTCCCATGTATCAGATAATTCAATCATAGATTTAATAGCACCCTTATCTTCTGTAAAAGACATCATATTATCCCTCTGCTTTTTTATCAGCGATTGCCTTTACCGTACGCACAAGCCGGCCATTAATATCATTTAAAGCAGCCGCCAAATTCCGCGCGGGTCCATTCATCACTGACATCAACATGGAAATTAACTCCAGCCGGCCGGGCAATTTGGAAAAAGCCTCAATCTGCTTTGCATTGTAGATAGTCCGGCCGATCAAAGCGCCTTTTATCTGCAAATGCGGCTCATCTTTAACAAACGCAAAAAGCATTTTTGCAATTTCGTTAGAATCAGAAGGTGCAACTGCAATCGCCGTCGGGCCTTTCAGATATTCAGAAATATCGGGTGCTTCCAACTGCTCAAAGGCGATCCGTGCAAAATTATTTTTTACCACTTTAAACGTGGCTTTTTTTGCCCGAAGTTGGCGCCGCAACGTGGTGATTTTTTCCACGGTCATGCCCCGGTAATCAGCAAACACAAAATCCGGTGCCGCACCCAGCATTTCTTTCAATTCCTGAATCGAATCAGCTTTTATTTTCTGTATTTTCTTTGCAACAATGGCCATTTACACATCCTCCTTCAGCGTAATCCACACACCGGGTCCCATTGTGGAAGCCACCGAAAGGGTCCGGATGAAAATGCCTTTTGCATCGGCAGGCCGTTTACGCCGAACCTCGGTCAGTACCGTTTGTACATTTTCTGCAACTTTTTCAGCCGGCATCGAAATTTTACCAACCGCCAAATGCACAACACCGGTTTTATCAGCCCGGAATTCGGTACGTCCTTTGCGTAATTCCGCAAGCGCCCCCTTGAGATCAAAAGTAACGGTTCCGGTTTTAGGATTCGGCATCAAACCGCGCCGGCCAAGTACCATACCAAGTTTACCGACATCTTTCATCATATCCGGTGTGGCAACTGCAATATCAAAATCAAGCCAGCCGCCTTTAATTTTATTAATTAAATCATCGGCACCGGTAAACGCAGCCCCGGCATCCTGTGCCTCTTTCTCTTTTTCCGGCTTACAGAATACTAAAATGCGTTTTTCCGCCTTAAATTGATTCGGCAAAACGACCGTATCCCGGACCGTCTGACTCTTTTTGAGGTTCAACTTAACAGAAAGTTCAACCGTTTCGTCAAATTTTGCATACGCAAGGCTTTTTACTGTTTCAACAGCCTTTTGCAGATCGTACGATGCCTGCCCGTCATATTTTTTGAGTGCACTCCGGTATTTTTTTCCATGTCTCATTTTTCCACCTCGACACCCATTGACCGGGCTGTCCCGGCGATGATCAGCATTGCCCCGGCTACATCATTTGCCGAGAGATCAGGCATTTTCAGTGTGGCAATTTCTTCCAACTTTGCTTTGGAAATCTTGGCCACTTTGTTTTTGTGAGGCTCGCCGGATCCCTTTTCAATTGCCACAGCTTTTTTTATTAACACCGCGGCCGGCGGAGTCCGGAGGACAAAAGTAAAAGATTTATCCCCGTAAATCGTAATTACCACCGGGATAATGAGTCCCGGTTCCATAGTTTTGGTCCGTTCATTGAACTCTAGAACGAATTTCGGAGCACTCACTCCATGGGGACCCAATGCGGGGCCAACCGGCGGTGCGGGCGTAGCTTTACCGGCCGGACATTGCAATTTGACTATGGCAGTCACCTTTTTTTTCGCCATAATTACTCCTTTGTGGTCAACGTCTTAGAGACTCCCACACTGTGACGAGAATATTGTTTAAAGCTTCTCGACTTGTAACAAATCCACTTCAACCGGCGTATTCCGGCCGAAAATACCGACCATGACTTTGAGTTTGTTTTTTTCTTGATTCACTTCTTCCACGGTTCCGGTAAAGGATTCAAAGGGTCCCTCGATTATTTTTACTTTTTCTCCGGGTACAAAAGACTGACGGGCACGAACCGGACGCTCGCCTTTGATTCCCCCCATCTTCTGCAAGATTCCACGGGCTTCGTCTCCGGAAAGAGGTCGGGGCTTTTCTTCGGTGCTTACACGTCCGACAAAATCAGTTACACCTTGGATATTTTTTATCGTTGAACAGGTTATTTTCCAATCTTTTTCCGGAAGATCCAATTCGATCAGAATATAACCGGGTAGAATTTTCCGCGTTGTTGTGTGCTTTTTGCCGTCCCGTACTTCCACTACTTCTTCGGACGGAATCTTCACATCTCGTACTATTTCTCCACTCAACTCCCCGGTTCCAAGCATCCGCCGTACTGTTTTCTCTATTCTATTTTCATATCCGGAGTATACATAGAGGACATACCAATCTGTAGCCATTCTTTCCTTTGCTAAAAAATCGCTTGAACACCGAGCAACAACAGCACATCAACCAAACCAAGAGCTACGGCGATGAGGACAGTAGAAACTATGACAACTTTAACTGAGCTAACAACATCGTCCCGGCTCGGCCATACTACCTTGCGTAACTCGGCATAAGATTCTTTTGCAAATTGTATCAATTTTTTCATACAGCCATCCTTCCAAAAAATAGCAGGCCAGGTAGGCTTCGAACCCACGACATCCGGTTTTGGAGACCGACACTCTACCAACTGAGTTACTGGCCTAGAAAACTACTTAATTTTTGTTTCTTTATGCAGAGTATGTTTCCGGTCAAACGGACAATATTTATTAAATTCTAATTTTTCCTGAATGTTGCGCCGGTTTTTCTTCGTTGTATAATTTTTACGCTTGCATACACTACACTGCAACGCAATAAGTTCTACTGCTGTTTTTTTGCTTGCCATAATTTTCTCCGATTATTGAATCTTCTACCGGATGTACCCTTTAGGCTACAAGCCCTCGTTCGGAATCGAACCGAAGACCTTCTCCTTACCATGGAGATGCTCTGCCGACTGAGCTACAAGGGCATACATTTTTCCATAATACTCGATCTAACAGCTTATGTCAAGCGTTTTTTTTCTTTTTGTTAGAATTTTTTTGGAGGCGATTTTTGAATCACTTCCGGTTTTCATGCAATTTTTAACTTTCCATGGTGCTGTCTTTCAATAAAGCTGAAAAAGCCGGCATCACGTACCGGCAAGACAAAAAAAGCGCAGTATAAACGGCCTGTTATGCGATGCGGCGTTTTTCCATACAGCAGGAAAACCCGCCGCTTTTTCTTTTACAAATTTACTACTTTCAAGAGACGTACATTTGAACTTGTTAAAGTAAAGCCGCCAGCAGCGCCTCCGCCTCCGCCAGTAGCAGCTAGTGTACTGCCATTTATGTAGCGATTACCACCATTCCCACCCTCTCCTTTGGATTTACCACCCAGAACGCCTGCTGCATTGCCCTTAGAAGGAGAATCCGCTCCCACCGTCCCGGATGCTAAAGCTCCAATCCCGGGTACGGAGGTTTCGGGGATGGTCACGCCCAAAACCTTTACTGGTCGAACACCAAGGGATCCATTACCTCCTGCTCCTATGGTAATCGTAATTTTATCTCCTGTGGAAACGCTAATACTACTTGTTATAGTTGCTCCATTTCCTCCTTTCTCCCCATTATTAGACGGGGAAACTCCACTTGCTCCGGATCCGCCATCGGCGCTGCTTATTGTTGTACCATTTACCTTTAATATAGTTGGTTGACCAGCATTAGATGCGCTTGAGTTTATAGTTGTTGAGCTGCTGGTGACAGCAGCCCCAGAACCACCAGCACCGCCGCCGGTTAAAGTATAATTTATGGTTCCATTAGAGTTTACCACATAGGAGTAGGATTCGCTTCCACCCCAAATATCTTCGTCAAGGGAACTTTTCGGGATAGGTAGTGTCTTAAAGAAATCCTCGGAAAAGTCGATTGTGTCTCCGATATTTGGTGAATTATCAAATATCCCGTTTGACGAATAATCCATATGTGGTATCAATGTTTCGTCTACTGAAACAATTGTGTCCCAGCTTAATAATTGCGAGTTGTCTAAGCTTGTAGAAATCACAAAATACACACTGCTAACGCCGTACAAGGCGTACCGGTAATTTCCGGCGGGTTCACCATGTTCACCTATGGTGAACGAAGTCGTTACCGAATCCGTAACAGTTTTTACTGTCGAACTTAACGTTTCTGTTGCCTGTGTGTTTGTGTTTGAATTAGTCCATGATCCGGTCCACTCATAGTTC
>BOBG01000072.1 GCA_026002265.1 Spirochaetia bacterium
ACATAATGCTACAGGCAGGCAGCGCGACTGATGAATTGAGGAAAACGTCTGATATGGGCCGGGATATGCTGACTCAGCTCCGGGAAGAATTGGCAAAAATCCAGGAGCGTTCATCGGTACTCCAAGATGCAAATACAACGATAAAAACAATTGCAGCGCAGACGAATCTTCTTGCAATGAATGCTTCTATCGAAGCAGCCCATGCGGGAGATACTGGAAGCGGTTTTGCAGTAGTGGCCGGTGAAGTGCGTAAATTAGCCGAAAGTACACAAAAAGAATCCAGTTCTATCGCCTCGGAAATAAAGGAAATGGGAAGAGTTATTGCGAGTGCAGCGGCTATTTCAGATAAAACTGCGGTCACGGTAGATAAAATCTGGACGGAAATCGGCGGAGTGCATAAATCGTTGGAAAATGTCCGGGGTGTAATTGAAGAGCAGAGTACTGGAGGGCTGTCGATTCTTAATATGCTATCTACAGTCAGTACAATGACCGGTAAAGTTGAAAAAGGAAGAGAATCGATTCAAAAAGAAATGTCAACAATTGATACTGATGTTGAAAAGCTTAAAGCAATTTGTGTAGAAATGAATAGAAATGTGCAAAAAATCCGCCTGAATAGTCAACAGAATGCCAGCCTTATATCCAGAATACAAGATATTGTGGAAGATATTGCTACTTACCGGAAGCAAATAGAAACACTGTCATGAACCAACATATTGTTTCTGCACTGGTGGAAAATCGGTCCGGCACCCTAAGCCGGATTTCCGGACTCTTTAGCCGGCGTGCATTTAATATTGACAGTCTCACCGTTGGAGAAACTGCGGATCCGCTCATTTCCCGGATGACCATTGCTGTTACCGGCGATGATGAAATTATCGAGCAGATCGTTAAACAGATCGCAAAATTGGTTGATGTGATAGCAGTCCGTGAACTCGATCCGCAGCATTGCCTCCGGCGAGAGATTTTATTGGTAAAAATTGCAGCAGACGATAAAACCCGGCCCGCAATCATTGAACTGGCCGGTATTTTCCGTTCCCGGATTGTAGATGTTTCACTGTCAACCATTACACTCGAAGCAACCGGCGATCTAGAAAAATTGGAGAGTTTGATTCTGATCCTCCGTTCCTACGGTATTTTGGAACTTGCTCGTACTGGACTAGTCGCGCTTGAGCGTGGCGGGCAGACTCTGCAAACCAAGTCAACTACTCAAGGCTAAAGACTTGGACTTGCCTCGATTAGTAGTTAAGGAGTTCCTGTGAAACAACGTTTTTTTTATTTTTTATGTGCCGCACTGATAGTTCCGGCCTTTGTATCTGCCCAGACGCAGATGCTTATTCCACTTTCCTCCAGTATTTATGCTGAAGTTGATGCCCTGTATATGATTCAAAAACTTGGTACGCCGTCAACCGCCCGGCCGTGGACCACGACCGAGACTTTGATGATTCTCGACCGGATTGACGAATCTAAGCTTAACGGTACTGAAGCCCGGATCTACAACCAAATCCGGGCACAAGTGTCGAAGCCGCTGCGCTTTGGTTTTGACCGGATTACCCGGATGGATGCCTCTTTTGAGGGGGCGCTTGAAATGTACGCACACACCAACTCCAAGGACTATGTCAATGAGGAGGATTGGCAGAACAATTTTGTGAAGCGTGCGCCTCTGGCAAAGGTCAACTTGGCCATGGGCATGGGGAGTTGGTTTTCGGTTTTTTCTGATTTACAGTACAGTTATAATTTTAATACGGACGATAAGGATCAGTATTCCTATGCCGGCGCGTATCCGGGAGGTATCGGCGCGATAATTCCGGAAATTCCGGATGGTGGAACAGAGGAGTTCAAAATCCGGACATTCGCGCCCGCGTACGCCGCATCTTTTATGCACAACTGGCCGCCGCACACTTACGATATGGAGTGCGTTTTTCCCAAGCGGGCTTTTCTTTCGTTTGGCGGTGAACATTGGAATTTAAGCTTTGGGCGGGACCGGTTTGAGTGGGGAAACGGCCATTCCGGGAATTTTGTCATCGGCGGGCACCGGGACTTTGACAATTTTGTCCGGTTTTCTGCATTTACCGACCGGTTCCGGTATGAGATTCTTAATACTATTTATGATAAATACGATTATGATGGAACCGGTATTAAGAAATCCCGGTATTTTTTAACTCATCGCTTGGAATTCCGGATTCTGCCTTCACTGGTATTTACTATTTCTGAAAACATTATGTATCAGGATCAAAGCTTTAATATCCGGTACCTCAATCCGGCCTTTATTTATCACAACTGGGATGAAAAAGAATTATTCAACGCCATCGCTCACGCGGAGCTTGA
Organism: Spirochaetia bacterium; assembly: GCA_026002265.1. Lineage (GTDB taxonomy): Bacteria > Spirochaetota > Spirochaetia > Treponematales > Breznakiellaceae > BOBG01. The sequence goes on from BOBG01000072.1 coordinate 2,323, forward strand.
TTTTGCAGTTGCACCCGGTTGGAATATCTATATGCAGTATACACTTGATCAAGCACAGGCTCCGAATGAAAATGACAGTGAATCGGATGCCTGGGGTATTTTGGCTGGCGTGGAGTATGCCGGTGCATTCAATATTTTGAATCGGCCGGCGCTTTTGAGCCTGTCGTTGGAAGCCGCCTATACAACTCCTTTGCTCTATCGTCGGGACAGAGTTGACTTTCTGATTCTCAACCGCCGGCTTTCTTTTAATGAAGGCGACATTTTTTCTTTTGAATATATTGGTTATCAATACGGCGGCGACACGATGCTCCTTCAACTAGATGCTAATCTCCGAGTCCCCGGTTCATGGGATGCCTCTTTGAGGCTTCTCGGTATGATTCATGGCAACATAAATCCATGGGCGTCCCACAATAAAGACGGCGACAACTCCGGTAAAGCTAATTATGGTGGAAGTACCCCTTCCGGCGCTAACTCTGAACACGAGAGTACCTTTGTGGCATCGCTCCGGGGAAATTATGCTATCCCGCTGCCGGTTAAATGGCCGGAACTTTCGGCGTGGGCGCAAGTTGACATCATCAGTAAAACCAACAAGCTTATGTATGATACGACTGGAACAATTCCGTCAGTCATATACCACAAACCGGGAATTTCGGCGGATATGCAATTTAGTATTGGAATGAGGATCAAACTCTAATGCAGAAGTGAGGAGATAGGGGGCTTCGATACACGGTTCGGCGTTCAGGGTGAAAACTCACTGTTCCAATTTGTTTGGGCTAATGCGTCCAACCTTCCTGATACTCTGTGTCCACGTTTGGAACAGAGTGCTTATCTTTTCTCTTTTTTTCTAGATATTCTCTGCCAAGTGTGGTACATTTTACAGCATATATGCCGGCAGGTGCCGGACTATCATTATAAAAGGAGAATATTTTGATTACCCCACTCCCTTATGGCGATTACCGGAGGTGTGCTATGAAAGCCATCTTGGTATTGTTTTGTGCCTTCCTCGCTGCCGGTTCCGGCTTTGCTCAAACTGCTAACCATCAAAAGATCATTCCCATCGATTCCGACATCTACCAAGCGATAAAATCCTTGTACATCTCCACCGGTCTTGCACTGCCCTCAACTACCGGCCCATGGAGTGAGGAAGAACTCCTCCGTATGCTCAACAAGATCGATGTTAACCAGCTCCGGCCAGGCGAACAGTCTGCGTACGACTTTGCAGAACGGGAACTGACGCAAGAGACTAAAGTTTTTACCTTTGATTTTGCGGCAACGGTTCAAACTATGTTTCATACCAATACCACCGATTTTGTCACTGAAGATTCCTATGCCACTCCTTGGAATCAAACACTCAAGCCCTTTATCGATCTGGGCTTTGAATTCCGGTTCGCTTCTATGTTTTACGGCTTTGGGAATATTCCACTCGTCAACCGGATCTATACCGGTGCTGAGCTTGACGCTTATGGGCGCGGACCCTATGCCGCCTCCAATTCATTTGGAAAATACGGCTTTGCAACCAATGTGCTTATGGTGCCTCCGAATGGAGAGTTATCTTACATTGATTTCAATGTGCCGTATCGGACCTTTATTGCCGCAGGTACCTCCGTATGGAGTTTGGAAATCGGGCGTGACCGGCTTTCGTGGGGAAACGGCGAATCGGGCAATTTTGTGGTCGGCGACCATATCCAGTATCACGACAATATCCGGTCAACGTGGTTCGGCGACAAATTCAAATACACCTACAACATCTCCAGCTTCCAGTGGCCAGGGCAGTACTATGGATATGACGGTCTCGGTGCAGACGGCGTGGGTACTACAAACGGTAACATATTTAGTCCTGTCGGCACCGGTTGGGCAGTAATGCCGGACGGGAATGAACTGAATCTTGGATTGAAGCTCTTTATCGCGCACCGTTTGGAATGGCGGGTATGGAAACTGAATTTCGCACTCACCGAATCGGTGATGTACCAGCAGGGTCCTGGTGAAAACTTTAACCCCACGGTGTTTATACCGACTATGATTCTTCATAATCTGTACAAAGGCAGGACTCAAAATTCGCTCCTTGCATTCGAAGCGGATTACACCGTGATTCCCGCACTCAATATTTACTTTCAAATGGCGGTGGACGAATTTTCGCTACCGGGCGAATCGGTACCGACTGCTAATGAGGATTCTACCTCAAGTGCTTTTGCATTTATGCTTGGTGCAAAGACGAGTCTGCCGATGGGAAGCGGAATGTTAACCGGATCCTTTGAATTTGCAATTACCGACCCCTTCCTCTATTTACGGGATCATGGCGGTGCGGGAACTATAAGTGCAGGGCGTCAGGAAATAGGACTCAACTTTGTGGTTGCCAATCGATACCGCGGTTTAGGCTCTGATAACATCTATGTAGAGGATTTTCTCGGCTATCGGCATGGCGGAGATGCAATCGTCCTCAATGCAAAGGCGGATTACCGGCAGTTTGGAAAGTGGAGTGCGGGCGTCAATCTGATGTATATGATTCACGGAACCCACGACAAATGGACGGTGTGGGACGAGGTTTACTCGGCGGACTCGGCTTACGGACCCAAACAGTACCCGACACCAACCAAGAGTCACGAAACAGAAAATGTCGCAGATGAGGACGCAAGCCGCCGAAATATCGCAAGCCACACAGTAGCGCTCTCCCTTTCTGGTTCCTATCTTGTCTGGCAAGCAGAACGCTGGGGCAAACTAAATGCTTTTGGTCAGATTGATTTTGTAACTGTTGTGAATCCGGGAAATATCAGCTCTAATGCTGCGGCTTTTGATGCACAGTTTAGTCTGGGCCTTACGTACTCGTTCTAAAACGGAATCTTTTTGACGGCACTGATTAGACGCTAGTGTTCCAAGCTATCTTTTTTATCAGTGCCTGATTCAACCTTTCTGTAGCTTCGTTGCATCATCCTCTTTGCTGGACTCTTTTGATGATACAATCTAGACAATTAGTGAAAAAAGAATTACACTTTCATAATGAATTATCTCATTCATTTCCTCACGTTTATCACTACTTTTACGGTACAGACGCCGGAACAGCCGGCACTGCAACTGGAAGTTCCGCCGGAGCTTCCGGCTTTTATTTTGGGTGAGGGACATATCCCGGATTATTATTTGACTGCTTTTTTACAGCGCCGTAACATGGTGCTTAAACCGGATTTTGTGAGCGAGCTTGCCCGGTTGTATGTTGAAGAAGCGGCCGCCGAGGGAGTCAATCATGACATCGCCTTTGTCCAAATGTGTTTAGAAACCGGATTTTTACATTTTGGGAATCTGGTAAAACCGGATATGAACAACTTTGCCGGACTCGGTGCGATCAATGCCTCTCAACCGGGTGAGCATTTCCCGGATCCGCGTACAGGAGTCCGTGCTCAGATTCAACACCTGAAAGGTTATGCAACCGAGGATCCCTTGGTGCAGGCGCTTGTTGATCCCCGGTACAAATGGGTCCGGAAAGGTTCTGCACCGACAATTGCCGGGCTGGCCGGGACATGGGCGAGCGATCCCCGGTACGCGGCAAAAATAACCGGATTGGTCGAACAATTATACCGGTTTTCTTCTGGAGAATGACATGAAAATAACGGTTTTAGGCGCGGGTGCATGGGGAACAACTATCGCTAAAGTTATTGCTGATAAAGGGAATCTGGTAACCTTATGGACCTTTGAAAAAGCTGTAACCGAAGATATAAATAGTAATCATACTAATTCAAAATTTTTACCCGGTGTTGTACTGCCGGAACTTATTACTGCAACAACAGATAGCATTGGGGCCGCTGAGGGTACGGAATTTCTTATTATGGCTGTGCCTTCGCTCTATTTGCTTGATACGGTAAAACCGATTCTGGCTGCGGACTCGATCCGGGAGGGAAAAACGGCGATTGGCATCATCACCAAGGGTTTTTTGCCGGGACCCCATGGCCCGCGTTTGATTCTTGAAACGCTCGAAGATTATTTACCCGGTTTTTATCACCATTCCCTTGTGTACATTGCAGGTCCGAGTCATGCAGAGGAGGTATCGCGGGGCAAAGTCACCGGTTTGATTGCAGCGAGTGAAAATGCAAAGAATTCGATCCGGTTCCGGGATTTACTCAAAAATCCCCGGCTGCTGGTCTTTTCATCGTTTGATGTCCGGGGAGTGCAGGTGGCTGCGGCTGCGAAAAATGTTATTGCCATTGCATTTGGGATTTTGGATGCGTTAAAAAGCGGATCCGGCGAATTTGCGGATATGTTTGGGGACGGGACTGAATCGTTGCTCCTCGCGGCGGGCTTGAATGAAATTCAGACTTTGGGGCGGGCATTGGGTGCGACTCATGCCGAAACTTTTACCTCGATTTCCGGCGTTGGGGATTTAGATGTTACCTGCCGGTCGATTTTCGGCCGGAACCGGCGTTTCGGGCGGGATATTATTGAAAAAAATATTCTTGAACCATTCAAAAATTTAAACGATTTAATCGCCCGAATCAGTGAAATAAATTATTTACCGGAAGGAGTTGCCGCGGCCCAGCACGTTAAAATATTGGCGGAAAAACACCACCTTAAAATGCCGGTCTCCATTGGTTTGGCAGAAATTCTTGACCGGAATATAAAACCGGAAGCATTTTTGCAGAATTTTTTGGAAAATTTATGAATAAAAATGATCCGGAAGTGAACGATAATATCCGGGAATTATCAGAAACATTAGCTAAAGTCGGGGACAGCTCTCTGATAGAAGCATTTTTGCGCTCATTACTCACCCCGGCCGAAGTTGCCGACATTGCAACGAGATGGGCCCTGGTAAAATCATTAGAAAAACGAATTTCTCAACGGGAAATTGCAAAAACCCTCGGCATTTCTCTGTGTAAAATTACGAGAGGCTCACGGGAACTCAAGAAACCGGATTCCTCTTTCCGCCGGATTCTCTCCATCTGGAAATCCGGAAAAGCCTGACAGATCATCCGGATTTATTTTTTTATTAATTCTGCGGCGAGATGCAGTAAATTATTTGATTGACCGAGTAAGGATTGCAGTTTAGTATCAACTGCGCGAATTTGCTTGTCGTTTTTTGCCGCGATGTTGCTCACTTCGGTAACGACTGTGGTTACTCTTTCGCTGGAAAGAGACTGTTCTTCTACAGCTGCGGCTATGGATTGCACTTGCAGCATAACATCTTGTACGATCAACCGAGCTTCGGTGAGGGAATCCACGGTTTTACCGGAAAGAGTGGAAACCTGCGTTATTGACGAAATCGCAGTCTCCATACCGGAAATATTGACGAATGCGAGATCCTGAATAGCACTGATACTACTTTCAACTTCGGACGCCGCAAGGCGGGTTTTTTCAGCAAGATTCCGCACTGCGCCTGCCACCACGGAAAAACCTTTGCCCGCTATGCCTGCGTGAGCCGCTTCGATCGAAGCATTCATCGCCAATAGGTTAATTTGACTGGCAATATCCGCGATAACATGGATAATTGTACCGATTTTGTCAGATTGTTCACCTAATTGACTCACATTTTGGGTAAGCCCGGCACTGAGATTACTTAGCTCAATCATTGCTTTTCCTGATTGCTGCGCCATTTTAAGTCCGGCCTCCACTCTTTTATTCGATGCTTTGGAGCGTTCAGCAGCATTGGCAGCGCTGTCGGCAATTTTTTTGACGCCGCCCGAAAGCTGTTCCATTGATAGGAGTACGCCGGTGAGCCGTTCAGTTTGAATATCGCCGCCTATCTTTACCTCGGAAGAATTTTGTGCAACGGTATGTACGGTACTTTCCATTTCGTTTGTAGCGCTTTTAACCTGATGTGCCAGTTCCAGAATCATAGCCGCTGTTCTTTGTGCTTCTACGGCTTGATCATGCGCTTCAGATTCCTTCACTCTGGCCATCGTTAAACTGTTTTTTAAATTCTCAGCCATATGGTTAAACGATTTTTGCAATAATGTAATCTCGTCTTTACCCTCAATGTTCATAGTTATATCAAAATTTCCGGAAGCAAAAGATTCGGCTGTTTGTATCATATCTTTAAGTGCTTTAGTGATAGAGCGTATCGTAATTATACAAAGCGGTATGAGGAGAAGTCCTAAAAAACCGGCAACAATTATAATGACAAAAAAAATGTACCGGCGGAGATTTGCGGCAATACGCTCTTCCATAATAAGGTGATGGGTCTCAATATTGTCAATATAAACACCGGTAGAAAGCCATATATCAGTGCCGGGAATATACTGTACATAGGCAAGTTTAGGCGCATCGGATATCGTACCGTCCGGTGAGGGTTTAGGAAAGGTAAATGAAACAAAGCCGCCGCCTTTTTGTGCATTTTCGTAGAGCTGGCGCACATAGTATACACCGTTGACATCAGCCGTTGTTCCTAAATCTTCGCCCTCGCGCTCCGGTAGAGTCGGATGCATAAAAATAACCGTGCCAATATAAGTATAGTAATAACCTGACTGATCAGCTTCAAAACGATAGGTTTTAATATAACGGGAAATAATATCATGCTGTTCCTGCCGGTCGCTAATTCCTTCAAGCGACTTGCTCAAAGCCTGGGCCATAGTTTCTGTACCAAGTTTGATCTTTTCCTGTTGACCTTCCAGCATCACCGCAGCCGCATCGTCAATACCGTTATTTTTTACACGGTCAGCAATAAAATATAACGCAATAACTAAAGAAATAATTGAAAGAATGAGGATAAGTACTATCCCGGTAATTCTGACAGCTATTGTAAAATTTCTCAAGAAGTACCCCATTGAGAGAGCCAAAAATTACGTCAGCTACCCAAGCCTATAGCTTGATACCCTTCGATAGGCTCAGGGTAAAACCTCAGCACCCAGCATTGGGCTTTACACCGCTTTGGATAAATTGTCTTTTGTACAAACGGAAATATTTTTTAATCTGGGAAAATGGACGATGTTGGATTTGAACCAACGACTTCTACCGTGTGAAGGTAACACTCTCCCACTGAGTTAATCGTCCAAACACGTTTATCATGCCGGAAAAGCACAGCTCTGTCAAGCCATCGTAGAAAAAAATTCATCACCATGCTACCATTCCGGAATGTTTAACAGTATCCGCGGAATCATCAGCGAAAAACAGGGCGACATACTCCGTCTCGAAACGGCCGGTATTGAATGGGACATAGCCATGCCGGCGACTGACGTTGAATCCATGCCGCAGGTCGGTACAGAATGCCGGGTTTTTATCTGGTTGTACCATAAAGAAGATGCTGTACGGCTTTTTGGTTTTGCGAGCGAAACACGGCGTGAGACTTTTTTTGAACTGCTGAAGGTTGAAGGAATTGGTCCGCGAAGCGCGCTCAAAATCATGGGGGGCATTAGTCAAAGCGATTTGGAGCAGGCATTAGAAAATGAGGACCTTCACCGGCTTGAACGTATACCCGGTCTTGGTAAGAAAACTGCCCAAAAAATGATTCTTGCCCTTAAAGGTAAACTGGTTCAGTCCTCAGAAGCCCATTCCGGAAAATACCACGAACTTACAGAAGCTCTTGTTGCAATGGGTTTTGACCGGAAAGCAGCAGAGGATGCATTGACACAAGCTGCGTCTACGGCCGGATCCGAACAGGAAATGTTAAAACTGGCTATTGTCTCATTGAGCGGCCGGAAGTAAATCCGGAACATACCGAGTGACCCCGGCACTAGAGGATTTTGACGCATCGGTACCGGAACCCCTCTTTAGGAGTGGGGTGCAGCCGTACCGGCGCTTGCATAAAAGATAATTATATGATAGCATAGCTCTGAACGTTATGGCATGACAAGACGGTGGAAAACATGATAACAGAAGACGTTGACAATACAATTTCCCTTCTTGGATATACATTATTAACAACTGATGAAAAAGAAACATTTGAAAAATTGGCAAAACAAGAAGCTGGAAGTTTGTATGAAAGGG
>BOBG01000073.1 GCA_026002265.1 Spirochaetia bacterium
ACAATCTGCCAATAGAGTTCTCTTTTATATTTTTATCCTCAACAGCGATTACATATCCCTCTCCTTGATCTGTTCAGGAACCACATTTACCCATTCGGTAGCGCTGGCGCCTGGGAATAATGCAACCACAGAGGGAAAAAAGGTACTCGAAGGGAAGAGTCGAGTCTTTCTCTTATAAACCGGTCGAAGGGCAATGGCCAACATTTCGGCATATTTAGCTGTCATAAACAGTATAAATATAATTTTTGCTTTAGGAGCATTGTATGAAAAAGAAGTCGTGGCAGTACCAGAGTGCTATTCTGGTAATCGTTGTGTCGCTTTTTATGAGCGGATGTCCGGATCCGGGTAACGGACACGGTAATGGGGGTAATAATGGATCGGGTAACGGGAATACCGGTGTAACGACACCCACATTGCAGCAAGTTGCTATACCGACTGCAAGTCCTGCCGCCGGTACGGTTGCTTCCGGCACCGGGATTACGCTTTCCACCACTACGGCAGGGGCAACAATCTACTATACAACTAATGGTTCTACACCCACTACCTCAAGCACTCAGTATACGGCACCAATTTCAATAACCGCGGATACGACCATTAAGGCAATAGCGGTTAAAAGCGGCATGGACAATAGTAGTGTATTAACGGCTGTGTATACCATCATATTGCAGTCAGTTGCTACACCGACAGCAAGTCCTGCCGCCGGTACGGTTGCTTCCGGCACCGGGATTACGCTTTCCACCACTACGGCAGGGGCAACAATCTACTATACAACTGATGGTTCTACACCCACTACCGCAAGTACTCAGTATACATCACCAATTTCAATAACCGCGGATACGACCATTAAGGCAATAGCGGTTAAAAGCGGCATGGACAATAGCGGTATATTAACAGCTGCGTATACCATAGCCACCGGTACCGCCAAGGTTATTTACACATGGGTGAATGAAAATGACCAGATCGTCACTTCCGGCGCTTCGGCAACACTTTCACGCGGCGCAGGCCAAACCCTCACTATTAGTACCACAGGCAGCGGCTACTCAAACTTCCAGTGGTCATATAATGGTAGTGTTGTTACAGGGGCAACCACCGGCTCTTATACCTTTAACAGCGCGGGGAAAACTAATGGCATCTACAATATTGGGCTCCAGGTAAAAAAAGACAATGCCTGGTATTCGACACTTATTGCCATAACGCTAACAAACTAAGGAGTGGAACATGAAAAAGTTTCTATACGGATTGGTTATTGGAACAGTGATTTTGTATGCCGCTTGTGAACACGCGGGCCTTGAAACGGATAGTTCGGCAGTGCAAACTCCTCCGGGAATGGGCATGGTTCGAGTGAGCTTTTCAGATGGCGCTGCGCGGACAATTTACCCTGACAAGACCTTTGATCATTATGTGTATACCTTTACCAAGGTTGGTGAATCAACAGGGCAAGTAAAGACTCCGGCTGCAAATGGTGTATTTACCTTGGAAACCGGAAGCTGGAACCTTTCGGTACAGGCCTACGCTAACGCATCTAATACTTCTCTTGCGGCTATGGGTAGCACAACTACTGCCTTTACGGTCAGCCAAAATACCGTGACCGATAACATTGTGATAACGTTAAGCCCGGCGGTGAGTACTGGGGAGGGAACGCTAAACTATAGCATCACGTATCCTGCCGCCGGTGTTATTCAAACCCTTAGCTTTGTACAAGTCGGCGGAGGGACTTCAACCAATTTACAAACAGACGCAAGCATTTCCTCTACCGGCGGTCTTAGTACCCTTACAGGAACAAAGACCGCGATAAGTGCCGGGTACTACCTGATTAGGGTAATACTGAAGGACGGCTCAGAGCTGACTGCGGGTAAAAGTGAAGTAGTACACATCTATAATAATTTGACCACCACGCTAAACTTTAACTTTAGCGCCAGTGAGTTCACCGCGGCTATTAATGCTAATGCTGCAACACCAGTCATCACCTCAGTGCCTGTAGGCACGAGTTACATTCAACATGCCTCCGCATTCCCCATTGATGTTGGGGCCTCTGTAAATGATGGAGGAACTCTTAGTTTTCAGTGGTATAGTAATGCGTCCAATAGCACCACTGGCGGCACTGCTATTTACGGTGAAACCGGCGCAAGCTACACACCTTCTACTGCGGCAGTGGGAACTGTCTATTACTACGTGGTGCTTAGCAATACCAATAACACTGTGAACGGAAACACAACGGCTACGGTAACGAGCTCTGTCGCAGCGATTACAGTAATAACACCAGAAGATGTAATAGTTATTACAGTGGCTAATATAGATCAGATGAAATCACTTGTTGCAGCAGCGGCGGCCGCAGGCGGTGGAACGAGCAAAACTAATCCCATCGTAGTCGCAATAACAATCTCAGATGCAAGCTTGCTTTCGGGAACCAATAGCGAGGGTACCGATCTTCTGCACAAGCTTTTTGACGCGATTCCCAGCAGTAAATATGTTAGCTACGACCTGAGCGGTAGTACCTTCACTAGTTTTGGAGATATAACGTATGATACTGCATATGCCAGAACGAATAAAAGCTATCTTGCGTCCATTAGCCTACCCGAAACACTGACCACTATCGGCTCCAATACGTTCTCTAACTGTAGTGGGCTGACAGATATTACCATTCCTAATAGTGTGACCACTATCGGCGGAATGGCGTTCCGGAGCTGTAGTGGGCTGAGATCAATTAGCATCGGCAACAGTGTGATCTCTATCGGCTCCTATGCGTTCTCTTACTGTAGCGGGCTGACATCGGTTAGCATCGGCAACAGTGTGATCTCTATCGGCTCCTATGCGTTCTCTTACTGTAGCGGGCTGACATCGGTTAGCATCGGCAACAGTGTTACTTCTATCGGCGAGGCTGCGTTCCGGAGCTGTAGCGAGCTGACATCGGTTAGCATCGGCAACCGTGTGACCACTATCGGCGATCTTGCGTTCTCTTACTGTAGTGGGCTGACAGAGATTACCATTCCTAATAGTGTGACCACTATCGGCGGAATGGCGTTCCGGAGCTGTAGTGGGCTGAGATCAATTAGCATTCCCAACAGTGTGACCTCTATCGACTACTCTACGTTCTCTGGCTGTAGCAGGCTGGCATCGGTTAGCATTCCCAACAGTGTGATCTCTATCGGCGACAATGCGTTCTCTGGCTGTAGCAGGCTGGCATCGGTTAGCATTCCCAACAGTGTGATCTCTATCGGCGACAATGCGTTCTCTGGCTGTAGCAGTCTAACATCAATTGAAGTAAATACAAGCAATCCATTCTATAAATCTATTGAGGGAGTTTTATTTAATCAAGTAGGTACGGAATTAGTAGCATATCCAAACGGGAAAGGGGCTACTACATACACAATCCCCAACAGTGTGACCACTATCGGCAACTCTGCGTTCTCTGACTGTAGCAGGCTGGCATCGGTTAGCATTCCCAACAGTGTGGAGTCTATCGGCTCCTCTGCGTTCTGGGGCTGTAGTGGGTTGACAGAGATTACCATCCCCAACAGTGTGACCACTATCGGCAACTCTGCGTTCAGGGGCTGTTACAGCCTGACATCGGTATATGTACAGCGGGACACCGAGCCACTGACGACACTGGGGATTTATGCGTTTGACGATACGCATTCTTCCCTACAAATCTATGTACCCGCAAGCAAAGTGATAGACTATCGGACGGCGTGGACTAGCTACGCGGACGAGATAGAGGCAGCGCCCTAAGTGTAAAGAGTTTGCAACCATAAAGGTCATTTCGACAGGCTCAATGACCAGTTATTGAGCCACAATGACCGGAGCCGGTAATGCCGGCTGATCTTTGCACGAGACCTTAGCCTCCGGGAAACCGGGGGCTTTTTATTGCTATAAAGATGTAGATCCGGTATAGTGAAAAGAGGAGGTTGCAAAATGGGAACAACGTATGACGAGATTACATTGAAGAATACAGGTGATGTAGAAATGAAAGCTCGTGGGCTTATCAAGGAGTCGGAAGTCCGGCAAACAACGATACAGGTTGTGGCGGATACTGGTGCTGATACGCTTATCATCAACGAAGCGGTCCGAGCAGCCCTGGGACTGCGGGTTGTGGGCCTAGCGGAGGCGTGGCTGGCGGACGGTGCTAATCCGGACTGTAAAGTGACTGAGCCGGTAGATGTACACTGGAAGGAGCGTTCCATGACATGCCGTCCATGGTTAATAGCAAATGCGCCGGAAGTGCTTCTTGGAGCAATCCCGTTGGAAGATATGGATATAACAGTGGACTGCAAACGGCAGCAACTAGTTGGCAAACACGGCGATAAACAGGTACGGTACATCCGGTAAGGAGCCAGCGGTTGGAAAGAGTGTAACCACAGAATGAAGTTTAAAGAGTAAAGAAGGAGTCGTCTCCGGGAAACCGGGGGCGGCTTTTTTTATCCCTCCACGTGTACATTCGTGCAATTCGTGGACTCTATTCATTTTTCATTATGACAGCGCCCAAACCCCAAACCCCTTCATGTACATTCGTTTTCTTCAAGAATGCGGGGGATTCTCCGGCAGTCATGGAGGATTCGCTCACAAATGCGGGGGACTCTCTGGAACTCCGGGAGAGTTCACCCACAAGTGTGGGGGATTCTCCGGCAGTCATGGAAGATTCATTCAAAAGTGTGTGGGACTCTCTAGAAGTCCTAGAGGATTCATTCATGAGTGCGAGGGACTCCCCGGCAGTCATGGAGAATTCACCGTCAGTCCGGTAAGTACCGATAAGAAAAGCATATACCTTTTGAATTACCCTTACCCTAAGGGGTTCGCTTCTTCTAGCAACCTTGCTACTGAGCCGAAAATACTACTTGACAAGATTGTTAGATATATCCATACTATAATTGAGGAAAAAATGTTAGGAGTCATAGTAAACGCGGGAGCTATCATCATCTGTTCGCTTCTCGGCTGTTTTGCAGTAAGAGGCATTCCGGAACGTTTTGAGGAAACGATAAAAAAAGCCATTGGTCTCTCGATTGTTTATGTAGGAATCCGGGGTGCATTAGAGAATCAGCATATACTCCTTTTGATCATGAGCATGGTCGGCGGTGCAATCATCGGAGAATTGATCAACATCGACAGACTCATGAACCGGTTCGGACTATGGGCTGAAAAGAAATTGGGTATGTCCGGCGGAACCTTTGCCAAAGGTTTTGTGGCCGCATCTATTCTTTTTTGTTCTGGATCCATGGCCATTGTAGGTTCCATGCAATCCGGACTCAGCGGCAACCATGAAACACTTTTTGCAAAATCAATTCTTGACGGTGCAATCTCTCTCGTTTTTGCCGCATCAATGGGAATCGGAGTTGCATGTTCAGCCATACCGGTATTTTTATATCAAGGTACAATCGTAGTAGTATCATGGATATTACGTGATTTTTTATCACCGGATACTATCCGTGAAATGGGTGCTGTCGGGAATCTCCTCGTGGCAGCAATTGGTTTTAATTTTTTAGGTACCAAAGAAATCCGTGTAGCAAATTTAATTCCGGCCATCTTTATCCCATGGATTTATTTAACAATTACCGGCATTGTTTTATCAACGCCCTACCATTAGTTATCCAAACTGATTGCTGTTTCACTCCCTTTTTGGTTCCGGAATATAAAGAGTGGAATCCGGAAACTTTATCTTCCCATCTATAGCAGTTGAATTTTTTTCTATAATTATGCTTTACTGAAGGTGGCCTAAAGCCCAATCCTAGTTGGTGAATCAGTCGAACCATAGGTTTGAATGTTGCGAATATTATAGTACGGGCGGCTCGCCCAAAGTCCGCCGTTGGCGGAAAGACTGCGGATATACAAGCATCGGCAGATAAAAGAAGCAGTAAGTAAGTTTTATAAGGCAGAAAAAATGACTTATCCTTTTCAAGTTCATACTCCGCACCGGCCCTTTTATGCGGATAAAGTTGAGGTCATCATTTTGACGCTCATTGATGGAGAAATTGCTGTTTATGCGAATCATTCCTTTTTTATTGCACCGGTTCAAACTGGTATTTTAAAAATAAAGGATAAAACCGGAACATGGCGGACCGCATTTATTTCAGAAGGTATGCTGGAAGTAAAAGGTCACAACACGATTCTCTTGGTTGATGCTGCGGAATGGCCCGAGGAAATTGATCTTGAGAGGAGTGAAGCAGCAAAGAAAAGTGCTGAAGCACGTATCAAGGATTCTTCTCTCCGGTTTGAAACCGATCTGGCCCGCGCCGCGTTGAAACGTGCAGAATTCCGGATAAAAGTTAAAAAAATGGAGAACACAAGTAGATATTGATATTTGGTACACTGCAACTGAGTGGGTTTGTGGCAGCAAAAAAAATAGCGTCCACTTGGACGCTATCGAGCGGGAAACGGGAGTCGGACCCGCGACATCGACCTTGGCAAGGTCGCGCTCTACCACTGAGCTATTCCCGCATAAAAACATGAGCCGCCCGAGGATCGAACTCAGGACCCGCAGATTAAGAGTCTGCTGCTCTACCAGCTGAGCTAGCGGCCCGCTACATAAAAAGGACCGCTTCTGCGTCCGACAGGACTCGAACCTGCGGCCTACGGATTCGAAGTCCGTCGCTCTATCCAGCTGAGCTACGAACGCACAAAAATGGGTGGATGACGGGGTTTGAACCCGCGACGGCCAGATCCACAATCTGGAACTCTACCGCTGAGCTACATCCACCATACACAGATGACAATAGCACAGCCGGAATTTTTTGTCAAGCCGGTAGCTACCATTTCACTTTGTCAACCGGCTATAACGTACAATTTTAGTTTACTGATACCAGAATTTTTTGTCAAGTATTTTTTGAAAAAACAGCTCCTACTTTTTTCCATACCTATTCTACGGCATCTGGAAAACCGGAAAAAATGTCTAAAAGTGATTGACAAATTTTTCTATCATTCATAGGATATTTTTGGTTTGGTATTATTCCGGTGGAGGCTTGCTGTGCCAGTTGCAACTAGTATTAAGGAATCGCTTAGGTCTTCATCTCTGATCCGGAAAATGTTTGAAGAGGGCAATCGGCTCAAAAAATTGTACGGTGCGGAGAATGTGTTTGATTTTTCTTTGGGGAATCCTGATGTAGAACCGCCGCCGGCCTTTCATGCGGTTTTTTTGAAATGTGCTCAGGAGGATCCAAAGGGTTCTCATAGCTATATGCAAAACGCCGGGTATCCGGCTGTCCGTGAGGCTTTAGCGTGCAAAGCCGGTAGAGAGCACAACGTTACGCTGGATGCCGATCATATTATAATGTCAGTCGGGGCGGCTGGCGGACTCAATGTGGTTTTTAAATCTATTTTGAATCCGGGTGATGAAATCATCGTTTCCCGGCCCTATTTTGTGGAATACCGGTCCTATGTGGAAAACCATGGCGGAACACTCGTTCCGGTTGATACATTGCCGGATTTTAACCTTGATGTTCAAGCCATTCAGTCCCGCCTTTCTCCAAAAACAGCCGGGGTTTTGATCAATTCTCCGCACAACCCAACCGGTAGAGTCTATCCGGCTGCTACACTTGCCGCACTTGCCGATTGTCTGTGCAACCACGGAAAACAGTGCGGACGCTATCCGTATCTTATTGCAGATGAACCGTACCGGGAGATTGTGTACAATGGAGTTGTACCGCCGGTTCTTGCTGTGTACGATGAATCGATTGTGATAAATTCTTATTCCAAAAATCTGTCGCTTCCGGGTGAACGGATCGGGTATATTGCGGTGTCGCCGACAATTGCTGACAAAGAAACTGTGGTAAATGCGCTCATTCATTCGACCCGAGTACTCGGTTTTACCAACGCGCCGGCACTCATGCAGAGGATTGTCGCAGAATTAACCGAAGCCCGAGTTGATACTAGCGTTTATGCGCGCCGGCTCGCCGCGTTCAAAAAGGTGTTAGATGCGGCCGGAATCGAATATGCACAGCCGGATGGTGCCTTTTATCTTTTCTGTAAAGCGCCGGATGCTGACGATAAAGCTTTTGTGGAACGGTTAAAGCAGAATCTGATCTTGGGAGTGCCCGGAACCGGTTTTGGAAGTCCTGGGTGGGTCAGGTTTGCCTACTGTGTTGACGAAACAATTATCGAACATTCTAAAAATGCGTTTTTAAAAACTATGGGAAAATGATTAACATTTGACAAAAATGCAACAAACACATACACTTTCCATGTGACTACAAATGATGCATTGGTGCCGGAATTTGATGATAACTATGATGAAAATCTTCACATCGAATTACGGGTCATCCGGGAAGTTGAACATGGGCTGTACATTTCACTTTCCGGTTATATTGATACTGATAACTCTGAACTCTTGCAAAAACGCCTCACTAAAATTGTTAAAGCCGGCTATGTCCGGCTCATTGTGCAGTGTGCACAGCTTCAATCCGTTTCTTCAACCGGCGTAAGTGCATTTGCTCAACTCCTTAAATCGATTAAAACCCGGAAAGGCCAGTTGGTTTTTGTTAATGTACAGCAAAAGGTCCGGCAGGTATTTCAACTTTTAGGATTTTCTACTACCTTTCAGTTTGAGGATAGTTTTGACCGGGCAATTCATGTGATCAACGCCGGTACCGATAGACAGGAACCGGCCCTATTTCCGGTGATCATCATCTGTCCCCGGTGTGTGCAAAAAGTGCGGATCCATAAACCCGGAGACTTCCGGTGCTCATGGTGTAAAGCAGCGTTGACTCTTGAGCCGACCGGACGGGTACGGCTCTGTTGAATTTTTTTTGAGGAGGTGAATATTAAGTATTGATTTTTTATTCAAGTATATCAATTTACCAAAAAAGTTAAGTTTGGTGGAAAATAGTTGTAGCAATGACGGCTGCAATCATGCTATAACCGAGAGTTTCCCTCACATATCAAGCGGCAGTGCGAAGATGATACATCGGGTTTATCGGTGTCCAAAATGCGGGTACTATAAGTCCGCCGTTGGCGGAAAGACTGTGGATATACAAGCGCTAATAGTTATTAGTGAAACTAGTATAGAAAAGCATCGGCAGATGAAGGAAGCAGTAAGTAAACTTCAAACCATTACTCTGCAACAGTGAGTAGGTTTGTTAAGTTTTATAAGGCAGACTATATGGCTGATAATAAGATCGAGCAGTATCTCATAGATCTTACTTTGAGTTACCGGAAAGATGAAGGTCACGATGTGTGGCTTGTTGATGACGAGGAACATGAGATTCGTGATGTGGCTATTGCTTTTGTGAGTTCCCTTGTCATTGTCCGGACAGTTGTTATGAAAGCTCCGGCCGAAAACCGGTTGGAATTATTTACGAAGCTGCTTGAGCTGAACGCCACCGATGTTGTACATGGTGCGTATGCGTTGGAAGGCGATCAAATTGTACTGATTGACACGCTCGAATATGAAACGATGGATTGTTCAGAATTTAGGGCAACATTAGATGCGTTCAGTTTGGCACTCGCCCAGCATTATCCGGTACTTTCAAAGTACCGGCAGTAGGAATGGGAGGAAATCATGGGAATTTTTTCAAAATTTAAAACTCTCGTTGCGTCCAATGTAAATGATGCTATCGGTAAAGCGGAAAATCCGGAGAAAATGCTCAACCAACTCATCGTTGAAATGAGTGAACAGCTTGTCGAGGCAAAAAAATCAGTTGCAATGGCCATCGCGGACGAAAAAAAGCTGGAACGTGCGGCTGACGATCAGGCGACTCAGGCCAAAGAATGGGAGCGCAAGGCGATGCTTGCGGTTCAAGGCGGCCGGGACGATCTTGCAAAAGAAGCGCTGCTCCGGAAACAGAGTTTTGACAGCGCCTACACTGAGTACAAAAAACAATGGGATGCACAAAAAGCCTCAGTTGATAAGTTGAAAGACGCACTCCGCGGACTCCAGAATAAAATTGAAGAAGCCCAGCGTAAAAAGAATCTCCTTATCGCCCGGGCAAAACGTGCAGAGGCACAGCAAAAGATTCAGACAACTGTTTCTTCGCTGGCCGGAAGCCGGACCGCGTTTGAGGCATTCGACCGGATGGCAGCTAAAGTGGATCAGCTCGAAGCCGAAGCTGACGCTACTGCGGAACTCGAAAATTCGTCCACAACAACGCTCGACCGGCAATTTGCCGAGCTTGAATCGTCCAATTCTTCAGCAGATATTATGCTTTTGGAACTGAAACAGAAAATGAAAGCTCTTCCTGATAATGTGTCGCAGTAAATGAAAGAG